>JAUYMJ010000082.1 GCA_030698775.1 bacterium
GTTTTGACAGCGCGTATCCAACGAATCCAATCCCAGCGTGCGTTTGGGGTGATATCCATCCACAAAGCTTTTGCCTTTTGAGACGCGACGAGAGCTTTCTTTAAATCCGCTGGAACATCAGGCTCAATCCAATCTTTGGTCGGTTCAAGCGAAACTTGTACTGTATCGCCTGCAGCAGCGTGAGCCTCATCAAGCAACTCTTTGTCAGGTCTAAACCAGTGGCTCGGTCTTAGCCCTGGTCCATACCTTCCATCCGGCTCGAGCAAGGCTTTAAAATGAGCGCCACCTGCCTTGCCGGCAGGCAGGTTGATAGTACCTTTAACCATTGTCATACCTCTTGACGGAAGTTTTGCGGAGGCACTTTCAGGTAACCTGAGAATAGTCCATGCACCGATTTTAAACAGGGGAGCACGAAAGCGGATTGCCGACATAGAGATATTATACCAAAGGTTCAAAGTAGGACTGATTGTGCAAGATTTACTGCAGTAACTCGAGGCTAAAAAAACTAGGGCTAAGCTACGATTGAAGTGGGTGGAAGACGGGTGCTGCCCCCGCGACCTTCAGGTCCACAACCTGATGCTCTACTGTTGAGCTACATCCACCAAGTCGGAATATTATATCGATTTAGGGGGAAGAAATCAAAAAAATACCGTTAAAAAACTGCGAGGATGGTCCTGTCTTTAAACTCCTCTGCGTCTGATATTTGTCCAGTTTCGATGTTTATTTTTACTACTTTGCCAGATTCCCTCCCCACATTTGCGAGAAATTCTTTCGGTGATATCCAAAAATATGTACCGTATAAACCTATGATATCCCCTAATGTCTTCGTTTGCTTTGTCAATACGTTGTACATGAAAAAGTTAGCAGTGCCGTTCTGGTTTGTGGGACCTTGCTCCGAATACTCGGCGACGAGAAACGTCCCATCAGGCGAGAGCGAGAGATCATGAAAATTAGTTTCATTAAACCCGGGCGGACAATCCTTTTTCGCAAGCTGTGTTACCTGTTTGGTTTTCACAGTAACCATTTCTATATAGCAAACACTGTCAGGCCCATCGACATAATCTTCTCTCGCCAAAAAAAGCGAGTCTTCGGTCGGGAAGAGAAGTGATTGCTCGCCCGATATGAATGATTTATAGAGAGGTGCTTCATTTTTCCCGTCTATCGAGTAAAAATTGAGGTCATAGACATTATTAATTTTCGTGTCAGAGGGATTGCGCGGGTGTACAGCGAGTGATGCGTAAGTACGGTAAGAAGGAGACGTGATGACAGTTGGTTTCAAATAGCCGGGGAGCTCTGTTGCTACACCTATGCCTGATTGAAAATCGTAATAATACGTGACGTCTTTGTTTTCATATTTCGGGTAGAAAACGCCCTTTTCGTCCTTGTCGAATGCAAAAACGCCTGGCTCTAGAAGTGAGGCTACTTTTGTGTCGATGATTTTATCCGATATCTCTTCTCTGGAAATAGTTACCAGGTGAAGGTCATAATCTGATGAGCCGTAGTATTCATATGGCGGATTTTTTTGAAAGTCTGCTATCACTTCGTCCGGGAGCTGGATATAGACTAAATATTTTCCGGATTTTGATATGGCCTGGAAAGACGGGTCCCCAAGGATTTTCCCTTTATTTTGTGCAATAGTTGCCTCGTTATTACCTTCAAGCCGTCCAAGTACAAGGTTCCCTTGGGTGTCCCTTGCCAGATACCATATTGGTTGCTTCCATTGGGAAACCTCAGCAAACCGGGAGGAAGTCGCTGTTTCGGTCGGGGAGGGCACAGAGAGGCCCTTCATCACTTTTTCACCCGGTAACTGAAACGTACGGGAAATTGCATACGTTGCGGCAACAAGGAGTAAAATCATACACACTAGAACCCCAACAAATATATGGATGCGCCTCGTTTTTTTCGGTGGAACGTTGGAGTCATGAGATGAATCGATATTGCCGGTTTGTTTGTCTTCCATAATGACGGGTATTCATTGAGTACGCCTGGAGGGACTCGAACCCCCGACCGAGTCGTTAGAACCGACCTGCTCTATCCAGCTGAGCTACAGGCGCGTAAGACAATCTAGAATTCAGAGAATAGAATTCATAATTGCTTCTTGAATTTTAGCAATTTGGGTATCTAAGCGCAAATGAGCCAATTATTGACAAGCACGCTACCAATGAATATAGTGAGATAAGGCGTATGGTATATAAACTGTTTTCGTATATTTTTCGTCACCAACTACTTACGGTTTTTCTCATTGTCATCGTGGGTTGGCTCGTGTTCCAGCTTCGTGATATCTTAACTGCTCTGTTTATCTCCTACATTATTATGGCTTCACTCATGCCGATTGTTCTTTTCTTTCGGAGCAAGGGAGTCCCCCGGCTTATCTCAGTACTCATTCCATATCTGACGACGCTTCTTGTTCTCTTCATCTTGATCTTCCCGATCATCCCTTTTGCACTTTCGCAAGTCCAATCGCTTTTGAATAACCTTCCGGATTTTGTCGACAAGGCGGGGAGGACGCTTGGGTTTAGTATCGACGCTAACCAGATCCAAAACGCGCTGTCATCTGAGGCAAGTAACCTCGGGAAAAATGCATTTGCAGTAACGACTGCTGTATTTGGGGGCGTATTTTCAATTGTCGCCGTCCTCATCGTAGCATTTTATCTTCTCCTGTATCATGACAAGCTGAAACACACGATTGCGGATTTCTTCCCGAGAAAAGACAGGGAGGATATTTTTGAAATCCTGAGCCAAGTTGATGATAAGCTCGGGAGATGGTTTCGGGGCCAACTCACACTCGGGGTTGTAATCGGGCTTATGACATTCGTCGCATTATCTGTGCTGGGCCTACCCTATGCACTGCCGCTTGCCGTTCTGGCAGGGATGCTTGAAGCAATTCCAACGCTTGGGCCAACAATAGCTGCTGTTCCGGCTGTCATCGTGGCTTTAACGATCTCCCCGTCACTTGCCATCCTTGTCGCAATAACATACGTGATTATCCAAACGCTTGAAAACAACCTCATCGTCCCAAAAATTATGCAACGTGCAGTTGGTCTTAACCCTGTTATCGTGATACTTGGAGTGATGGTTGGGGCAAATATTATGGGTATTCTGGGGGCATTACTCTCAATTCCATTCTTATCGTTTATTATCGTTTTGTACACGAGCCTGGAAAAGAAATTCGACAAAGAAAAATAATATCAGGTTCTTTTTTCCCCAACGAGTATTGTCCAGGGAAATGGGTGTTTGCGGGTAAACACGCTGAATTTCTGGCCTACGAATTTCTCAAATGCATCACCGCTCCAGTGATTGATGTGCTCAATGTCGTTACCAAAACGCGTCAGGTTTTTTCCGCGCAGGAAATTTGCAATCATGAAAAAAGGCTCATTCGGCACAGAGAGAATCACATAGCTCTTGCTTACACGGGCAAGTTCTGAGAGGGCGTTTTCCGGGCGTTCCAAGTGCTCAAGCACCTCACAACAAATCACAAGGTCAAACGAATTATCTTTAAACGGAATATTATAAATATCGCCCTTCCTTATATCAAGATGTGGTCTTTCTTTTTTAGCAAGAGCAATCGCCCTATCTGAAAAATCAATTCCGACTAGTTTTTCACCTATATTTGCCTTATACAGGCGTTCCAAAATAAACCCTTCACCACACCCCGCCTCAAGAATCGATTTCGGGTGGACGATTCTTGACTGACGAACAACAGTCCTGAGGAAGCTCTCGATAAGCTGGTGCTGGAGAGGATTTCGTGCCCGGTATTTCCGGTAGTTATCTGTCGGTTGCATAAACAAATTGAGGCGACCTATTGTCGCCGTATAATCTAGTATAGCAAAGAAGAGAGCGCTCAATGCAAATTATATTGAACCGTTTTTGCTTGAGACGCTCGCTCATTTTAGCAACATGATGGAAGTGTTTCAAGATCTAGAGGCGGAGATGTAAAGTTGATTCGTGCCAACCACCTTGCTCTGGACTGACGATCGGAATAATTGAAAGTTGTATGTCAGTTACAATCGGCTCGCTTATGCCTTGCTGAAATACATGGATCACTTTTCCATAACGATCTTCACCAATGGGTGCCACCAATCTTCCGGTTGGAGACAACTGACCTAATAGAGTTTCGGGAGGAGCCGTTAATCCACCTGTCACGATAATCGCGTCAAAAGGTGCCTGCTGTGGAAGTCCTTTTAATCCGTCACCCTGAAAAACCGTAACATTCGTTCTCCCCTCTTTTCGCAAACTTTCTCTTGCTGACTTGATGTCCGGTGAATTCCTCTCTATGGTAAAAACCTCATCAAAAATATATGACATATACGCGGCATTCAAACCCGATCTTGTTCCCACTTCTAATGCTTTTCCTCGGCTCTGCCCGAGAGCTAACTCCAGCATTTTCGCCATGATAGAAGGCATAGTAATATTTGGGGGTATGACCTGATCTTTAAAACGATTATCAAATTCATTTAGGGGGATAAAATTTCGTCGATCAACTGCCGCTAGAGCTTTGATAACTGCTTGACTAAGAGGTACGCCAGACTCTTTACAAATAGCAGCGATAATTTGGGCAAATTGTTTTCTTTGCTCTTCCTCAGGAAGAATATGCAGATGTTCCATATACAGATCAAAAGTTCGATTCCCATCCGCCTGTTAAAAAATCTAGGCACGAAGTTGAAGATCACAAAATGAGCACATTACACTCTTATTTGAAGCTAATTAACTCCCAGAGTTCAAATTTTGCATTAAGAGCGGGCGATGGGACTCGAACCCACGACATCCAGCTTGGAAAGCTAGCGTTCTACCACTGAACTACGCCCGCAGTTTTGCCACTTCGTTCCTCAGTTAAACTTGCATCTGTTTACACTGAGCAGAGCGAATGTGTCGGGGAGAGAGGACTTGCCGCAGGATCCGGCCTCCAAGTCACTCACGATTCTCCGCCATTGCAATTGTACTTATGTCGGGGAGAGAGGACTTGAACCTCCGGCCTCATCGTCCCAAACGACGCGCTCTAGCCAACTGAGCTACTCCCCGTTGATTATAATTGTGCCGAGAGCGGGAATCGAACCCGCACGTCCGGTAAAGGACACGGGATCTTAAGTCCCGGGCGTCTACCAATTCCGCCACCTCGGCAAGGCTAGTGTATTCTACTGTAAATCCGGTGGTTATTCAACAAAATCAGTCATGACGGGGCGGGGTGACACCTAGTTGTTTCAAACCGTAATCAAGCATTTCCTTCATTTCTTGCCTGCGGTTTGAGCTATTCAAGAGAATGCCGATTATCTTGTGGTCTTTGTATTCAAGGTAGGTCACCAGACACAGGCCTGCCTCAGGCGTATAGCCCGTTTTTACTCCTTTCACACCCGGGTATGACGTGAGGAGGTTCGTTTCATTTTCCAGATAGAAAGGCTTATGGGTGTTTGTTCCGGGAAGGGTTTGCGAGAACGTCGAAACCACTTTTCGAAACGTAGGAAAGTTTTCAAGCGCATACTTTGTGATAACAAGCAGATCCGATGCGGTTGTATATTGGTCCCCATCGCCTTGTAAGCCTGAGGGGTTGGTGAAATTCGTATCCGTCAGGTCCAAAGCCCTCGCTTTCCTGCTCATCGCCTGTATAAATGCAACCCGTCCGCCTGAAAAATTGCTCGCAAGCACCTCGGCAGCATCATTGCCTGATGGCAGCATAAGCCCGTATAGCAACTCCTCAAGAGTAAGTTCTTCACCGGCAGTTACCCCCATGCTATCCTCCCCGACAAGATCCGAATCCGACACTTTGTATAGGTCGTCATCCTTGGGGTTTTCAAGCGCGACGATAGCAGTCATAATTTTCGTCAGCGATGCCATCGGCAGACGAAGTGTTGGATCCTTCTCGTAGAGTGTCTTTTCGGACGCCAGGTCAAAAACAAGTGCGGACTTACCGGTTATCTCAAGCTCATCTTCTGAGGCAAATGTTTTAAGAAGCGGCCTCCAAAAATCAAGAAGCCTTACCTGGTCATTGTCGACGAGTGTGAGATACGAGGGAATAGGGGAGACGATATCTCTCTTTTCCTGAAAAAAAGACGGTGAAAATGTCCACACCCCTACAAAAAGCAGTGTCAGAAAAAGCGTGATGACCGATACTGTCCAAAGCAGAGATTTCATGCTGAAAAAACCAATAATATAGTGTAGCATAAGGAACATGACTCTCTACCAGGCGGTTATCCTCGCAATCGTTGAGGGGGTTACTGAATTTTTACCGATATCTTCAACAGGACATCTAGTGCTTGTCGCAACGCTTCTTCATATACAACAAACTGATTTTGTGAAAAGCTTTGAGATCACGATCCAGCTCGGCGCAATACTTGCGGTTGCCGCCCTTTACTTCAGGCTTTTAACAAGAAACTTCCATATCTGGAAGAGCCTTTTGACCGCCTTCTTCCCAAGTATGGTCGTCGGCCTAGTGTTTTATAAAATTATTAAGACGGCTCTTTTGGGGAATCCGTACATCACACTTCTCATGCTTTTACTCGGCGGTATTGCGATACTTATCCTTGAAAAGAGATACACCTCTCTCAAAAGCCACACACAGTCTGTGGAAAACGTCACAAGAAAACAGGCCCTACTCATTGGCCTTTGCCAGTCGGTCTCTGTTATCCCGGGTGTCTCGCGGGCAGCGGCGACGATTTTGGGGGGTATGTACGTCGGGCTCACACGAAGGTCTGCTGTCGAGTTTTCGTTTCTTCTCGCGTTTCCGACGATGGCCGGCGCATCGGCACTTGACCTCTACGGGTCGTACTCATCATTTTCGGGTGACAACATGTTTCTTCTTGGTGTAGGGTTTGTTGTTGCATTTTTTGTAGCACTTCTTACTATGAAATGGCTTCTCACATTTGTGAAAACACAAACATTTACGCCGTTTGGGGTATACCGCATACTCCTCAGCATTTTCTACTACCTCTTTGTCCTGGCATGATACTTGACATCCAAACAATAAATTGGTTACAGTATTTCTATGGATCAAAACCCGCAAACCCCAAACACAGACACACCACAACCCCAAACCCCTCCACAACCCGTACCGGACATGCCAAAACCCCCAGAACCAGTAACGCCGCTGCCTCCTTCTCAACCGACTACGCCGCCCGTACCCGTAGTACCTCAAACCCCTGTGATACCGTCAACACCACAGCCGTCAACTGACCCTATGCCGCCGCCACAGCCCCCAACACCTCCACCGACTGACCCCCAAGAGCACAAGACGTCCGGAGGTTCCATGCCGAAAGGAAGCAATAAAAAAACGATCGCCGTTGCTGCTGCAGGTATTTCCGTTATGCTCGTTGTACTTGGCGTCTATGCGATGACGCAGGAATCGTTTAACACGCAAACGCAACAGGAAGCGGCATCAAAAACAGTCATGAAAAAACCCACACCAAGTGCGCCCTCTCTCACGCCGACACCAAGTGACGTCGTTGAACAGGATTTGGGGGCTATTGAAAACGAACTGAAAAATATCGATAAAGAAGCATCTATGGCTGACCAGGGACTCTCCGCGACACCACCGGACCTTCAATAAAATTATGAAGAAACTTATTGCACTGAGCATCGCCCTCTCGACTTTTTTACCTCTTTCTGTAGCGGTTGCACAGACAACATCGTCGGGTTCTTCTAACCCTGTGCTGACACAGGCAGCCATAAGAAAAAGCGCAATCCTCACACAAGCCGCAGGGAGGAAAGAAACGGCAGCTTCAAAAGCTGCAGAACGGAAAGCCGAAAGTCAGGAAACGGTGATGCAGAATTTACAAAACCGGGCAATCAAAGAGATTGACCGCAGGCTTGAAGCAATGAACCGGCTTATTACCAGAATTTCAAACATAAAAAAACTTTCCGACGCACAGAAGGCGACACTTACGACACAGGTCCAAACCGAGATTACAAACCTCACAAACTTAAAAACGAAAATCCAGGCGGATACCGACATCGATACGCTTAGGACCGACGTGAAATCTATCATTACGTCCTACAGGATTTACGCGTTGCTGATCCCGAAAATCCATATCATCACCGCAGCCGAATCGATGCTTACGGCAACGGAGAAACTCAGTTCAGCGTATACAGAATTAAATGAGCGGGTTGACTCGGCAACGGTCGCAGGTGTCGATACGACGCAGATGAAGACTGCTCTCGCTACGATGCAGGCAAAAATTACAGACGCAAACACGCAGATCAATAATGCCATATCGACCGTATCGGCACTTACGCCCACCGGATACCCCGGAAATATCTCGGGACTGAAAACAGCTAGGTCGTATCTGACAGCAGCCAGAAAAGACATTGTTGATGCTTTTAACGCTGCAAAAGATGTGTTACATATGCTTAGGCAGTCAAGTATACCGTCCAGTCCGACAACCGCAGTTCCAACTATTGAAGCAACACCAACTGCAACTGTTCCACCAACAACTACCCCCTAAAATCCTTATTTTTCGTTGACAGCCAATTACGTTTAGCGTATAATAGCAGTCTGCTCAAGTGACTGCTTGTTGCCCCTGCCCCACAACAGCCTCGTACTATGACACGATACGCACAGTATTTTGCTTTGACGAAGAAGGTTGGCTCCCGCTTCAGTGCCCTCAGGAGAAAATTCCCGTATAGGAAAACAGTGCTCTTTTTACAAAAGCGACCCTTTACGAGTTTTTTTACTGCACTTGGGGTACTTTTTCTCCTCATTGTGCTCGGAAGCGTGCTTCGCTCCCTTAATAGACCGGTTGAGAAAAAGCCTGACCTCGTAAAATCAGTACAGACATACACAATCGGACGTTCCCCGACAGTTTCGGTACAGGCGACAGTTGCAAAATACGGCGTCGTAAAAATCCTAGCCCAAACATCAGGTATTGTTGACCGTGTCTACGCAAACGAAGGACAAGAAGTCGGCAAGGGGACAGCAGTTGTAGGCCTATCGAGTACATACTCTGGGGCAAACGCACCGGCGATCCAGGCACAAATCGCACAAAATCAATACAAAAACATCCTCGACACATATGATACGCAAAAAGGCATCATCGCAACGCAGCGCCAGCTCACAACCGAAAGCAGAGAAAACGCAGACCAGATGCGACAAATCGCACAACGCGCGATAGGTGATACGTCTGAGCTGCTTCGCTATAGCGAGAATATGCTTTCACTCGCAAACCAGTCAATCGGCAATACACCGTCTGACCCACAGGATACACAGTTCACAAATCCGCTTCAGACACAGCGTTCACAACTCCTCGCAGGGGTTGTGCAGGCACGTGCACAGTTGCGTTCTCTTGAGCAGCAATCAGACGTAAATAAAGCACCAAATAAACTGGCCGATTTACAGAAAGACTCAGCCTTAAAGCAACTCGACCTGCAGGAAAAAGCGCTTGACTTACAAAAAGAAACAAGTAGGCTGCAAGCTGCACTTGCCGGAATTAACGCTTCGCTTATGAAACCAAGCTCTCCGTTCTCAGGGACTGTCGAGCGGATTTTTGTTAGGCCCGGCCAAACGGTAAATCCCGGTACGCCAATTGCAATTGTTTCACAACATGACCACGAAGTAACCGCTGTTGCAGAGATACCCTACGCAATTGCGGCAGGGATTTCATTACAAACTCCAAGTGAGATAAAAATAGGGAACAAAACCGTCACGCTTACACCAACGTTTGTCTCAACAGACGCAACCGACGGGCAACTCTACAGCATCAAATACACAATCCCGTTGGCATACGAAAAACAGCTTACTGATGGACAAAGCGTTGTCGTCAACGTGCCGGTCGGGTTTGGGGAAGATACCAACTCCCCTGATGGAACAGTCGCATTCGTTCCCTTAGATAGTATCTACCAGACGCAAAGTGAATCATTTGTCTATATCAATTCAGACGGCAAGGCAAGGGCACGAAACGTGCAGCTTGGGGATGTCTTCGGCAGATACGTCCGTGTCACATCAGGACTTAAAAGCGGGGATACGATTATCCTCACCCGAAATGTCGTGGAAAACGATACTGTCCGTGTCAACTGATTACACATCTGAAGACGCATATGTATGAAGCAAATATCGTATCTCAAACAACTCACATTTGATCCGAAACTTGAAGGTTCGCTTATCGCGAAATACCTGACCAACCCCCGCCTTTTAGTACTCCTCCTCATCACCATCCTAGGCATCGGACTCACAAGCTACCTGACACTTCCCAAGCGTTTAAACCCCGAAATAAAAATTCCGATTGTTCTCGTCTCAACCGTCCTTCCAGGTGCGGGACCACAAGATGTCGAGTCGCTTCTAACCGTCCCCCTGGAAGACACCGTTCTGGGGCTTGACCAGGTAAAAACGGTTGCATCCTCATCAAGAGACTCCGTCTCCATACTCCAAATAGAGTTTAACTCAGGCGTCGACCCCGACAAAGCACGGTCAGATGTCCAGTCGGCGATAGACACGGCGACACTTCCGGAAAATGCAAAAACGCCAAAAGCCCAGAAGCTTGATTTTGAAAACCAACCTGTCTGGACATTTTCCCTCTCGACAAAAGGGGACACGGCAAGCCTGATGCGGTTTTCACAAACACTGAAAGATAAACTCAAAGACCTTCCCTCAATTGAGAAAGTCGACACATCCGGGCTTGATACACAGGAAGTCCAAATCGTCCTGAAACCTGAAGCGATCAGTACCTATGGCCTAAATCCCATGCAGTTTGCCGGCCTGATCACAACAGCAACCGCATCATACCCAGCAGGCGCAGTTGAGACAGGGTCCGGATCGTACTCCCTCACCATTGACCAGCAGGTAACAACGGTTGAAGATATCAGGTCGCTCAAACTAAACCTCAGCGGTTCTACCGTATCCCTTGGGAATATCGCAACAGTCCAGGAAATTACAAAACCAGGGCAGCTTCTCTCCTACGTCGCAACGCCTGAAAGCGGACCGCGCCCAGCGGTCACATTCTATGTCTTCAAGACAAGTACGGCAAACATCGATAAAGCGGCTGGGGATGCGCAGAAAGAGGCCGCTGCGCTGACGAAGCCGTATAGTGAGCAGTTTACGCTTGAGAGTATCCAGAATACGGCAGATGAGATAGACCGTCAATTCGGCGAATTACTGCGCGATTTTGCCATCATCAGTGTCCTTATTTTCATCGTCCTTTTCATATTCCTCGGACTGCGCCAGGCAATCGTTGCTGTTGTGTCGGCACCTCTCACATTCCTTATTACCTTCTCAGTCATGCAGGGAACAGGGATAACTTTAAACTTCCTCTCGATGTTTTCGCTCCTTTTGGCGCTTGGGCTTTTGGTTGATGACACGATTGTCGTCATATCGGCAATGACCGCGTATTTCAGGACGGGGAAATTCACCCCTATCCAGACAGGACTTCTCGTTTGGAGAGATTTCCTGGTCGCTATTTTTACGACGACGATCACAACAGTCTGGGCATTTTTGCCGCTTCTTTTGTCAACCGGGATTATCGGTGAATTCATCAAGAGTATCCCGATCGTCGTCTCGTCAACACTTATCGCATCATTTTTCGTCGCGATGTTTATAACCCTCCCGACGATTATCATTTTACTCTCGCCAAACCTACCAAAACGTGTCATTACGCTTCTGAAAATCATCCTCATTCTCGGACTGGCGGCTGTCCTTTTTGCAATCCTTCCCAAAGGACCTCTTTTCCCACTTGAAGTCCTTGCGGCAGCAGCGTTTCTCTTTGTAACCCAGAGCGTAAGGCTGTCAATTGTGAAGAAATCAAGCCTTGCATATGAAAAAGCCAAACGGACAAATGTGGTAGTCAGGGAGATGCCCAAATACGTCGATGACGGCATCATCCATTTCGGCAGGATAAGTAACAAGTACCATAACCTCATTTACAGAATCCTGACGTCCTCGGCAAACAGGAAAAGAGCAATTATCATGGTCATCCTTTTCTCGCTTTTTTCATACATTCTCTTGCCTCTTGGATTTGTGAAAAATGAGTTCTTCCCGAAATCCGACCAGGATTTCCTCTATCTTTCACTCGAGATGCCACCGGGAACAAATGCTGCGACCACACAAAAAGCTGCACTCTCAATAGCCGAATCGATCCGTATGTATAAAGAGTCAGTCTTTACGACAGTTGAGGTAGGACGTGGAATAGGCGAAAACGGTGGGTCACAAGGGTCCGCGTCAAATAACGCGCTTATTACCATGCGCCTCATCGAGCATGGAAAACGGCATACATCTTCAATCGATATTGCAACTACGCTTCGGAACCAATTTATCAATTTTGACCAAGGCAGGCTCTCGGTCGTCGAAATCTCAGGTGGCCCACCGGCTGGTGCAGATATACAGATTAAGCTTTTCGGGGATGACTTAACCGTCCTCAACACGTATACTGACAAGCTGCAAAAACAACTCGCATCATTTCCCGGCGTGACCAATGTCGATAAATCGGTAAAACCGGGGACTGCCAAACTTGTCTTCACACCGGATATGGCAAAACTGGCCGCACGTAACATGACGCTTGATACGCTTGGGTTCTGGCTCAGGTTTTACGCGAGCGGATTCAGCCCGAAGACGATAAAGCTTCCCGATGCAAAAAACGTTGAGAAAGATATTACACTTCGGATGGAGCAGGGAATTCCGGTCCCTGAAACGCTGACGAGTATTCGTATTCCGACGCAAAACGGACAGGTGACACTCACCGATTTGGGCACGCTGAGAGTCGCTACAAACCCGACTCTTATCACGAGAGAAGACGGAAAACGGACAATTTCCGTCACCGCGGGTGTTGCAAAAGGCTATTCATCAGGTGACATCGGGAAGAAGCTCGAAGAGTATGCGGATAACGGACTTAATCTTCCAGAAGGGTATACCTGGAAGACAGGGGGAGTCAATGAAGAGAACAATAACTCCGTCACGTCAATTCTTGAGGCGATGTTACTGTCATTCCTGCTTATTATCGTCACGATGGTATTGCAGTTTTCGTCATTTCGGAAAGCGCTCATTGTCATGCTCGTTATCCCACTTTCCATATCCGGGGTATTTATCATTTTTGCACTCACCGGAACACCGTTGTCATTCCCGGCGCTTATCGGTGTCTTAGCGCTTTTCGGTATCGTCGTCAAAAACTCGATCCTCATCGTTGACAAAATAAAGCAAAATGAAGATGCAGGCATGCCGTTTATCGATGCTGTTGTCGACGGATCATCAAGCAGGCTTGAGGCTATAGCACTCACTTCATTCACCGCAATCATCGGGCTTATTCCGATCACACTCTCAGACCCTCTCTGGCAGGGACTGGGGGGTGCCATCATCTCGGGGCTTGCATTCTCAGGCACGATCATGCTGTTTTTCATCCCGGTCGTTTACTATTACTGGTTCGCCCCAAAATCTTCTTCCAGAGGACGATAGTGGATTACTGAGTGATAGGCTTATAGTTTCTTTTTCCTCCACAAAATGGTATAATTCCGCTCACATGGCCGGCAAAGAAACACATCGGAAAAAAACGTTGCTCAGGAAAGAAGAAAGCGTCGCTGACGCTGTCATTAGGCGCTATAAACGGTCAGGTGTCCTTCAATTATCAGATGATGTTCCGTTCCCTGAGTTTATTCAGGCGTTACACAGAAAAGACGCAGAATTTGATCCCGGAACTGCAAAAAACCGCGCGGTCGGACGACTGAAATATGATGTGATGGCAAACATGCTCGGTGTTCTTCCTAAAAACCAAAAACCCACGGACGATCTTGAGGACCCTGCATGGATTACAGAATGGGTG
>JAUYMJ010000019.1 GCA_030698775.1 bacterium
TGAGGAAGAGGAAGTATCGGAAAAAACAACCGAAGATATTTCTTCCCATCAAACTCATGCTTTTACCATCAATTCTCCCTACAAAGAAAATGCAAACGTACAGCTCCCTCCCAAAGAGGAAACGTTTGACATGCACACGACTCCGAGAGACACTACAGACGAGACGGGCGCTTCTTTTTTCAGCCGTCTCCCAAAAATCCCACAGTCGCTTCTTGGACTTCTTCACGTTCCGAGAGTACCGCAAAACAGATTTTTCCTTGTCCTGATCCCAGTCGTCCTGTTACTGCTTTTTGGATTGTTAGCAGCGTATATTTTCCTGCTGCATGCGAACGTTACTGTTGTCGTCTCTCCCAAAGGTGTTGACCAGAATGCCGATGTTGTGTTCTCAACTGAAAACGACAGTGATTTCGACAGCAATACCATCCACGCAAAAACAACATCAATTTCACTCTCTGGCAACACAAGCACCCAAGCAACAGGAAAGAAAGAAACGGGAACGAAAGCAAAAGGGACAGTGACGCTCTTCAACAGTTCGGACAATAAAAAACAAATCCAGCAGGGAACAGTCATCACTTCAACAAATAGCCTGGATTTCACGCTTGATAAAGACGTGACGATCGCATCGGCAACCGGTGATATCTTCTCAGGAATCAAATCGGGTACCTCAGAGGTCGGCGTGACAGCAAAGCAAATCGGGAGTGAATACAACTTGCCGTCAAACATAAAGTTTTCGGTTGGCGGAAACAGTTCGCTCGCGGCAAAAAATGAGCAGGCATTTTCAGGAGGATCAAAGAAAAATATTACGGTCGTCGCACAGGCGGATATCGACAAACTCACCTCTGCACTTCCGAAATCGCTCATAGCAAAGGCGAGGGACACGCTTTCGGAAAAGATCACTGCGGATGAAACGCTCCTGACGGTGATACCGGATTTTAAGCCATCGAAAAAAGACTTTAGTGACAACGTAGCCGAGGAAGCAAAAACAGTATCACTAAAGTCGTCGGTAACGTTTGCTGCAATCTCCTATGACAATAACGACCTTCTCGAATTTACCAAAGCGTTTATAAAAGATAAATTCGACCCCAACCTTACCGTTGCGGACAAGGATATACAAAATACGATAAAAAATGTTGACCAAAAAGATAGTTCATCGGTCAAAGCATCATTATCGATGAAGGCAAGCCTCTTGCCAAAAATTGATACTGTGTCACTTTCTGAGACACTTGCCGGAGCATCGTTTGCGAAAACCCGTGAGACACTGATGCGTTATCCCCAGGTCGAAGATGTCCAAATTACACTCTTTCCGCCATTGCCGCTCCTTCCTGAAATTCTCCCTCGTCAAAAGGGAAATATCACAATAGAAATTACAACCAATGAATAAGTACTACTACACAAAATCACATATCCAACCGATTCGGAAGTATGCGAGATACTTCGGACTCGCTCTTTGTCTTTTCGGACTCTCTGTCCTCGTTTATTTCAGTTTCCCTGTTGCAACCTCATATATGCTCATGGAACGCGTGTATGCCTCGCAAACGGTAACGACTCCTATCCCGGCAATAAAAGTACTGACGACCGAACGGATAAAAAATATTCTCGCTGCAACGATCAATTCTGTTGAGCAAGTTGATTATACTGATGCGAAACAGTGGTTTCCGTCGTTTGAAATAAATCCCGCAACACCCAGGGTAAAAAACTATCTTCTCAGTGTCCCGTCAATCGGCATCAAAAATGCAACCGTTTCAACACAGGACTACAATGTTGGTCGTCACCTGGTAAACTACGGCGGAACCGCTGTTCCACCTGATAAAGGCAACGCTGTTATTTTTGGCCACTCAACGCTCCCACAGCTGTTTGAACAAAGTAACTACAAAACAATTTTTGCGAAACTGCACACGATCAAAAAAGGCGACAGTATAATAGCGACTGTCGACGGAGCTGAATATACCTATAAAGTGACGGCGATTGCGATAGTTTCACCAAGCGATTTTGCTCCGTTGATGCAGACATACAACCAGAGCTATCTGACTTTGATCACCTGCACCCCTCCCGGTACGACATGGGAGCGGCTCGTTGTCAAGGCAGTATTGTCTGATTAGAAATAATATGAAGCAACCAGGTCCGGTCATGGTCATTCTTAAAAAAATCTGGCCGACGATGAAACGTATCATCGATGCCATCCTTTATTTTATTTTCCACCTTTTCAAGGTTGTCGTCTCACGCTCAATTGCACAAATCCGCGGACGTGTATAACTAGAATGGAAGAAAAAAAACACGCAAATGAAGCCCTCGACGCAATTCGAAAACGGCTCGTCGGAAAAAAACTCTCCTATAAAGAAATCTATTCGATTATGGATGCCATCGCCACGAAAAAACTCGGCGACGTCCTGACGACCTATTTTACTGCCTCAAGCTACTCGAAAGGATTTACCGACCAGGAGTTGTACTTTCTTACAAAAGCGATGGTTGAAACCGGGGAAAAACTTCACTTCAAAGGCATCGTTGCCGATAAGCACTCGATAGGCGGTGTTCCCGGTACACGGACGACGCTCATCGTTGTGCCGATTATTGCATCAGCTGGTTTTACTATTCCCAAAAGCTCAAGCCGGGCAATTACGACACCCGGCGGGACGGCTGATGTTATGGAGGTGCTCGCACCGGTGGAGTTTGATAAAGAAAAAATTTACGATATTGTCGAAAAGACGAACGGGTGTATTGTTTGGGGAGGAAGTTTCAATATCGCACCGGCAGATGATGAAATCATACGTGTTGAAGAACCGCTTCTATTTGAAAGCTACGACAAAATCCTCGTTTCTATTATGGCCAAAAAAGTGGCGTTCGGATCAAACCATATAGTGATTGACATCCCCTACGGCCAGTCGGTCAAAGTCCATAGCCTCAAAGATGCTGAGCTTATTAGAGAAAAATTTATTCTTCTTGCAAAACGGTTCTCTATGCACATCCGCTGTTTGATCCATAAAACCGATCAACCGTCAGGGAGAGGGTTGGGACCGGTTCTTGAGGCAAGAGAAGCACTCCGGGTCCTACAGCAAAAGCCCAGGAGGCCATTAGATCTTGAAGTACGTGCGTTAAACCTTGCCAGCAACCTTCTCGAGCTCTGTCTTGAAAATTCCTCCCACACGTTAAAAAACCAGGTGAAGAAAAATTTCGGAAATTGCTATGGTTGGGCAACAAACATCCTCCACTCAGGTGAAGCCTTTACGAAAATGAAAGAAATCATCAAGGCACAGGGGGGCAGTTCCCATATCGATAGTGAGAGCTTAAAGCCGGGAAAATATACCTATGCCGTAAAAGCGAAAAAGTCAGGAACGGTAAAAATGATCAACAGCAAAAACGCAACAATTCTTGCGAGGATCCTTGGTGCCCCTTCCCAAAAAAAATCCGGGATTTACCTTGAGAAAAAAATTGGCGAGAAAGTGGAAAAACAGGACCCTCTCTACACGATGTACGCACAGAAAGAATACCTTTTGAAAGAAGCAAGGGAATCATCTGAAAACTTTCCTGTCATCATGTATTATTAACGCCTCAGGAAACTTGCAATCATGAAAAGCGCGCAGTATGATAGGTAAAATTTTTGTAATGTACAGATGAAAAAATTTGGAGCCCTTTTGCTGGTGGCATTTCTCGTCGTCTTTGGATTTCTTGTCTGGTGGCAACAAGGCACCGCCCCTGTTGATAAACTATCGACAAACCCTCAGGTGTTTGTCATTGAGAAAGGTTCCGGCCTTCGGGCCATAACAAACAACCTGAAAAAACAGGGCCTCATCAAAGATCCGGTCATATTCTTCTTGCTTGTCAAACAGCTCGGACTGGATACGAAAATCCAGGCAGGGGATTTCCGCCTCTCACCTTCGATGTCGGCAAGTGAGATCGCACATGCTCTAACAAAAGGCAGTTTGGATATTTGGGTAACAATCCCTGAAGGAAAACGAGCGGATGAGATTGCAGATATTCTCAAAGAGAAAATACCCTCTTACGCTGAGGATTGGAGGACACAATTAAATCAAAACGAAGGCTATCTCTTTCCCGATACCTACCTTATCCCAAAAGATGCAGGCGGGGGATACATCGTGACGCTTCTCACCAGTACCTTTCACCAGAAATACGCGCAGGTCGGAAACCCCAGAAGCCTCCCCCAGGAAACAGTTGTCACGATAGCCTCATTAATCGAACGGGAAGCAAGGCATGATGAAGACCGGCCGCTTGTCTCATCAGTCATCCATAATAGGCTTGATATCGGGATGAAATTGGATATTGATGCAACGGTACAATACGCGCTTGGCTATCAACCAAGCCAGAAGTCTTGGTGGAAACGCCACCTCACCGGAACGGATCTTGCCACTATCTCCCCCTACAATACCTATAAAAATGCCGGGCTTCCCCCAACCCCGATCTCAAATCCAGGCCTTGAGAGCCTGCAGGCTGCGGCAAATCCTGCCGATACACCCTACTTCTACTACTTCACCGACGGACAGGGGATAAACCATTACGCAAAAACATTAGTAGAACAAGAAGCAAACATCAAAAAATACGGCCTCTAAGAGGAGCTTTTCTTGGGGATGCCACGGAAGAATTTTTTGGCGGTCTTCTTCACTCCATTCCCGTTATGGACTTGTTTCGGCTCCTCAGATCTTTGCTCTTTGACGCTGACCGGAGCCGGAGAGGAAGTCTCTTGCTCTAAATCATCATAGTATAAATCCTCATCAATTGCGATATCCGCGTCTTTGAGCCGCTCTCTTAGGCCTTTGACATTACCAAGACCTTCCTCAGTGAGTGTATGAAGTAGTTTCCTGCCTTTTTTGGTTACAAGAAGAAGTGTGAGGACAACGCCGAAAAGAAGGCCGACAACAAACCCCGATCCGAAACCATTTTGTTTTTCATTTTGTCTTTCCATCTGGATCCTCCTCTTTATCTTTCATAAACGTACGAAGGAGCATATTGACCACTTTCCCGACAACCGCGCCTGTCGATACACCCTGCACGAGCGTTGCGACTGAAGAGATCGGACCGGTAACGCTTCTTGCTATTGCCCCCGTATCATCAAGCACTTTATTTGCCTTCATAACAGTCTGCCTGATTTCACGAAGAATGAAAAATACCTGAATCCCAAGAACAAGCAGAAGAATCGCGAGGGTAATAATCACGAGAAGGAGGATGATCTGGACAGCATCGATCATGAAACTATACTAACGCAACCACAAAGAGCTGTCAAGGCTACACAAGAAACGACCGATTTCTTGTATCTATTCTTTCACCGTCACTCGGCGGGTTTCAAGCGCCTCTTTGCCGAGCCGGTGTTTGGCGCGGATTTCAATCACCGTATCTCCCGGAAAAAGGGAAAGTTGTTTTGTAAAAAACCCGTCACCTCCAACAGACACAACGTCCCCGTTGACCGTCACGACTGCACTAGGGTCAGTGTATCCTGATATACGGATATCTTTACTTTCTGTCACCAAACCTTCTTTTGGTGAGTCAATGGTGAGTGGTGGATCAATGAGTGCATATCTGTATTGAAAAAGGACAAAAAGGGAGAGGAAAAAGAGAAGAAATACGACGATCAGGGCAGTATGGTGTATACGAAAACGAGTCCTTGAAACATCCCTTGCAACAAGCCCCTCGGGAAGCACGCGAAATACTTTCTCTTCATCAAATTCGCGGCGGAAAAGGGCAAGGACTTCCCGCTTGGACAACCCGAGATACTCAGCGTAATTACGGACAAATCCCTGTACGTATGCACTTGATGGGAGCTTTGAGTAATCACCTTTTTCAATTGCTAGCAGAAATGACTGGCGGATTTTTGTCGCTTTCGCAACATCATCAAGGGATAATCCTCTTCTCAACCGTTCATCCCGTAATTTTTGTCCAATTCGTATCATACGTTACTTTTCAATTTTCAATTCGAAATTTTCAGTGAAATTTAGGCAGCAGATTTAAAAATTGAGGGATAATAAGCTAAATAAAAATTGAAAATTTCAAATTAAAAATTGTGGTTACTGCTCTTGCACCTGGCTCAAAAATTCCTCAGCATTTCGGACAAGTACTTCTCTTGGCTTTGAACCTTCGGCCGGTCCGACGATGCCCAATTCCTCAAGTTGGTCTAAGATACGCGCTGCCCTTGAGTACCCAATCGACATTTTTCTCTGCAAAAATGACGCTGAGGCGGTATTGAACTGGCATACAAGACGGATCACCTCTTCAAGCTGTGCATCTTTTCCATCTGCTCCGACCGATGACGTCGTGTTGCCTCCTTTTTTCAAAGGAAGCGGCTGGGTGAGCACCTCTTCTGTGTATTCTATTGGAATATTCTTGGATTTTAGAAAATCAACAAGTTTTTTCACTTCCTTCTCTGAGACAAATGCTCCCTGAATACGGGTCGGCTTTGCCTGGTCGGGTGGGGTATAGAGCATGTCACCTCTTCCCAGTAACTTCTCGGCTCCGGGTGTATCCAAAATAACCCTGGAATCAATCATCGAAGACACGTTGAAGGCAATTCGTGCCGGAATATTCGCCTTGATAAGGCCTGTGATGACATTTACCGATGGGCGCTGTGTTGCTATGACAAGATGGATGCCTGTAGCACGGGCCATCTGGGCAATTCTGGCGATTGCGTCTTCCACCTCGACAGGCGCAAACATCATGAGGTCCGCAAGCTCATCAACAATAATCACGATATACGGAAGTGCCTGAAACCCGGACAATTCATTGTAGCCGTCGATATTGCGTACACCCCTTCCGGCGAATAATTTATACCGTCTGTCCAT
>JAUYMJ010000026.1 GCA_030698775.1 bacterium
AGAAATTCCAAACAGGCGATGGCGACACGGGATCACCGGAAGTGCAGATTGCCCTCCTTACAAACCGCATTACCCGCTTAGCAGACCATCTGAAAGAGCACGCACATGACGTCCATAGCAGGAGAGGACTCCTCTCAATGATCGCCAAGAGGCGTAGGCTCCTCAACTTTCTCAAAAAAGTTGACACTGCACGCGCGGGCGGCATCTCAAAAAAGATAGGACTCAAAGACTAAATGCAACAAAAAACCTCCGTCTCGACAGAATTTGCCGGGAAAACACTTACATTTGAAACAGGCCTTCTCGCCCCACAAGCAACAACAGCTATTTTAGCCAGACTTGGTGATACGGTTGTTTTGGCGACTGTCGTCGCAGGACGCGAGAGGGAAGATATTGATTACTTTCCACTCTCCGTCGAATACGTCGAACGTCTTTACGCAGGTGGCATCATCAAAGGCAGTAGGTGGGTAAAAAGAGAGGGAAGGCCAACGGATGATTCTATCCTTATCGGCCGGTTGATCGATAGGTCGATTAGGCCTCTTTTTCCAAAAGAGTATAAAAAAGAAGTACAGGTAGTCGTTACCGTTCTTTCAGTTGATATCGTCCATAAGCCCGATATCCTCGCACTCAACGCAGTCTCTGCAGCATTGGCGCTTTCGCCTATTCCCTGGAATGGTCCAATCGGCGCAATCCGTATCGGTCATATAAAAGAGGGAGAGAAAGTGGGATATGTGCTCAACCCCACAAGTGAGGAGCTTGACGCATCAGAGCTTGATCTCGTCCTCTCCCAGACCAACGGAAAAACGCATATGGTTGAGGCAGGTGCGAAAGAGGTTGCGGAGGATTTTTTTGTTGAAGCGACCAAATTGGCACATAAAGAAACCGCAAAGATGATCAGCTTTATCGAGGATTTTGCCAAGAAATCCGGCCAGAAGAAGATTGAGGTTGCACCTGATCCGAAGATTGAGGAGATGGCGGCCATTATTGAGAAGTCCTACAAGACCGAAGTCACATCGCTTGTTTCCACGCTTGCCAACAAAGAAGGTGGAGGCGATGAGACGGGAAACCTGATTACTGCAATCGTAGACGCAGAGAAAGTAAAAAATCCCGATGCGGAAATCGACAAAAAAACGATCGCCAAAGCACTTGAAAAAGTCCTCTACAAAATTATAAGGGAGGACGTGGTGAAAAAGAAGAAACGTCCGGACGCGCGTAAGGTAGATGAGCTCCGTGAGTTGTCAGCAGCCGTGTCAATTCTCCCCCGGACACACGGGTCAGCTATTTTTCAACGAGGTATTACACAGGCATTATCCGTTGTGACGCTTGGTTCACCACGGACGGAGCAGCTTCTTGAATCTGCAGAAGGTGAAGAGTCAAAACGCTATTTCCACCATTACAGTATGCCGCCATATTCTGTCGGTGAAGCAGGGAGAATGGGTACACCCTCGCGTCGTGAAATAGGACATGGTGCACTTGCCGAAAGGGCTTTGGAGCCGGTCCTCCCCTCAAAAGAAGTGTTCCCTTACACCATCCGTGTTGTTTCTGAAATTCTCTCATCAAATGGCTCAACCTCCATGGCGGCAACGTGTGGCTCAACACTTTCCCTGATGGATGCGGGAGTTCCTATCACAAAACCAGTTGCCGGAATTTCTGTTGGGATGATGTCCCATCCTATGGGAAGTGACAAAAAAGATGAGTACCAGCTCCTGACAGACATCATCGGCCTTGAAGATTTTTCAGGGGATATGGATTTCAAGGTTGCAGGGACTGATACCGGTATCACTGCGATCCAGCTTGACGTAAAAATTCCGGGTATTACTGTCGTCCAAGTGCAGGAAATATTAGAGCGGGCAAAAACAGCAAGGATGCAGATCCTTGAGGTCATGCAGAAAGCACTCCCGACACCTCGAGAGGCGCTCTCAGCCTTTGCACCGAAAATTGAGCAGGTCCAGATCGCCGTTGAAAAAATCGGTGAAGTCATAGGACCCGGCGGAAAAGTCATAAAAAATATTATTGCGACAACCGGTGCAACTGTTGATGTCGAAGATGACGGCCGTGTGACAATCTCAGGCAGCGATGCCGAAGCCGTCGCAAAAGCGACTGAATGGGTCAAAAGTATTGTCAAAGAAGTAAAACCCGGTGAAATCTATGAAGGTGAAGTCAAAAGGATTCTGAATTTTGGCGCATTTGTGGAGATTCTTCCCGGTAAAGAAGGCATGGTCCACGTTTCGCAAATGGCCGAAGGGTATGTCAAAAGTCCTGAAGAAGTAGTCCATCTTGGAGACCATGTGACTGTTCGTGTCGTTGAGATCGATGACCAGGGGAGAATCAACCTCTCCATGAAGCTTGATCCGTCAAGTGACGACAAAGGCGGTGGCAGACCCGAACGAAGTGGCGGCGACCGCGGAGGATTCAGAGGCGGTGATAGAGGTGGATTTCGAGGAGACAGAGGCGGCGACCGCGGCAATGTGCGGACTAGGCCACCGAGGCGCGATTTCCAACCGCGTGGTGAGTATCAGTCAAGAACCGATAGAGCTCCGATGGGAGGTACCCCTCGGGTTGATGACCATCCACTTACCCGCCAATTCAGGCGTGAGCGCATGGAAACCCGCACCCCATTCCGCGGCAAACGCGACAGATAATTCCCTCAGCAAATGTTAATTCCTCGTAATTAAACGCATTGGATATTTGAAATTGGTACTTATTGGACATTCTGTTAGAATAACAGTATGGATCCTTCTGCCCAAGACCCGTTGTCACCGACGACACCACAAGATCCGGGACAAAAAACATTCTCGCAGCTCCAGTCTGCGAACATGCGTGACCAGACTGTCTCAAGCGACCAGCTCCGCAAACTCGCTGAAAAAATTGAAAAAGCGGTCATTCCTCAGCAACTCCGTGACAATCTCATTGAGCGTATTTCCCGCCTTGCCCTCATAAGGTCAAGTTCAGGGTTTATGAGTGCGACATACATCCTTGAGTATGAAGCGACTGCATCTTACGTGACGTGGGTTGTGGGGTTGCCATGGGATACGATGAGCCAGGACCTTCTTGATCTCGTGAAAGCCAAGGAGATCCTGGACAAAAACCACTACGGTTTAGACCCCATCAAAGACCGTATCGTCGAATACCTAGCGACGATTATGCTCAATACCAAAATCCAAAATAGGCAAAATATCGCACATGCGCCGATTCTCTGTCTCGTCGGTTTGGCAGGTACCGGGAAAACCACTCTTGCCGCATCGATTGCCCAGGCGCTTGGGAAGAAATTTGAGCGTATACCCTTCGGAGGTATGGGCGATGCGAGGGCGCTTCGTGGACAGTCACGTGCATTTCCTGATGCTGAACCGGGGCTTATCGTCAAAAAACTCTTCCACTGCAAGACAAAAAATCCCGTTGTCCTTCTTGATGAGCTTGACCGTGTGACAGATACGGCTCGTGCCGATATTATGGGTGTTTTGGTCGAGCTTCTTGATCCCGAGCAGAACCAGAACTTTACCGACCACTATATCGATTATCCGTTTGACCTCTCAAATATCCTCTTTATCGCAACAGCCAATAACACCAACAATATTTCAACTGCGGTCCTTGACCGCTTAGAAATTATCCAAATGCCGTCATATTCCGACCAGGAGAAAATAATCATCGCCAAGCAGTACCTTTTTAAACGTATCCGTGATCAGGCAGGACTTGCAGAAGGCCAGCTCACGATGGATGAGTCTGTCTGGCCGGGGCTTATCAGACCTTTGGGGTTTGATTCTGGTATCCGTTCTTTGGAGCGGACAATCGAAGGCATCTGCCGAAAGGCTGCGAGGCAGATCGTTGAGGGAAAGGTACAAACTGTCAGGGTTGATGCGACGAATATCAAAGACTACCTCCCGCACTGGTGATTGTTTGCTATACTTCACATGTGGTACGAAAGGTGTTACATCTTGAGGGGCTTGCGATATTTTTTGCAGCACTCTACCTCTACCATCTCCTTTCCGCCGATTGGCTCATTTTTCTGATTTTACTTCTCACACCTGATATATCAATGGTCGGCTACATCAAAAATACCCGCCTTGGTGCAGTCACATATAACATCGTCCACAACTATGCGCTTGGCATCATAGTTTCGGGAATAGGTCTGTTAGTGGGGAATACTTTTTTCACCTCATTGGGTCTGATCCTTCTTGCCCACGTCGGCATCGACCGCTTCCTCGGCTTTGGCCTCAAATACCCCACCCACTTCAAAGAGACACACCTGCAGAAGGTGTAACCTGGTTATTCGTAATCCAAACAGCTTGACTTCTCTTACAATTGAGATCTACTCTTTTGGTATGAGCCTTGCCGAAAGGCGGGCTAGGCTCTTTATCCTAGCCATATTGGCACAGCCGGCAGGATCCCTCCTCACTCCCCCGACATCTCTATGGAATGTAATTTGTGCTATAATCCATCCCATAGGAATGAAACGAGTTTATTTCATCATTTTCTTCCTTCTTATTTTTGCAATTTCTTCACAAGCTGCACAGGCACATCCTGGTCGTACCGCCGCTGATGGATGTCATTACTGTCGAACTAACTGTGACCAATGGGGGGTGCCGTGGAACGAGAGGCATTGCCACGGTGGTTCAAGCACAAGCGGGGGCTCAGCAGGTTCAACGGGCTCTTCAGGTGCATCGGGAGACAGCACATCAGCGAACGTTCTACCAGCAACAGATACGCAGACAGTAACAACTTTTCCAACAAGACTACCAACACGAATTCCTACCCCAACAAAGACACCATATATAGAGACAGGCTACGATAAGAAAAAGCTCTTTAAAGTTGTTGAAGTTGTGGATGGTGACACGATCAAAGTAAACCTCAGGGGAGTAATTGAAAGTGTCCGTCTCCTTGCAATAGACACTCCTGAGACAAAAGATCCAAGAAAACCTGTTCAATGTTTCGGAAGAGAAGCCACAAACAAGATGAAAGCGTTTGTGAGTGGACAATATGTCAAACTGGTAGATGATCGTTTGCAAGGAAACAGGGACAAGTATCAGAGATTGCTTCGTTACGTTTACCTGCAAAATGGGACATTCGTCAATCGACAAATGGTCGAACAGGGATACGCATTTTCTTATAAAGAGTATCCAACAAAATATCTAGAGGACTTTAATAAACTGGAGAAATTTGCGAGAGAAAAAGAGCTTGGTCTTTGGAAGTCATGTAGATAATAACTTCATCTTGCAAGATAATTGAGATATGCTTCGACATATTCCTGTCTGGATTTTTATTAGAATTATTGTCGTGAGTTTGCTTGTGATATATTTTGGAATTCTCTCCTTATTTTTTGGTTAATAATTCTATCGAAAAATACTACATTTTTTCCTATCTCAAAATAGTTGTGCGACGTACTCTTATTCGTCCCATAAGCTGGGTTGATATTGTTGTCCCATAATACGAGCGTAGTTATTTTCAAACCTTTGCTTAGTAGAAGAGATTTTTAGGGCGGCAACAACTTGCCATATTTGAGAGCGAACGGCAGGTAAACCTATTTCTTCACTCAAATTTGAATGGTGTCGACTTTTTCGCGTACCTTTTTTACTCTTAGGATTTCTTATATCGAGTTCTTTTAGAACTTCTCCTTTTTCAAATGGTTCATAAATATATTTCCGTAGAAATTTTGCATAATAGAACGGTCTGTTTCGAGAGGTAGTTTGTTGGTTACCATATATTCGGTCCATTTGATAGAACAATTCATCTGGAAATTCCTTAGCCCACTTTCTTACTTCTGCGGACATATAGCTCTCGATGAGCATTCTAAATGCCTCTGGATGCTTGAATTTTTCGTACCCAAGCTGTTCGTAGATAAGCGCCGTAATACCAACGGCGGAGAAAGCATCTGCCATAGCCTCACATACCCGCGCAGTTGGTAATTGATTAGGTGTCAAAACACCCGCACGTTCTGCATCTCGATATACACGACAAATCATGGGAAGTATTTTTGCATCATAGCCTGTTGTCAATCGTGAACCATCATAAAATTCGACTCCCTTAAGTAGCTCATCAAGCTCTGGACGGATAAAAGACTGCAAATTCATCGCTCCAATGAAAGTAGGCTTATCTGTCCTGCTCTTTCCTCTCCATGCACGTCCAAGGGCCTTCATCATTTTCCCCTTGTTCAGAATAGGAGTTCCATCTTCAAGGACTGCGCACTGTATCACAACACCATTCAATGTTATTGGTCCGCTCCCCCATGATTTCGGTACTTTTCTCATAACTGCTCTCCTCTAATAATTAAATGAGTGGTTTGTTTTTCCTTTTGCGTATACATCATCAGCGTTGATAATTTTCTCGATAAACTCTCTTTGCTCGCGCATAGCATTACGTATCCGCATGAGCATGAACCATCCAGTGTTTTTATTTACCTTTATCTTTTGCGCCAGTTGGCGTGCACTAATTGCCTTTTCTGCATTGAGAACGAGAGCAATTGCAAGAAACCAACGCTGAAGGTCTATCTTCGTTTTATGGAAGATGGTCCGGACCATAGGGCTAAACGAGGTATTACAAGCATTGCAATGAAAACGACTCTCTTTGGGAAGCAGAGTAACTCTTAGTGAGTTGCAGTACGGGCATTTTGGCTCACCTTGCCAACGAAGAGCTTCTAAATACATTAGGCAATCCTTTTGGGTAGGGAAACGCTTATAAAGTTGTGCTTCATCCATATTTGATTAATAATCCGCTACCTTTATATAGGAATACGAACGTTTTGTCAAGGAGAAATATACTACCTTTAGCTAAGACAGATTAGAAACAAATACTCCAAGATTCTTAACTCTGTGAATGAAAGCTTATAATGTTTTTGGAAAGTCGGAGCCGTCGCAGTATGAAAAAGAGTTTGAGGAGATTGTCGAATCGATTAGATTTCTTTAACAGACTTCCGACCCAATCGCCCGGTCGTTCCGCTACATCCCCTAATCAATCTAGAAAGCCGGATCCACGCTAGAGATTGTTGATCTTATCTCTAATGAAAAACCCACATTCTTACGCATATGCGTAAAAGTGTGATTTTAATATATTTATATATTAAGGAAACGATAATAACATTATGAAGTCGGTCGAGGAACAGAGTGTTATTTCAGACCGAAATACTCTTTGTATACAGCATCATCTTCGAGTTTTATAACGAGCATATACTTTAGGTGTTCACCAATACCGTAGTATGAGCGAAGAAACTCGATTTCTTTATAGCAAGGATAGGGAAAGAGATAGGTGCTTTTCTGAATTTGTAGAAACCCCAATTTTTTCAGCGTTCTGCGCATTTGCTCCTGAAACGCCTTCTTGGTCCTGGGAATATCATAGATAATAACCCGCCACTTCTTATCCCACACTCTTGCCTTTTGTATCTTCATTTCATCCAAGCTATATTCAAAAATTCGTTTTTTTCCACGCTCTGTGATAACGATGCGTTGTGTGCCGTGTTTCTCTTCTACGCGTACAAGTTTTTGTTTGGCCATGCGTTTCAGGGTCTGACGGAGGTAGGAGAGGTTAAACTGTTTCCATTCACCGGAGATGTCACCGTCTTTAAGTAACGCTTTCGCTGCGAGATAGCCCGGCTTAGGAGCGAGAAGCATACCGATAAGGACCGCTCCTCCTGCGAGTTTTTTGAGCACTTCTTTGGTGGACGTATATCGCTTGTTTCGTTTCTCCTGAGATTTTTCTTGTGAAAGAAGGTTGGTGAGTGTTGCGATCTGATCAGGGGATACAGTTTTTTTAGACGATTGCCTTTTCTGTCTCTTCATTCGTATTTATAGAATATCACACTCGTACGCAATAGCGTATCCGTGTGGAAAATTTATTATTAGGGGGCGGGGGGTGAGTCTTCGTAATAGTCGTGAATAACAGTGGAGTAGTATAGTAAAGTTCTCTCAATTACTTCACGACGTACACAAACCCTGCCGGGTCGTAGGAATTGTCACAATAGTACGGATAGATCGCAGGGACTGCGGGGAAGTTGGGGGTTATAGATTGCCTCGTCCAGGGACCGAGTGTGCTTTGTTTCCCGAGAATCTTGATGGTTTTTCGGACGGTGCCTGAGTTTGCAAGGACGATTGGCTGGCCTATTTTTCCCTCGATGATAAAAGGATACGGAAAGCAATCCCTGACTTCGATATACGGGGTTATCTCGTGGTATTGGCTGAGGCGGAAGATCGGATAACCGTCTATAGACTGTACAAGCGGGTAGATATTTTTGATGAAATCTTTGCGTTTTGCGACTTCAGCCCCGTTGTTTATTGTCAGATAGCTGCGGATGGTCGGATTGTACGACCTGTTGAGGAGAAAACTGCCACCAACGAACAGGAGGAGTACGAGGAGGAGTGAGCCTGCGAGAATAACTTTTTTCCGCATTCTTCTCTATGCTAGGCTCCTTTCTCTTTTCAGTCAAGCGAGCCTCATTACGACCGAGATTACACATTTTTTGTAACCCAGCGAGCTTGACAAATACTATATATAAGAGCATAGTCGCGGTAGAGTACATATAGTATTCGATTTTGGCTTGCCTATTTGACAGAGGTAGTCTTATAGTATAAAATATAAACATGCAACCCATGGAATCGCGTGCCGCTTCTAGTCAGATTTTGGTTCCTGAGTCAGGATTGCTCGTACCTGATACGAGGCTTTTTGACCCATTTACCCGTGAGTATATTCAGCCTTCCGGGACAGTCGCTCCTTCTGCTGAACCTTCATCAAATCCAGCTTTTCGTATCTCCCGAAGGGGTTTTATCGGAGGAGTTGCTGTGTTAGGAGCTGCAGGAATGCTGGGGCGTTTTTCAAGGGAAGCAAGTGCTGCTGTTGGGACAAGTGACACACTTCAATGCCTTGAGAGTGAAGAATACAGACAAAAACTGAGAGGAGAAACAAGAGAATCTATCAATGTGTTTCTTGAAGATCCGGATACAACTTCCCTTATAGATTTAGGAAAAAATAAAGCCGCTTATACAAGAGAAGTAATGGGGGTCTATCGACCGGGACCTATCTATCAATTTTATAATCCTGACGGAAGTATGTCTCTTGATGGAATTAATAGCCCAGATCCTAGGATGACTTTTCTCCATTTAGCAAAAAACTCAGATAACACTGCGTATTATCCAAATCTTTCATCAATAGATATCATGAAAAAACTAGATGATCCTGATTCCAATGGTCCAATTTGGGATGGAAACCTCGTCTATCTCGGACGTGAACCAAAACTCATGCATGCAACCATGGGTGGTAAAAACGTTGACATCATTGTTGATGTTATGTACGGAGGTGGATATTATCTGGTTTCAGAGCCAGGAGCAGATGGAGAACAACCTGTCCTTAAAAAATATGTACTTCCATTTTTTAATACATGGAGGGCAGCGGATGTATCTCAGGATTCTCCTATGCCACTGACCGTATACTCCCAAGGAACTCAGAATCCAAAATATCCATTTCCAATGTCTGATATACTTTCTACCTCGACTCAGCTTCCCAAACTTGATGGTATGGAGAGGATTGCTGTTGCTGGAATAGGAGTTAATTACTCACTAACTGTAACCCAGGAAATGGTAAATGGAGGAGTGAGTAGAGGTTTTCCTGAGCAGATTTATAATCCCGACCTCTGGAATGTTGTTACCCAAAACGCGATTGACGCATATGGCTATATACGTCATGAAATTCTCAAATATTCTGACCGGAATGGATATTGCTTCTGGACATACAGTCCTGAACCAGCCCCACTCCCAATTTCTGATGTTTATGATCTCTCTGCTAAACGTCCTGGCAGACTTCCATCCTGGAAGAGTATTATTCGTAAAGATGTGGTCACTACGGAGGACTTATCAAAAATACTGCTTGCCGATCTTCTCACTATCAATCCTCGGGACACAAGTTCAATTGAGAAAGCAACTTAATGATTTAATATCCTGTAATGTGTTAGGACATAGCTTTATCTTCTCCAAGTGCTGCTCAATTTATTTGAATATTCCAAAATAACTCTCTATACTTATTTTTAGATGTTATGAGAGTGAAAAAAAGGATATTAGTTCTTGCATCTATTTTTATCGTACTACTCGCAATTAGTTTTGTATTCTACTTTTTCAATAGCTCTAAACCTAGAATTTCCACGTGTGTAAATCTGCTTCAAAACCCGTGGAGTAAAAAATGTTCATCTATAACACTCAGTGATGATAAAAAAAGTGCAATACTTGTAGGCGTGGTTTCTTCCAAAGATATAAAAGAAGGGATGTTTTATGTAAATCTTACTACTTCTGATTCAAATGGCAAAGAAATTATAAAAAAACTTTTGTTACCTAGCAACTCAAATAAAATTGCCTTGACAGAACTAGGTAAAGATGAAGCACGACCCTATGTATTTGTCCATAAAAGAACAGACTTACATTCCTCAAAGTATGTTTATGACATGATCGTGCCTGGTGAGGCAATTGAGTTCGCTTTTCCCACATATATTTCCTCAAAAGATTACAAGGATACATATCTGAATAATTTGGTACGTTGTGCTCAAATAGCCAGAAGTATTGCAGATTACTTATCTTTTTCGACTATTCTTAATTGGGTAAGATCATCTTGGTTCGAATATTCAACGGGGTGCCTTATTATGCCATCACAAGTATTTGTTATTAGATAATGAGATATTTTCTACTTATTATTATTTTCTTTTCTTTAAGCAGTTTTTTTAACCAGGCTGTTGCTCAAGTTTGTAGTGGTGGGGGTGATTTTCCTATTCGAAACTCTTCGTGCCTGTACGATAATATTGATAAAAGATACGAGTGTAGTTCATACACCTTTTATAATTACAGTGCCTGTACAACGCTTTATGGTGGGTGTACCAGACAGGAATCCTGGAATAATTCAGGGATTTGCACCAATGGAAATCCATGTGACCCAAATAACATGAGTGATAATTTTGGTACCCGTACAGATGCAGGCTGCTACTGGGACTACGGCTCCTCACAGGATTCCGGCTATGGCGATTCCGGGTATGGGGACTCAGGCTATGGTGACGGCGGCTATGCCCCTCCTCCGACAGCCACCCCCACCCGCACCCCAACACCCTCACCAACACCCAGGCCTGACTTGGCAGTCTCCTCATTCAAGCTGGTAGGAGCTGATGGGAAGGAAAAAGCAATTGATCCTTTCCACTGGGATCTCCCCCTCTTCTACACGGGGGAGGATGTCTGTCCCGTCGTCACCCTCAGAAACCTCTCCATCACCCCCTCCGTCTCCAGTACCAACTACACCTGGACAGCCTTCTACTCAGACGGTTCGGGGACGACTCCTCCCGCCTTCAACACCGAATCAGACGTGGATATCTACCTCAAAAACGGACAATTCGGCAGTAAGTTCAGCAAAACCTATGCCGCCTACGACACTGGGACAAACAACACCTACTACACCTACAAAACAGGGGCAAATGGTGGGGAGAAGTGCTGGCCTGCCGCAGCTGGCAGGAAACATTCCTGGGTGTATATGAACTAT
>JAUYMJ010000036.1 GCA_030698775.1 bacterium
GAAAGCTTCGACATCTTATCGTTCACTTGCTCCAAAAACCTCCATGCAATAATCAGCTGTGCAAAATGGGTCGCAGAAATTACCTCTCCTTTCTCCTCATCAAGATGTGTGCCTTCCTCGGCCTCTGCGCTAATTGGAATATCAGTACAGCTTGAGATTTGTGCTTCAAGGGCGGAAATCGTCGTTTGTGGAATCGCCCCATCGATATGAATATCTATGACCGATCTTCCCCAGTAGCGACAAGGTGCGGTTGCAAGAAGAAACGGAGGCTTATGAATGTCAACAATTGTCGCAAGATCAAAAGGTAAGGGCACTGTCGGTAGCTGCATTGCGGCCGGACGCATCAGTAGTTCTACTTTGTGATATTCCTTTGAGAGAGGATTAACGAAGTCGTAGCGTGCGAAGTCTTTCGTCCGACTTGGAAATATTTTAATAACAATATCGGCGCCCGTTTTTTGGAAGTCAATCCAGCGCTTGTACGCAGCTTCCCTTTTGAGCATTTCTTCTTCGAGTTTCTCCGCCCGGTGGCCTCGTTTTTTTACATCTCTTTCAAATTTCCACTGCCACTTCACGTCCCTTGACGGATCGACAAAAATTGAAAAGTCGATGAGCGGAAGAATTTCAGGATAAAGGGCGTGAAGTCCCTCAAGTATGATGATCGGCGAGGGCATTGTCTTCACGGGCGGGTCAAAATCACCTGTTGCGTGATTATAAATCGGGATCATGGCCGGTTTATTCTGCTTGAGGAGATTGAGATGCTCGATTAACGTATCGAGGTGATTTGCCTCAGGGTCAAGGGGTGTTCTCCCGCTTGCTACTCGTTGTTCCCTATTCTCTTTGTGGTACCCGTCCATCTGGATCGTTTTGACGAGTGTGGGACCGAGAATCCGTCTGATACCGTCTGAAAACGTCGTTTTTCCGCTTCCGCTGTCTCCTGAGATACCGATGATAAAAGGGGTTTTGAGGCGCGTGAGATTTGTTTGGAGAAGAGAACAGGATGATGGTTCTTGTGGCATGGTCTGTAACGATTATAGCAAAGCTGAGGCAAAGTTGACAGCTAATTCGCTTTCCTCTAAGATACTCCCATGTTGACGTATACCCCGGTCGTTGTAGGCGTTGATTCAGGGGGGAGTAAGACTGTCGCGGTTGTTGGCGACACGAAGGGAAACGTGCTTGGGAAAGGCACAGCCGGTGCTGCAAACCCTCTCTCCGTCGGCATCGAGCGCTCACTTGAAAATATCATTACGGCGATAAAAAACGGCACTGCAAAAATCAAAAATCCCGAGATTGTAAGTCTCTATATAGGCACAGCCGGAGGCTGGCCTAAAGTACTGAAAGACCTAAAAAAGGCTGTTAAACTCACAACACTTCTTCGAATCAGAGGAGAGCTCACGGTAGAGGACGATCTCCCGATAGCGCTTCATTCAGGACTTCCTGAGGGTGATGGTATTGTGCTCATTGTCGGCACCGGATCTGCTGCATACGGAGTCGATAAGCAGGGGAACAAGGTGCATGTTAGTGGATGGAACCATCTCTTAGGGGAAACAGGCGGATATGAGCTTGGATTAAAATCTCTTATTGCAGCAACGCGAAGCTATGACGGGAGGGGAGAAAAAACTGTCCTCGAAGATATTGTTTCAAGACATTTTGCACTCGACACGTTTGAGAGCCTTCCTCTTGTGATAAAACCTCCGTTTATTGATAGCCCGAAAATAGCCGCACTCACACCGCTTGTTGACCAGGCGGCTATGGATGGGGACAGGGTAGCAAAAAGACTTATTGAGGAAATGATTACCGAGATGGATTGCTCTATCCGTACTGCAGCAACCAGGGCAGGGATCGAGAAGGGATTGAGAGTGGTGCTCGTCGGAAGCATTTTCCGCATGAAGTATCCGGTTCTGGAAGAGCTTAAAACGAAAGTAATGACGTGGATGAAGGATGTAGAGTTTGTCTTTCCGTCTGAGGAGCCTGCAATGACGGCGTTCAAGTTCGCGCTAAAAGCAGCCCGTGCATAGATGTAGGCTTAAGCCTACATGGTAACGATAAGCTTTTTAGAAAGTCCGTCTGGTCCTATCCACTTACCGTTTGCGTTTAACCATTTCTCGACTTCTACTGCAGCCTGTTCTCCCATTGGAAGATAATGGATTGCGGGAGTTTCCAAAAGAGGGGTAAATATATCAGGATCTGTTTTCGCGAAGCTATCCATAAGTGCCATAGCAGAGAACTCAGCTCGTGGTGCACCTCCGTATGAGTGTAGCTCGTTGTACCGCTTTTCCGCAGGAGTTGAGCCATTAGCATGCTCGGAAATGCTTGCAGCCCACCAGATAAGAAGCCCATTGTTTTTTATAAACGGTCCTACAACGTCTTCGCTAAGGGCAACTGTTGGAAGAACAACCTCTGCCTGCGTGCTTCCAGTCGTTTCTTTCAGTGCTCGTTCTACTTCATCATACGAGCGGCCATCAGAGGCAACGGTTACTATTTTTTCAGGATTTATTCTACGCATTGCATCGAGTTTTTGTTGGTTCTTTCCGGAGACAACAATACGTGCGTTAGGGGCGAAAGCTTTGTAAAACATTAGGTTTAGGAGGGCATTCGGACCGTCTCCAATAACAAGGATTGATTGTGGAATCTTTTCATCTCTGAGAAGAGGTCCATGTGCCTGGAAGACGCAGCCCATTGGTTCAACTGAGGCAAGAAGAGCTCTCCGTTTTGGATCCGCCTCGATAAACCGCTGTAATTCATTCGGAACAGGTATGAGTGAGTCAAGCCGTGCTGGAACAATACCTTGCACCGCAGTTCCTATTGCTTCTGTATGACCACGTGTCGCTTTCGGCTCGTGTCCGTTATCCGTCTTTCTGTCACACTGGACCGGCCAGCCTGTTTTTGGGTCAATATTGTTTGCATTCGAGTGCGTGTCACAAACAAACGCAGGAGTGAACACTACTTGGCGTCCTTCCTTAAACCCATCCTGAAAATTCATGGGGATTATCTGTCTTTTTAGTCCAACTATCTGTCCATTTTCTATAACGGGTGGGTAAGCAAGAACGTCAATAGGATCTCGATTTGTGTCTGGTTTAGCTTTGGTAATAATACCGGAACCTTCATGGAGTCCTGAATGACTCATTAGCGCTATGGCGCTGTCAGTCTCTTTGACTACAGGACCATATAAGCGAGCAAAATTTGCTCTTATTTTTTCAATCTGTTTCAAATCGCCGGGAAAACGATTTTTATAATAGCTCGTTTCGCTTGTACAAGTTCCGAATACCGCACCACGCGTGTCAACGAGACCGAAGCCTGGCACGAGCTCCTTCAATTCGAGTTCCCCTGTTCGATGTGAAACGCTGGTTTGAATCCCAGACTCTGGTTTTGCGTCGTCAAAATAAAGATAATTTTGTGTTTCAACTGCCATAGACGTAAATTATCGTTCTCTTAACGAGGGCATTTGCATACTTGCTTCCGGTTGAATCCTTTGGATTCCGACAGGAACAAAAGCACTGTCGAGAGTACTTACCGCACGTGTTTCATTAATCGCATAAAGATTTTGAGGGGTGACTTTATCAAAGCGACTCACAACGAAATCGACACCTTGCTGGGTAAATTTCTGTACAGCTTCAGGCGTTGTCGCTCGAATAACGACTGGGACACCGTGGGCAAATCCAGCCCCGGAGTCTGATCCCGAATCGCCCCACATCCCAAGACCTTTTTCCCAACCAGTTGCGTTTCCTACTTCATTTTTGAATTTTGCTAAGAGGGCTTGTTTATCATCTTGAGTAAGCTCTCCATTTTGATTGATGCGTGCATCTTTATCCTCTGTCAGCTTTGTTTTGATACCTTTAAAAACATCTCTCCTATGCTCTTGAAGCGCATACCATCCCATTGTCGCATCAGAGAGCTGCAAGGACTCTGGGTCAGGTTTTCGCTTTCCTACCTTATTTGCACTCATGATAAGTCGGACTCTGCTTCGGTCAACGTGCTCACGAATCTCCTCTTCGCCATTAACAATCACCGTAACTTGTTTGTAGGTTCTGTAACCAAGAGCTCTGACAACTTGTCTTGCATTGACTTCGCGAGCATTGGTGACAATGACAGTCGCTATGCCCGCTTCGTGTAAGTTAGAAATAGATTCAGGGCTTCCCTCAAGGGCTATAACGCCTTCTCGCTTGATAAAATCTTCTGTAAATATGACCCTTTCATTATCGAGAATAGAAGCAAATTGACTGAGAAGCTCTTCTTGGGATAAAGTTCCTGCCCTTTCTCGTAGAGCAATGAGCTCTTCAACCCTTTTGGGTCCATAGCTTGCAAATCGTTCCGCATTGACGTAGTCAAGAGATAAGCCGAGAGCTGTTACAAAGTGCTTGCAGACATCAAGTGTCGCTTTACCTATCCCAGGCTCTAAGTTGACCGTATCGTTTGTGCCGTCTGTGATTGGTTCTAGCTGTAATCTTTCTCTTTCTTTAGGGGTAATCAGGCTATCGGGCATATTAGGTTTCCATTCATAGCCCCAGGGTCGGAGTATATGCCGCCATGAATTAAGAAAATGAAAATTTTCTGCATCATGATGGGAATCATCAAGATCGTGGTACGTATACCTGAGGGCTTCCGCCATCCTATTTTGAGATTCCTGCAGCGAGACTGTCGGTGCAATTCCCTCGTAGTTGGCTGTTGGGGGTATCATTGGGCCAGTTTGCACGCCGTCAGCAAAAATTGTGTGGGTAGTTGAGTCAGACATATCGTATTAACTCAGAAGCCATGGTGTGACCCATGGCTGTGTATTTTCTAGTTGTAAGTCTATACTATCGGATTTTTTTCGACTTGACGGTCAGATGACAGAAAGCTGACAGAGTTACCCTCGGCGCCATAAATTCCATCGAAATTTGAAGCTAAAAGCTATGTAGTAAGTGCCTGGATTCCGGGGAGAGTGCCTTTCTCAAGATAGGCGAGCATAGCACCTCCTCCTGTTGAAATATGGGTAATTTGGTCAAGCTTGCCTGAGCCTGCAATTGCCGCAAGGGTTTCGCCGCCTCCGACAACGGATGTAGCCTCATGGTTGTCGGTTATCGCTTTGCAGATGGCCTTGGAGCCTTGTCTGTAGAGAGGGTTTTCGAAATAGCCTAAGGGTCCATTCCAGACAATTGTCTTTGCACCTGAAATAACCTCCCCAAAGCGTATCCGTGCCTGCTCCCCGATATCGAGTATCATCTCTTCTGCTGTGAGGTCAGAAATGGGTTTATTGACCGGAGAAGGGTCGTCTGTCGCCTTCCCGACAAGTGCGTCTATCGGGAGAAGGATCTTGTCCCTGGCCTCTGAGAGCACCGTCTTTGCTTCATCAAGAAGCTCAGGCTCACAAATGCTTTTTCCGATCTGTACTCCCTGCGCTAGAAAGAAGGTATTAGCCAGGCCTCCCCCCAGAAGAAGTTTGTCAACGAGGGGGAGGAGTCGCTGGATAAGCGGGAGCTTGGTTGAAATTTTCGCACCAGCCAGGATTGCGATGAAGGGGGGCTTAGGATTATGAAGCAACATCTCCATCGCCTTAATTTCTTTCTCAAGGAGAAGTCCTCCGAAGGAGGGGAGAAGTGCGGGGATGCCCACTACCGAGGCATCCTCCCTGTGGCAGACAGCAAATGCGTCATTGACATATATTTCGGCTAGTGATGCGAGGGATTTCGCAAATTCGGGGTCATTCTTCTTTTCTCCCTCATAATAACGGATATTTTCAAGCATGAGAATCTGTTTTTCACCTTGACTCTCCACAGGCGACTTGTCTGAGAGGAAGTCGTTAACAACATGTACCTCGTAATCCGGGAGGTAGGTATGAAGCTGCATTGCGACTTTCGTTAGCGAGAGCTTGAGGTCACGCCCTTTTGGCCTTCCAAGATGTGAGAGGAGGATGAGTTTATTGTGGTTTTTTAAGAGTAACTCGATTGTCGGGAGGGATTGGCGTATCCGTTGGTCATCGGCAATCGTGTAATCACCGTTAAGTGAGACATTGAAATCAACGCGGAGAAGGACTCGCTTGTTTTTTGGTTCGTTCTCGTTGATAAACGTAATCATCTTTACTTCTTACCTCTTCTCTTTTGTGAGATCATCCGTTCAGGAAAGATTCGTATTCCTCAACGTTTTTTCTGCTTCCGATTGCGATATCTGATCTCTGGTGAAGCGATTCCGGCGTAATCTCAAGCGGATTACCTCTCCGGCATACTGCTTTCCCGCCTGCGTGTTGTATGAGGAAGGAAAGTGGGTTTACCTCAAAAAGCAAACGAAGTTTGCCTTCAGGGTAGTGCACAGGGTCTGATGGATAAAGGAATATCCCGCCTTTCAGAAGTACACGGTGCATGTCAGCAACCATGGTTCCGCTATACCTCGCCTTCAGCTGTTTCCTGCCTTGTTTCATTGACTGTAGATAGGATGTCATTGGTCCGTCAAAGCCAATACTGTTTGCTTCACTCAAGGAGTAGATATCGCCTTCATCTGGGATCCGGATATCCGGGTGGGAAAGGAGAAATGTGCCGATTGACGGGTCAAGCGTAAACCCGTGGACGCCTTTGCCTGAGGTGTACACAAACATCACGCTTGTCCCGTAGAGGATATAGCCTGAGGCAACCTGCTTGTTCCCCGGCTGCAGGAGAGAGTCGCTTCTATGGTAGATTGAGAAAATTGTGCCAATCGTGAGATTCACGTCAACATTCGACGATCCGTCAAGTGGGTCAAGGAAGACAAGATATTCGCCGTTGTGCTTTTCTACCACATGAATATCTTCAAGCTCTTCTGAGGCGACTGCATGGACCTGCTGTGAAGATGTGAGGGTTTGCAGGAGAATGTCGTTACTGAGCTGGTCGAGTTTGACGACTTCTTCCTCATACACATTTTTTTCACCTGTTTTTCCAAGTATATCAACCAGTCCTGCTTTCCTGAGATGGCTTGCGATAATTTTTCCCGCGTACTCAAGCTGTGAGAGGAGAAGCGTAAAGTTCCCTTTTGCCTTAGGAAACCTCTTCTCTTCGTCAAGGATAAATTCGGTAAGTGAGATAGGTTTGTTCATAAGAAAGTTCAAAGCGCAAAGGTCAAAGATCAAAACCAAAACGTAAAACGAAAAACTTTTAGCTTTGGACTATATTTTGCACTTTGATTTTTGCATTTTACGCTTCTAACAGTATTTCTCAACTGCCTCTCTCGTATTGTACACGTTTAGTTTTTCAAACAAAAAGGCGAATTGTTTCTCAAGCGCAGCACAAATAGGACCTTTTTCGCTATCCGGGAGATTCCATAGTTTTTCTTTAAACGGGCCGATTGCTTTCTTCCGGGTTTTGTAGAGGAATTGTTCCTCTGTCCACCCTTCCTCCCACTCGTCCTTGCGTTCTGATTTGAGCCATGCATACATCTCATCGCGAAGAGTTGAGGGCATTGCATCATAAACGATGTTTTGGAATCCTGTTGCCAAGTGGATTTCAAGCGTACCGACCTCGGGGAACTTGTCAAAAAGTTCGTTTGGTAAAGTTGATGCCCCGTGCTGGACAGGTCCGCCTATATGGTATTTTTCCCGTGCAACGATACTTATCGTACGCAGTACATCAAAATCGAGTTTCACATCGGCAATCGTCCCGTCGGGGAGAGGGATGCCCCCATGGCTTGAGCCAGTCTGGACACTTACCTTGCTTATGCCATCTGTTTTGACACGGGCTGAGTAGCCGTCCATGAATGCTTCAAAATCCTCAGCAGTGCTATTCTTGCCGCCGATATGCCCAATCTCACCGCCTATGGAAATGATACAGTCTCTTGGTTGGAGTGATCTGATATATGTGGTCAATTCGGCGGTGACCTCATAGTTATTTTTTTGTTGCTTATGCAGGTCCTTTTTTTCCAAATCAACGAGCGTCGAGGCGTCAATATCAATATTGAGAAACCGTGCATCAATTGCTTCTTTTGCAAGCATCTTGATTTTTTCGACTTCAGACTGAGGGTCTTTGGAGAATTTGTTTTTGCTTAGCTGAAAGTGGTCTCCCTGGAGGAAAACAGGTCCTTTATATCCCTCTTTTATGGCAGCAGCAAGGACGCTCACTGCAAATTCGTCCGGTCGTTGGTCGGTATACTCAATCTCTGATCGCGCAATCTCAAAAATAACAGGACCTATATTCTTTTTCCGCATAAGACGGAAAATGATACGTGCAGTATCATAAGTGAGAAACCTCACGTTAATTGCGGGAACGGTGAATCCATGGACCTCATTTTTTCCAAATCCCATGTAAAGTGGGTGTATTGAGGATGAGGCAATGCCTTGCTCATTCGCAGCGGACCGGATTGCGCTTTTGGCATTCGTTTTTTTTGTCGTATCAGTGGAAAAGACTGCGGTATGGATCAGTTCGTCAATCGGTTGCTGCATACGAAGTGAGTTCTCCGTAAGAGTATAGCATAGGAAACGCGTTATGGGTGACAAGAAGGTGACAAAACCCTCAAGAATTGCGAAAAAGACGTAAAGACAGTACAATAGCAGCGTGGAAACATCAATCATCGAGAAAAAATATCCTATAGCTTTTCGGAAAGACGATGCAGAGGCACTCGGAAAACAGCTCGCACATCGCCATAGTGTCGACCTTATTGGGATGAAACGGGTCGGGATCAGTAATTTTCTTCGTTATTTTCTTAACCATAAAGAAGTGGTATCGACATATATCCATCCGACTGAAAAATATCTTTTCATCCCCGTTGATTTAAACGACCTTGTGGAACGTGAGTTATTTCCTTTTTGGGCATTGACAATGAAACGCATCGTCGATGCAGTGTCACGTTCGGAATTTACTGAGCTTGATAAGAAGCAGATCGAATCACTTTTCTTAAGCAGCATCCAGACGCAGGATCTTTTTCTGCTGATTGATAGTGTAAGGAGGCTTATAGAAGAGATCGTTTCACATGAAATAACCCCTGTTCTTTTCTTCCCGCGGTTTGACCGGATGAAGGATGTCGTCACTCCATCGTTTTTTGATAATCTCCAAGGACTCAAGGATGCATCGCACCAAAAACTTGTCTACGTTTTTACCGGCTTCAGGAGCCTTGATGTTTTCTCGCCTAAGGTTTTTCAAAAAGCCTCACTCTCCGTTTTTTGTCAGAGCATGTTTATTAAGCCGGCAAAGCCTGAGGATGCAAAAATCATCTATGAAACCTACAGGAATAGGTATAATCTCTCACTCTTACCTGAGGTTGAAGCAGAGCTGTTGCGTTTGGCAAACGGGTATGTGCAATATTTGCAACTCGCGCTTATTATCCTCAATGAGAAAAAAGAGCAGCTACCGCAAACAGGAGAGGCCCTTTTCGCGCTTTTGAGCAAAGACGAACGGATCATGTTGCAGTCTGAGGAGTTGTGGGAAAGCCTCACCAAGGATGAGAAGGAGGTCGTCATGGGTATTGTCACAAAGAAGAAGGTATCTGACGAGCAGAGAGTAAGAGGTGCGTATCTCTGGGACTGCGGTTTTGTCCTCGCGAGAGGTGCGGGGGAAGAGCTTTTCAGCGAGCTGTTTCTCCACTATATCAGGACACATGACCAGAAGCAGGAGAACCAGATGGTGCATTTCAGTAAGAAGGAGCATTTGCTCTACACGCTTCTTGAGCAGCATGTCGGTCAGATATGTGAGAGGGAAAAAATCGTTGAGACTGTCTGGCCGGAGTATAGTGAATTTGGTGTTTCGGACTGGGCAATTGACCGTCTCGTTGCAAGGGTGAGGTCAAAGCTCAAGCAGCAGAAAAGCCATTATGAGATTGTCACGATTAGAACGCGTGGTTACAAACTTGCCCCCCTCGAATAATTCCCGCTTATTTCCCGAATTATTACCGAATTTTTGATTGCCGCTAGCCTCAGGCTGTGCTACAATCGGCTTCGTTACGAAGGTTTTAAGCGCCTGGCATTTATTTGTTACTATAGAGTAGGTATGGATAAAGCATATAACCATAAAGATGTCGAGGAGAAGCTTTACGCATTGTGGGAAGAGAAGGGTTATTTTAAACCCGAACTCCATCCGGATGGAAAACAATACAGCATCGTTCTCCCGCCTCCAAATGTGACGGGAACTCTCCATATCGGTCACGCACTCATGTTGGTAATGCAAGATATCCTTATTCGATACCATAGGATGAAAGGAGAGAAAACGCTCTGGCTCCCGGGCACCGATCACGCTGCAATAGCGACGCAATCGAAGGTAGAAGGTATTTTGTATAAAGAGGAGGAAAAGACGCGGTTTGATTTAGGCCGGGAGGAGTTTCTTGAAAGAGTTGAGGAATTTGCAAAAAAAAGCCATGACACCATAGTGCATCAAATCCGGAGGATGGGAGCTTCGGTAGATTGGGAGAGGGAGGCATATACGCTTGATGAGAAGCGTAATTTTGCTGTTCGTACGGCGTTTACCCGCATGTTTGGGGAAGGACTTATTTACAGAGGCGATACGATTGTGAACTGGGACCCGAAAATGAAAACGACTGTGTCAGATGACGAGATAGAATGGAAAGACGAATCGACGCCGTTTTACTACTTTCAGTATGGCCCATTCGTTATTGGCACTGCCCGTCCAGAAACGAAGTTTGGTGATAAATATGTGGTGATGCATCCTGATGATAAGCGCTATAGCAACTACACACATGGGCAAAAAATTGATGTCGAGTGGATAAACGGGAACGTCGTTGCAACAATAATCAAAGATGAGGCTGTAGATATGCATTTTGGATCTGGTGTGATGACAATTACACCCTGGCACGATAGGACGGATTTTGAAATAGCAACGAGACATACATTGGATATGGAGCAGATTATCGACTCCAATGGAAAGTTGCTTTCCGTTGCGGGGGATCTTGCTGGCCTCCATATCAAAAAAGCAAGGCCTCTGATCGTTGAAAAATTAAAAGAAAAGGGGTTGCTCGTCAAGGTTGATGAAAAATACTCCCATCGGCTGGCTACAAACTATCGTGGTGGAGGCGTTATTGAGCCCCAGATTAAAAAACAGTGGATGGTGAATGTAAATGCAAAATTCAAAATGCAAAATTCAAAATTAAAAGGGATTAAGGATGGAGAAGACGTGACGTTAAAGACGTTGATGAAGTATGCAGTCGAGAGTGGCGAAATTACCATCACTCCTGCGCACTTTATGAAAACATACTATCACTGGATCGACAATCTTCGCGACTGGTGTATTTCCCGTCAGATTTGGTACGGTCACAGAATCCCTGTATGGTATAGGGGAGAAGAGATGTACGTTGGGACTGAAGCGCCGGAGGGGGATGGGTGGGAGCAGGATCCTGATACGTTAGATACATGGTTTTCTTCAGGGCTCTGGACGTTCTCAACACTTGGATGGCCGAGGGAAACTGAAGATCTGAAAACCTTCCACCCCACAAGCGTTCTGGAGACAGGATACGATATTCTCTTCTTCTGGGTTGCCAGAATGATTCTTATGAGCACCTATTTGATGGGGGAGGTGCCATTTCGACAAGTTCTGCTGCATGGATTGGTACGAGACGCACAAAAACAGAAGATGAGCAAGAGCAAAGGGAACGTTATTGACCCGCTTGAAGTGGCTGATAAATATGGAACCGATGCCCTCAGAATCGCTCTTATTTTCTCAACAGCTGCCGGAAATGACATCCCGATGTCTGAGGACAAGGTACGGGGAATGAAATTTTTTGCAAATAAGCTGTGGAATATAGCAAGGTTTATCAGCCTT
>JAUYMJ010000042.1 GCA_030698775.1 bacterium
CGAAGATACCGAGGTTTCGCGTAAAAAAACTACAAGCTCCGATACTACCGGTGAGTATCGCGTATCGAAGCGACCCGGTCCTCATGGTCATCACGGCAAAATATATCGAGAGGAGGAAAAGCGAGAGGTAGGGAATATCGGTCATAAAACTGAAAGCGTACCGAAGTAAGGGTGGTGAGAAAAGGAGAAAAAGGCTGAAAAAAAGCGCTTTCTTCCGATCGGAAAAAAGCTCCAGAAGGGTGAGGTAAAATGCGCTGATACCGAAGAAAAAGAGTGTCAGTGTCGCTGCCTGAAGCGTCGTATACGAAAACCCGAATAAGTGACTAAAAAGTGCCCCCCAATACCCCTGAAATATGAACGTAACGATCGTGATCTCACTGTTTTTAAATACTCCGGTGTTGAGAAGATTCCTCACCGCGTGGTGGTATTCATAGTCATCCTGAAATCCCGCTTCGCGAAACGGAAGCATTACTGCGACAAGCACAAAAAATGCCAGCCACAAAATACCAAGATGTTTGAGTGTTTTTTTGTGCCGGGAAAAGAAACTACTTTGCACAATGGAAGATGGTGCTTTGCTACTCATGTTGCCAAAGGGTACAGTAGACGAATTTCTCAAAAATGTCCTGTTTCTCTCTGCGGACGACACGGACACCCTGCTGTTTCTTCTCTGTTGCATTGCACTCTTCATACGTCACCACTACTTTCCCAAGGTCAGGGTCATACTCAGGTTTCCACCAGGAATGCAGGGATACTTTTCGCTTATCACCACCATACCGCTTGAGGTCTTTTTGCATGCTTACTTCAAGATAGTAAAATGGCTTCCACGCAAACGCCGGAAATTTGACATTTTTAGCTTCTATCTGCCCCGTCTTAACACGGGACGCCGCATCCTCCCACATCATCCCGACGAGCTGGTAATCTTTCCGCGTGAAGGAAATTGCGATGATACTTATGACAATAAGAATTACTCCGGCGCGTACTACATGAAGCGGACGCTTATAAAATACCGCGTCCAAAAGTACTAGGGCGATTGGGAAAAACGGAAAAATATATTCAAACCGCATATTGTGCGTAATGACAGTAAAAAATGCGTGGAATGCGCCAACACATACCAAAAACAAAAAGACAAAATCACGCTTTGAAAACGGTTGTATCTTAGGACGGAAAAAGAGCAAAAAGAGCAGGAGGAAAAGCACTATTCCCCAGAATGCCCCGACAAGAGGAGCTTTATAAAGATATATCCGAATGGCCTCGTCTAACGATTCCTGTGTAAAAAAGAGAATAAACACTGTCACGACAAGAAACAAAGCCAAAAATGTGAAAAGTTTTTTCGCACTCGTCTTGACTGCCAACTTTCTTGCAACTGTCTGCATAAAAATCCCGCTGATTGAGGAAAACACAAAAAGTAGGACAAACGAAAAAATAAAGAAGAGGGCGAGCAGAAAAGGATTTGCTCGTATGGAGGCATAGATAATTGCTCCCCATGAATTCGGTGAAGCAACCGGCAGAAAACTGAGATGGTAAATTCCCTCAAGCATGAACCCGTAATCTTTCACAAGCTGCATGTACAAAAGAAGAGGGATAAGAAACCCGATAAAAAATCCAATCCTGTTTTTCTTAAGAATGTGCCGTATGTCTGTGCGAAAAGCGGGAAACGAGTAGGACAACACTGCGGGTGTGAGAAACCCCATAAGGATGGAGGTGAAAAGCGCCATCCTGTGGAATGATTCTTTGTAGAGATTATTAGTTTGGTTGATGTAGACAATTGTCGGAAGAAATATCTCCTTCATTGTCTCGAGACGGCCATAGACCTGCTGCACCTGAGAGACAGTCATATGACCATCCGCATGGATCCACTGCGAGTACACAATATAAACAATACCAGCGGGCAGTGCCGCTGCCAGAAGCTTTGAAAACGGAAATCTTCGTTGCCATATCGCCTGTATGACGAGTGTGAGAACGAGAGAAATCGGGACAGATATCCCAAGATTCCTGACCAAAAATGCGAGCGAACCGAAGATACTAGCCCCAAGCGCATACTTCCATGAATTCCTCGTGAGACTCAACACGCCAAGATAGAGACCGAGGATAAGCATTGTCAAATAAGGAATATCTGTCATAAAGCTGAATATGTAGCGAAGTACAGCAGGATACGAAAAGAGTATCGCAGTAAAGAAAAATGCTTTTTTGTTGTCATGTGTTATCTCCTTTATGAGAAGGTACATAACGTTAAGGGCGATCCAAGAAAGGACGATGACTGCTACATGAAGCGTCGGATACGAAAAACCTAAAATGTGGCTAAACAGATACCCCCACCAGGCTTGTGCGAGAAAACTCGGCGCAATCCATTCATTGACAACAAGTGAACCCGTAGAGAAGAAATGCCCCACCGTATGGTAGTAAGAAAAATCATCTTCATACCCGACATTTCGCAAAGGAAGCATCAGGATGATAAGAACCAGAAAAAAAAGGTTTATAAAAACAATCCTGAGGTATTCGTTACTTCGGAGAAGCCTGTAGAACAGCCTGTTTAGCCGGGACATTCTCATAGTATACAAAAACGGAGGTTTATTGACATTATAGAATTCTCAGCTTACGCTAAGTATACGTAAAAGTATTCGCTGATGAAAAAATATTTTTCCGGACTGTCGAAAAACACCTTCCTTCTTGCACTCTCTTCGCTTTTTGCCGACATCTCAACTGAGATGCTCTATCCCATACTTCCCATCTATCTCACACAGGTTTTGCATGCAAACGGGAGCGTTATCGGCTTGATCGAAGGGATTGCAACAGCGACGCAAAACATCATACAAGGGTTCTCGGGATGGTTTTCGGACAAGCTAAAGATGAGAAAAAAAGTTGCACTTTTTGGCTATCTCATTGCAGCACTCGCCAAGCCGCTTATCGGTGCGGCATCTTCGTGGGACGGAGTATTGGGAGCCCGGTTTTTGGACAGATTGGGGACAGGTATCAGGTCTGCCCCCCGGGACGGACTGATTGCAGCATCAGCTGATGAGAGACACCGGGGAAAAGCATTCGGTCTTGAGGGGATTGGTGATAATTTCGGTGCATTCTTAGGGCCACTCCTTGCGGTTTTTCTCCTTTTCTCACTCCGTGTCGACATGCGTGCAATATTTTTTCTGGCTATTATCCCAGGCATTCTCGCAGTCTGCATGATTTTTCTTGTGAAGGAGAAACCACTGACCCATGACACAAAAGCAGAAATTGACAAAATCGTGACCAGATTTCCCCGGTCATATTGGCACTATCTTTTTGTCACCGCCCTCTTCGGCATCGGGAATTCAAGTAACGCGTTTCTCATACTCCAGACAAAAAGTCTCGGCGTCTCACTTGCGGGAACGATCATCATCTATGCTGTGTTTAACCTTGTTGCGGCACTTATCTCATACCCTTCCGGCTTCTTATCCGATACATTCGGGAGAAAAAACATACTGCTTGGTTCATTTGTTATCTTCCTCATCGTCTATCTCGGGTTTGCTTTTTCCCACAATATACTTGTTATAGCACTACTCTTCGGACTGTATGGTGTGTATCAGGGAACATTCCGCGCGGTTGGCAAAGCCTTTGCAAGCGACTTTGTGCCACAAAAACTCCGGGCGAGTAGTATCGGCTGGTACTCAACAACGGTTGGTTTATCAGGGCTTGTGGCAAGTATTATTGCGGGACTGTTGTGGGATAGGGTCAATCACCCCTCGGTATTTCTCTTCGGTGCCGTCTCTGCCATTCTCGGCATAGGAGCACTCCTCCTGTTTGTCACCAAACATCCGAACGATTAAAAAAAGACAGCGTAGAACAGAAAGATGGGACCTGAAATTATTTTTCTGAGATGAAGTGGAGGACAAAAACTTCGCCCCGGTATGTCTGCGGGACCATAATTATTGAAACAGGCAATTTTTTTCCGTCTTTTGTGACGCATGTTGCCTGAACCGATGACGCTTTCAAATCCCTTGATGCCGCACCATATGCATTGACGACCTTGTTTTGATCCTCCTCCAGGATGTCCGATATGGGAAATTCGTTTTGTGCCCACTCCTGAGGAGATGCGTAACCGAGCATATCCGAAAACCGTTTGTTGCACGCTTTATGCATATCGTCAAGGTAAAGATAGACAGCCTGTGGGGACTGGGAAAAAACAGGAGCGAGCTGTTCAACTAGCTCTTTGAGAAGGTGTTCGTGGTGCTGATTGTGTCCCATCCTAAATTGTATAGTAGCACGTTTGTGGAGTTTCGCAAGACGTCATTTTGGGATGAAAGCGTTACTCGACAAATGTCAAAGCGTTTCCTTTTTTACCTGCCCGTCCGGTCCGTCCGATTCGGTGCACGTAGTCTTTGTACGTTTCGGGGATATCATAATTGATGACATGAGTCACGTTGTCGATATCCAACCCCCGCGACGCGATATCCGTTGCGAGAAGAACCTGGATTTTATTTGACTTAAATTGCTCAATCGCTCTTTGCCTCTGGCTCTGGTTTTTATTCCCATGGATCGATGCGACTTTAAACCCTCTCGTCTCCATCTCACGGGCTAACTTCTCCATTCCCCATTTTGTCCTCCCAAACACCAGTACTTTTTCAAATCCGTCTTGTATCAGTAAATCGTGCAGGACATCGATTTTTTGCTTCCCGCTCGTACGGACAACATCCTGGTCCACGTAGAGTGCCGATTCGCCTGATTTCACGGAAACGGTAATCGGGTTTTTTAAAAGGGTATGCATCACATCTGAAACCTCAGGCGGCATGGTCGCCGAGAAGAAAAGCGAATGGCGGGGTGAGGAAAGCTTGCTGATAATGTATCTTACATCCTGGATAAAACCCATATCAAGCATACGGTCCACTTCATCAAGCACAATTGTTGCAAAAGAGGTAAAAGACAAAGCACGTTGCTGCTCCAAGTCTTTGAGTCTCCCGGGGGTGCCGATGACAAACTGGGGATTTCTCCTCAAGGTACGGATCTGCCCGGTAATTCCGGCTCCTCCGATACAAAGAGCAGAATAGAGCTGCATCTGCCTGCTGAAATATCGGAATTCTTCTTCGATCTGGACGGCGAGTTCCCTTGTCGGTGCAACAATCAACACTTTTTGTGACCTGTCGCGGAATGCTTTTTCAATAAGCGGGATAAGAAACGCTGCCGTCTTTCCCGTCCCCGTATTTGCCATGCCGACGACATCTCTTCCCTGAAGGATATACTCAATCGCTTGATCCTGGATAGGTGTCGGCGTCTGATAACCATGAAGTCTGATATTTTCTTTGATTTGCTCACTGATCGCAAAATCGGAAAACGCGTGAGTGGGAACATACACATTATTTTCCGGTTCAATTCCTTTTTTGACGAATAGTGCCGGGTTTATATATTCCTGCCTCCTCGGACCCCGTTTTTTGGGAAAACGCGCATGACGGTTCTCCGCGTTTTGGTACCTGCGGTTTCGAAATGACGATCTGTTTGTGCTTCGCGTGTAGGTCATTTTGTAGGGATTAAAAAAGGAAAACTGCTTAAATAGGAAGTATTATGAGAGGGGAAAAGATACAAAAAAGAAGTGAATTTGTGGGTATCTTTATCTTAAATCTTCAAATACGATCAAATATAAGCAGATGTACTCTTTCAATCTGCCTGAAATAGAGCATAGCAGATGCAATAGCAAATGTCAAGCAACTATAGGATAGACAAGAATACGATCATTTCAGCTCATATCCGCCACTTGGTGGGTCTTTGAGCTCAACAATCGCGTAATACATCTGATTAAACTCAATTTCGGGAGCCTCATCAAGCTCATACTCCTTATGGTCCTCGTTGTAATCAATAAGGTGCTGTTTTATCCCAAAATAGAGTATTTTTGCGGCGTGTTCTTTATTGGAGTGATAGGTGTAAAAGATTCGTCCGCAGTACGTACATGGGTGAGAGTGATACATAGCATCTCCTTTCCTTCGAAGTATTATACACCAAAAGATGTTTTCACCCCCCCCTGCGGGGCGGGACCTCTGCTATACTGGCGTCGTGAAGAAACGAATTGAAGAAATCTCTGCTGCATTTGGTGGAAAACTTATCGGAACCAAATGGATGAAGCAACATGTCTGCGAGACACTTTCCTACATGCCGGAATATATCACCTCCTACATAACAAAAAACTGCTGGTTTTTCTCATCACTTGATGATGCGTGGGCATTTACCTTCACCGGCAACGACCTCAAAGACAAACACTTGATATTCTTAAGCGATGATCTCTTGCATCAGCACGAGGGACAAATCCGCTACTCCATTGCGCATGAAATAGGGCACGTCATGCTCAAACACAGAAATTCGGTGTTGGAGAGGCAAACAAAAAGAGAGATTAAAAAGCAGGAAAAAGAAGCCGACGCATTTGCAAGGCAATTTATGCGTTAATCATGCAGGTCAAAGCACGAAAGGGTACCATTCCCGATAATCAACCAAACGTTTGCTTTTATCCTGTCCCTATAGTATGATCGGAAAATGCCTGGAGAAATTTCCCCATTACCTGGCGCGACCCTCAAGGAGCCTGTATACGACAGCCGTGAAGGAAAACGCTTTGAGCCACAAACTCTCCCTTTCACGAAGGAACAATTAGTACGGGCCGAATGGCTCAAACATCCCGATAACCCCCTTATTCTACCCCTACCCCACACTGCCAATTATCTGGCAGATCCAACGTGGCTACCACCAAGCCATACGCCTGACGGGAAATACCATCTCATAGCACCTGCGGGACCTGACCTTAACCCCGTAAGGCTTGTCAAAGAGCGGGCTGTACCACCAAAACTCGTAGAATTTACCTCTGAGGACGGAATAAAATGGGATTTTACAGGGAAAACACTTGTAGAAGGGGCAACAAGGCCGTATCTCTTCCATGAAGGTGACACATACTATCTTTTCTACTCACAGGTAACGCGTTTTGTACCAGGGACAAAGTATCTTGACTCCCACATAAAGATGATCTCCTCAAAAGATATGCAAACATGGTCTGAGCCGACAGAGATTCTTCGTCCATCAAAGGATCAAAATAACGTCGTCGGGAACCCAAGCATCGTCAAAGTAAATGGTCGCTACCAGATGCATCATAGCGGAGGCAAGGCATACCTTACCGATTGTCTTTTCACAGAACCTGAGTCTATCTATGTTGCAGAGTCGGACAATGTTCAAGGACCGTACACGCTTCGCGACAAACCGGTTATTACACCCACCGATGGAGATCCCCATATGAACGTCGGTGCGGGATCAATTAAGGTCTATAACACGATTGACGGGTATTTGGTTGGGTTCCAAAACACGATATTTAAAAGAAAGAGATTCAAGACAGAATCTGCTATTAAAGTGATCTGGTCAAAAGACGGTATCATGTGGGAAGGACAGGAAAACGAACACGTCATTACGCCTGACCGCTCAAAACACCAAACATTTGCCTATGCATGTGACGTAAGGTGGGATGAAAAAAGTGGAGAACTTCGTATGTACTACAACACGAGAAGGGGACGCTCACTCGGAGTAGAGGAGATAAGCCTGGCAGTTGCACAATTTCCTCATGAAATAGATCGTCAAAGCGGCGAAGGAGCAATAGAAGTACCTATTTTCGAGGCCGCATAAAGAAGTATTATTTTGCGTCCCACGGGGTCATGAGTTGGAAATAGTTACCGTCCGGATCTGCAAGCGTCGCAATCCACCCGTCCCATCCTTCCATCTGATAGGGTTCTTTGATGATTGCAACGCCATCGATTTTTTTTATCCGTTCAAATTCACTTTTAACTTCCTTCGTTTCGAAATTAAAAAGTACCCGCTCAGGGTTCTTGTTCTTCCCGTGGACTTTGTCGTGCGGGCCGATGCTCAAGAAGCAGCTTCCGACGAGAAACCCTGCGTAGGTATCCTCTTCCATATCGGGTTTTTTGTCAAAAACTTTTTTGTAAAACCCGACAAGCCTCTTATGATTGTCTGAAGAGAGTAATATCGAATTAAAATTTAACATACAGCCATTATACACGAAGGACAATAAGGATCAAGAGGTTTTACCATTTTCTTTCAACGTATAGCAGAGAACTATTGTCCTGTTTCCGTGTCACTTTTTTTCAGCTCTGTTCGTACTTTCGTAGTCATATCGGACAATCCCTGATCATCAAATGAGAATGCGAAAACGCGATCAATTTTTTTCGGATCTTTTCCAACGAATTTCAGGACTTCACTATACTCCCGTGTATAATTAATCTCATCCCAGGCGTATCCATAGAATACCGCGAATCCAGCACGTCCGCCATAAAATCCGTCTTTGATGATGTTGTAAAACCGCGATTGGATATATGGCTTCTCGGCTATTTTTATATAGAGTAGAGAATCAACAGGAACAGAAGGGTAGTACTGTTTGAGATCATGGAAAAAAGCATACGCGTGCCTGCTCCTCAGCTCATTAAATCTGTTCAGATGAAACCACGTCGCAAAGATATTGACGGCTACGACTGCGATCATGCAAAAAACAAAAAACCGGGACAATGCCTTGCGCGATACGTACTTCTTGGCTTTCAGATAGGTAAATAGTGCGAATCCCGCAAGGGTAAAGAAAACAGCATATGCAGGGGAAGCCTGTGTAACCGTTCGCGCAGTCGTTTCCGATACACCCGGGGAACTAAAAACGTAAAACCCAAGAATCGTGATATATATCCACAATACACAAAACAACTGCAGCTTTCCCCATTCTCTCTTCACCTGCCACGTAAGAACGATACTGCCCAAAGCAACAAGAAGCGTCAGTGCCGTCCAGATGTAAGGATGCCCAACTGTTTCCAGACTCACGACTATTCCAGATTTTGTAGAAATCGCAAAGGTATTGGCCAGAAAAACAAGCGGCGCACCGGTAAGCACATTTGCTAGAGCAATAAATGGCTGCATGTCAAAAAACGCGCTGATGGTATCTTTGACTGCTTGAAGCATCGTCGGCATCTGTCGAAGTGTCGCATGTGTGGGAACTACAAATGACCGCATTTCAAAATACAGAATGAAGAGGAGTGCAAATGGTACTTGTCGTTTCAGAAACTGCCTATCAGGCAGCACATGTTTTCCATGCATCACGTAATCAAAAACAGCCAGTACTGGAACAAACAGAAATACCCTGACAGGCTTAAGCTCCAGGAAAAGAACGTATGAAAGAAGTGCAATAACGTAAAACAATGTTTTCTTCTCTGAAACAGAACGGTGCAGGAGGATAAGAAGTACGAGTAAGCCGATTGTCGTAATATACCCGTTGATAAACGTGCCTATCTGAAAAACAGTGTCTATACCAACTGGTGTTGTCGCGCAGATAATTCCTGCAAGAAGCCCCAAGCGTTTACTCCGCAGAAGCCTACTCGCGAAGAGATACAACACGACGGCAGAGAGCGCCAGCATAAAAACCCCTGTGACAAAGTAACCTAAGGGATTGAGTCCAAAGAGAAGGTAGAATGGCTTAATAAACGAGGCGCTGTGCTGGTACGGAAACAGAAACGACTCGCCCTGACTCAATTTGTATAGGTAGGCAAAATCGTCTGCGTAAAAAAACATGAACAACGTAGGAATAAATGTCAAAAAAGCAAAAAAAACGATAATGGCGCAATTGAGAAGAGAGTTTTCTGTTGCTTTTTTTATGAAGCCGACCACGCCCTCATGATACCACCGTTTTTTTAGTCGGACAAGAACGTCTAAGTTGTAAAGAAGCTATCGGCTGTTCTATAATTGGCACGAATAATCATCATGGTACATATTCTCATATTAGGAGTTGGCAATCTTCAGGCGGAAGTCATTGCGTACTGTAAAAGTCGTGGGTGGATTGTCCATGGACTCAGTTACAAAAAGGAAGGGTTCGGGTTATCGCTTGTTGATCACTTCGCCCAAATTAACATAACCGACAAGAGAAGTGTACTCTCATACGCCAAGCACCATTCGATCGATCTTGTCTATTCGATGGGAAGTGATATCGCAGCGCCTACGATTAGTTATGTTTCCGAGAAACTTGGACTGCCCTGTGATGTCGATGAAAAAACAGCAATCCTGCTTAACAATAAACGGCTCTTCCGGAATTTTCTGAAAAAACATAGGCTGAGCCCTGTTGCGTATATGACCACATCATCTATCAAGGGTCTACGGTCATGGAACACATTCCCCGCGATGATAAAACCGGTTGATAGCCAGGGACAACGGGGAACCATTAAGGTGGCAAATGCAAGGGAATTGCGGAAATATTTTCCATTCTCCCTCACGCAGTCAAGAGAAGGCAACGTTATAATCGAAGAGTATTTCGAAGGGAACGAATATATTATCAATTGTTTTTTGGTAGGTGGCAAAATAAAGTACTGCCTGATCTCAGATCGCATACTTCTTGAGAATGTCTTTGCTATCCCCGATGATGCACCACGAGGAATCGCTTTCGGACATAGAATACCTGCAAGCATTAGTGCTTTGCAGGCAAAAGACATTACACGCCTTATCACAACAGTCATAAAAAAGCTTGGGGTCAAAAACGGCAACATAAGTTTCCAGATCAGGATAGCCCCGCAAGGCATACGAATCATCGAAGGTACACCGCGGATTTGTGGGGACTACATCTGGCGCGCATGGAAATACAAGTACAATATTGATATTTTTCAGCTAACCTTCGACGGTCTTCTCACTCGAAAAAACAGACGTACGCTCAAAGTCCCCCCTCTTGTTGAGCAATACCCAAACCAACTTGAGGTACTCTACTCCCACGGGAAGCCGGGAACGTTGTTCTCGTATCCGAAAAAGATAAAATCGCGAAACGTTCTGGATTTTGGATACTTTTACCATCCGGGAGAAAGGATCAGACCAGTCAACGGATTTATGGAAAAGGTAGGCTATCGTATTATCAAGACCCACGCACAACAATGAACAATCAGCATCCACCTGATTTTTCTATCGTCATTCCTGTTTTTGATAGCACGACAACGCTTAATATTTTAGTAAAAGAAATTACCAACGTATTTGCAAAACTTAGGAAAACGTACGAGCTTATCTTTGTTGATGACGGCTCAATCGAACCAAAGACGTGGCCAATACTTCTTAGGCTGCATCGAGAAAACAAATGCATTAAACTCATCCAACTCTGGTACAGCCATGGTCAGCATAAGGCGGTGCTCGCGGGCTTATTGTATGCGAAGGGCGCATACGCAGTAACGATGGACGATGACTTGCAGCATCCGCCCAAAGACATCAAGATACTGATTCGCGCCATAGAGAAAACCAACGCCGATGTTGTGATAGGAATCCCTGCAACGAGATACGGGATACACAGCGTTGTTCAGAACATAGGAAGCTTCCTGTTTCATCGAATTGACGGGATAATTTTTCAAAAACCAAAAGGAATCAGACGAGGAAGTTTTCGCATCATAAAACGCGATCTTTACGAAGAACTTCCCATTATCGCCAACAATAACCCTGTATTAGGAAGTTTAATCTTCACGATGACACGTAGCATCGTAAATGTTGAGATTACTCCGCGAAAGAGAAACAAAGGATCATCAGGATACAATTTTTTTGAACTTGTGAACCTTGCTCTTGATAGTATCCTAAACTATTCAACGCTACCTCTTAGGATTATTGCAGTCATAGGAATCTTTTACTTTCTCTTTTCAATAGCCGTCTCTGTTTGGATTATCTACGAACAACGCATTGAGAGTTGGCGGTCATTGACATTTATTCAGCTTTCCAGTGTCGGTTTTATCATGGCAGGAATCGCAATTATCGGAGAGTATCTCATGCGGGTCATAAAAAATGTTTCGTCACAACCGCTGAAAATCATGATACGACGGAAGTATCTCTAAACCGTGTATCGCACTAACCTACATCATTTAACAGCGACAACGTAAAACCCGCTTGCGATCGTTTCGGCATTCGGATACTCTGCAAAAAGTAAATCAAACAGTTTCAAAGGAGACAGGACAACCATCACAAGCATAAAAAGCATATCATGTACTGTTTTGCTTCGAAATGAGAAGGCGATCGCAAGCCACTCCACACCTGTCCAAAGCATCCCTGACGTTGGTCCAGAGCCAATGCCAACCTCGCTTTTTCGGAAGGATGCAAACATGTTCTTCACTCCTGTTATGGTAAAGCGGTGGTAGTCTGAAGGCGCAGCGTGGTAGGGCTGGATAAACGGGACAAAAGATAGGAATGTTCCCCCCGGTTTAAGAACACGATGAATTTCTCTTACTACTCGTGATGGATCTTCCACGTGTTCCAAGAGCGACTTGCAAATGACGAAGTCTGCGCAGTTGCTCGCAAACGGAAGATCTGCTGCATCAGCGATAACATCAATCTCACGAAACGGAAAAATGTCAACGTTTATTATATCTTTTCTCCCATAATAATAGTCAGGACCGCTTCCAATATTGAGGATGGTATGTTTTGCACTGTATTTTCGGAGTAACGTATGTATGCGTTTTTTGTACATCCTGCTGGCGATGACAGGTCCGCAGATTTTCAAAAGTGGCATGTACCACCTGGATGTTTTCAGCTGCTCCTGAATTCTTGCCTTGAATCCATCGCCACTTGAATGGATTGTACGGTGGTCTGTTTTTACCCTCGTGCTGTTTTTTGACTTTCTGTAACGAAGCAACACAGCGATTTTCCGTCGCTTTATTTCCCGCGGTGACATCATCTTTCTCCAAAAAAACGGCAAATATCTCCAACAACTCTTGCCTGTTCTTTTTGCGTGAGAGAATAAAAAAATGGTAATCGAAGCAGACGGCTGCTGATGTCTTCTGTGACCGGCAGGTCTCCCTTTGCATATCCCATTGCAAGCCCCATTGGAGATGAATGCAACGGTACGTAGTGAAAAACAGCTGAGATGTTCTTGGATTTAAGATACGCAATCACATTTTGCCGTACCGTCTCATTTTCAAGGAGAATGTAAAAAATGTGGTAGCTCGTTTTTATATCCTTAGGCACGATAGGGAGACGAAGAAACCCTTTGTCTTCTAACTTTTTCAGCTTCTTATAGTAGTACTCATAAATCCGCTTCCGTTTTCTGTGAATCTTGTCCATATTCTGAAGCTGGGCATACAGAAAAGCCGCGATGAGATCAGACGGCAGATATGATGACCCTGTATCAACCCACGTGTATTTATCCACCTGTCCTTTGAGAAATTTATTTCTATTGGTTCCTTTCTCCCTGATAATTTCTGCTCGCTCAACAAACGACTCGTCATTAATAAGAAGAGCACCTCCTTCACCACTAATACAGTTTTTCGTTTCATGGAAACTAAACGTGCCAAACGTACCGAGTGACCCGAGGTACTTTCCTTTGTACAGTGCGTTTACTCCTTGCGCCGCATCTTCAACAACGAAAAGATTGTTTCTTTTCGCGATATCCAAAATAGCATCCATATCACAACTCACCCCGGCATAATGGGTGAGAGCAATCACTTTTGTTTTTTTTGAGACTGCCTTTTCAATATGTCGCGGGTCTATGTTGAGCGTTTGCTGATCAATATCTACAAATTTCAGTTTTGCACCAAGACGGTAAAAAGCCAAAGCAGTTGACGTAAAAGTAAACGATGAAACGATTACTTCATCTCCCGGCTTTATATCGCAAAGGATGGCGGTCATCTCCAAGGCAGATGTGCATGAAGTAGTAAGCAAGACTTTCGGAATATGAAATTTTTTTTCAAGAAGCTCCTGACATTTCTTTGTGTAGTACCCGTCTCCTGAAATATGTCCCCTTTTGACCGCGTCTTTAATGTATACCAGCTCCTTTCCGATAATAAACGGTTTATTAAATGGGATACGATTCTTCATCGAGACAACAATCCTCCGGGGTGTAAGAGCCACGGCTTCTTAGAGGAAATGCATTGGACTGCAATGACAATTCGCATCAGAATACATTCGGCAGGATTGGATAATAACTTCGAAGGAAATACATTACGGGAACGGTGTTCAAGCAACATTATACTCCCGGAGCAATCAAAAGCAAATGGCTGTCTTTGTGACTATTCAGTTTTTCCCAGCGGGATGTCATCGCAAGGCTACGAAGTAGCCGTGGCGATCTCATCTGTCGCGTTTGACGCGATGAGATTACTTCGCGGAGTTTACGCTGAGTTTATCGAATGCGCTCGCAATGACAGTTTCGGAAAGAAGTGAATAGTTATCCTTACTCTTCGTTTTGCCACTCATCGCTCTTTTCATGAGGAAATGATATTTTAGTCTTTCTCCAGCTATGTAATTTTTGTATGTGCTTTTGTAATCTGTTCTGTGAGCACTCATCAACCCTCATGATGAGTCTGGAGAATTACTCTCTTCGTTTTTCAGAAAAAAGTTCATGCTATTCTCACGATGTTCTTACTTCTTTCATAAAACATTTACATAAGACGCTCGCTACTATAAATATTAATTTGTGTTATTCTTTGTATATTGAATTTCGTACATATATGAATTCGTGTCATGTTTTGTATTAACATCTCTACCCAAATACAGAGGGTAGATTTTTTTGATGTTGAAAGGAGGTGAAATATATGAATATACAAAAAACAGTTGCTGGAGTAGCTGGCGGTGTCCTTCTTTTGGCTAGCGTAGCAATACCAGCTTTTGCAAAACCACCAGGTGCTCAAGTATTTGAAATCTACGACAATACCCAGGGTGGGCTCGTTGTCGGAACAAATCCTGATACTGGTAATGTCCAAGCAACAGCCAATCCGGGAGGTGCTAGTCGCTTGATTATTGAAGCGCACCTTCAAAAAGCTGCGCCAAATTGCGCCTATGATGTACAGCTCGTGAGAGATAGTGCTGCGTCAAATGGTGGCTTAAATGCGGCTGGTCACACTGGCTCAATCCAGAGTCTTGGTACGTTAACGACCAATGGCGTCGGTAACGGGAATGCTCATTTTGATCTTGATCCGTCCGGTGATGGCGTTGCCGATACGCAGACCTATGGCCATCTCGATTTTGAGGATCCGTCAGGAACCTGTGTAGAAGCAGATGGAAGTTCAGTTGCCAATAATGAATACGGCGCTGCTCCAGATCCAACGCTTGCAACACCTTTCAATTGGATGGAATAATATTCATCTAATATACCGGTGTAAAGAAAAAGCCTTAAGACACATACTCTTAGGGCTTTTTCGTTGCTCACTTTGTAATAAGAAACAGACTAAACCTGATGCAACTGGGTTGCAACTTGAAATTCGCAGTTATCAATCGAGCACAAACTCAATGCGCTTTCTTGCATTGATTTTGTATCCCACCCAAGCGCCCTCATCACGTCTTTTGCTGATTCGTAGTTTCCCTCAGGCAAATGCTCAGAAAGCCATTTTATCTCCTTCTGAAAAATCAGAAAGGTTATTACATGCCTCAACGAGCCTTTTCTTTGTTGCCGGAAAATCTTGATGCGTGTGTAGATACTGCTTCTTCACATCTTTGCTATGTACGATTTTCATATCAATCGTGTGGCTGGCCAGCCCATTAGCGATGATTATTCTAGTTCGACTCTGACTTTGACCGGATTTTTAATAATATCTAACACAGGCGATGTTGCCTGGACATACTCACAAAGCTCTTCAAGTTTCTCCCGTGGCGCATCCGCTGTTACTTTGTAACGCACCGTAATATTTTCATATCCTGGGCGTATAGTTTTTGAGAGCCCGAGAAATCCTTGCAAGTCCAAGGTTCCCTCTACGTCAAATTCCAACGACTCAATCTTGATACCCTTCGCTGCAGCGTTGTAGGCGAATCCAACGCCAAGGCAAGAAGCAAGCGCGTGGAGCACTGCTTCGACTGCATTTGCGCCATAGTCTTCCCCCAGAAGCACAGCGGGTTCATCGCCTT
>JAUYMJ010000045.1 GCA_030698775.1 bacterium
TAGAGATGAAAAACCGCTGAGCCTTGTCACCTGCTGAACGCCAATCGCTATGAGCCTGCTGAATCTGGATAATATGTAAGAGGCTAAAAGCGACAAGCACAACTGCAACCACACCAATCGCAATTTCCTTCCCGCTGTCAAGAAGAAACAGATACGTTTTTTTTATCGCAAAAACAAAGAGAAGTATGAGCCCAAACGACCCGAGATACGAATACCTGGATGTAATATTTCCAAATCCGATAAAAGGAAGAAGGGTGACCACAAAAAAGAGCAATCCGAAGAGAATGATCCTCAGGTCTTTTCTTTCGATTCTTCTGAAGGCTGCTTTTCCCACAAAAAACATGGCCGCAAAGAGAATAACAGCGATTATGAATGCAACAGGAAGATGCGACTTCATTACTTCCCGTAAAACTTCATAAAAGGGTAGCGACATCGACCCAATAAAGGTAAGAAGGATGTAGCCGAATAAGTTTCCGATAACATTAAATGGCAGCTTGACAAGATTGTAACTATAATCCCCTCCCGTCCAATGGCTATTTGCTAAAAATCTCATGAGACCGTAAACAATAATCGGCAGCAACAACGCGAGGAATTGTGGAATCCGAATAAGGTGCTTCAAGGATGACTTTTCATTTTTCATCCACAAACACAAAAAGACAAGAAGCGGAACAACTACCCCCGCCTCGTAGAACAAGAGCGACACAGAAAGTGAAAGTAGTGACAGAACAAAAAACCACAATTCTCTTTTTTCATCCCAAGCGATAAAGAATAACACACTCAAAAGGACAAAGAGCGCACTAAAAAGATGGCCGGTCGAAGATATCCAAAGTACGATCTCGGTATACCCACTCGATACAAGAAACAAAAATCCCGTAAGAGCCCCAAGGGATTTACTATGTAAAATCTTTTTTGCGAGAAGGAAAAAACATACAGCGACAAAGAAGTGAAGCAGCAAGGAAACCACGTGATAAATATTTTGGTTTAGCCAAAAGAAAGGATACATAAGGTAGAAATATGTTTTTGTGCCGGGTCGGTAAAAAAATCCATCCGAAGCCGTAAAATAATGTGTAATTGTGGAGATGGTGGATGAACACCAAGACGGTATGTTGTTATTTGTAGAGCACTCCGCAGCCCACCTAAACCATGTGTAATCATCAGCGACAAAGTAGTTACTGATCATCGGTGAGAACACGATGATGGTAACCACAAACAAATATGCAACTATCGCGTACGATGATGACAAGGCCCGGAGCAATTCCTTATACATGTTCACTTCACGGTCCTGATACAATGCAAGAGTACCAAGCGTTATACCCGAAAGTAGCCATAAAACAAATGCTACCTTCGATGCTTCAAAAACATCGATAAGGAAAGCATTGAAGAGAAGCCCTACAACCCCTGCTGAAAAACCAATCACAAAGCTTTTTACACCCGGAGAATCGATATTATTGAAGGTTTTTCGGATCACAATTCCCATACTGAGGAAGATGATCAGGAATGAAATAAACCCGAGAATGCCTGTCTCACCAAGGAGCCTGAGGTAGTCATTATCAACTGCGAGGCTTATCGATGCGTAACCGCTCCCCAGGAATATATTACGTGAAAACGCAATAAGTGCGTGAGGCCATTCCCCCTGGAATCTTGTGGTAAATGATAGATCGTATGCAGCTGCACGTTTGACAAGAAAATTCCCGTGGAACGCGAATGAAAGTGGGGAGGATGACGCCTGGGTATCGGAGGGATTTTCATAAAAGAAATCTCCGAGCCTCTTTACAACAGGTGATAATGAAAGGTTAATATACGCTGTCCCTTGGGGCAACGCTTCACCGGTCGGCGCGTTTGGCGGAACGACAAGCGTTGCTTTTGAGGGTACATTTTTTAAAGGGTAAAATGTTCCCACAAGAGGTTTTGTGAGCTCATCGCCTTTTATTGTCGCATCTGATGTTATAGAACTGACTGTTTGGAAATCTCGTCTCACAATAAGTCTATCGGTAAAATGGCTTGACGGCACAAGTGATGCGTGGCCTATGACCTCACCTGTTTTTGCGTCAACCAAGACATCAACCTCTTTTACGGTGTTTCCAAACCTCTCTAAGAGAGCAGGGGTGAATTTCATAATAAAGACCGGTGCGAGGAAGACAAGAATCACTATTGCTATGACCGCTATTTTTTTCTTCTGGAAAAAAAGCATCATTGATAGTGACACAAAAAGAACAACAAACGAAACGCGGGAAACTGTCATGAACAAGAGCACTACACCGAGAATGACTGATATTGCAAGAATTACTCTCACGATAAGTTTTTTAAATCCAAACAACAAGCTTGCAAGAATCGGAATGATGAGCACAAGATAGGCTGCAAGATCATAATGTCCTGCAAATGTTGAAGGAACCCTTGAAAGCGCTGAGAGATGGATAGGCTCTCCTTTAGCAAATTCCTCATTCATCGTCAAAAATGCAGGAAATGAGAAGTATCTCTGACCGAATCCGTAGAGGCATACAACCAGCAAAGTACCAATCAGCACAAAAATTGTGTACGTAAGATATCTTTTTTCGCGTACAGCAGAGTACGCGATAAAAAACACACTGAGGTATTCAATCCGACGTAGAAAGCTGAGCAATGCAACATTCGGATAGACGCCGGCTAAATTTGGAAAAATAAGAAGCACGCCATGAATTGTCGCCAGTGCGCCTATAATCCAATAAATGAGGATAGGAATCGTTAATGGAGTCCGAAAAGAGACTTTCTTCCTCACCAAAAGAGTTATCCAAAACCCAATCACAAAAACAATGAGAAAATCTTCGATCCTTATATACACCCATGTGTTTTTTATATCGACAATCGGCAGCTTCGGATAAAGGGGAATAAACGCAAGCAGAAAAAGCGTAAAGGCAAAAAGAATATTTGACGTAATCCAACGAAAAATCCTCATACAACGACTTTGAGCGCCTGAAAATAGGTCTCACGAAGGTACTTGTTTCCGGTTACGATTCCTCCAAATATTCCAACGATCGCCTTCGTGAACAATAATAATTGTACAACAAAAAACTGCCAACGCGCTTTGTGTTTTTTATAAAAAAAGAGAAGTCCTCTGTAAATATTGACAATAGCAAACGTCCTGTTTGAACTCCCTTGCCCTACATGACGTGCCCTAGCATCCATAAAATAGTAGACCGAGTACCCATCTTTTTTCAGCCTGTAACACAGCTCCATATCCTCGATATACATAAAAAACCCGACATCAAATCCTCCACTCTTCACAAATACTTCGTTACGTATGAGCATGTACCCTCCGCTGACCCAGTCGACGCTTGAAAAATCCTGTTTGAGCGCTGGTCTTGATTTTTTGCCATAAAAAAGTAGCCGAAAAACTTCGGCGAGATTATAGAATGATCCGTATGGTGCTGATGTCGTATTGTCGTCTGAAAGCAGATTGCCGCCAATCACTGCGATTTTCTTATCAACCTCCAGCTTTACAATCATCTCCTTAAGCTTATTATCAAGAAGTACAGCGTCTGAATTTAAAAAGAGTAAATACTCCCCCTTGGCACTACATGATGCCAGGTTTATTCCTTTCGCAAAACCGAGGTTTTCATCACTTGTTTTGACAATAACCCTTGGAAACTCCGTTTTTACCATATGCACACTGTCGTCTTTTGATGCATTGTCAAATACGATGACTTCAAAAGAAAAAGATCGAAGCGTTGAAAAAATTGCCGTGAGACACTCCCGAAGCAACGATTTCGTATTGTAGGAAAGAATTATTATCGAAACCATCTCGCCCGTCCTAACTGATAATGCAGATCCCGATTCTTTCTTTCACCGATAACCTTGGCCGGAACCCCTCCGACGATTGCAAAAGGTGAAACATCCTTGGTGACGACCGCACCGGCAGCAACAATTGCACCTTTACCGATCGTAACTCCAGGTAAAATAATGGATCTCGGACCGATAAAGACGTAGTCCCCTATCGTAACCGGGGCACTTGTTACTCCTTCATCTGCGGCAAAATGCTCAGCGTCAATATTGTGCTCTGAATTGTAAATCATCACATCAGATGCGATATCGACATGGTTACCAATGGTCAACTTCTCCCTTCCATCCAACACAGCACCCTCACCTATTACCGTGTCATTACCGATTGAAATATTCCGTGGGTCATACAAGCGCATCATTGTATGGATAGTCGACCCTGTTCCAATTTTTATACCGCAAATCCGATAAAAAAACCTGCGAATATGATGTGAGGGGATAAAACCGACACAATGAAGCTTAAAAACAACGAGTTCCAAAAAAATATTACCGACCCTGTTGACGGATTTATCCGTAATTTCCCTAGGTGACAGCTCTTTTCCTGTTTTGTCTTTCATGCTTTTTTTGCAACAATTCCTTCTAATGCCTCAAGAGTCATCCTGGCACTTTTCTCCCAACTGAATTTTTCAATTTGTTTCTTCCCTTTTGCGATGAGAGCTTCACGCACTCTGTTACTTTCCAGGACCTCCGCCATTTTTTTTGCAATGTCATCTACGTTTTCGGGATCAACATACAGTGCAGCATCTCCCCCAGCCTCAGGAAGCGAGCTTACCTTGCTAATAATAACGGGGCATTCATTTTTCATCGCTTCAAGTACGGGGAGACCGAACCCTTCATAGAGACTTGGCAAAACGAAGGCAATCGCATTTTTATATACCTGAGGGAGCTGGTCATCGGACACCGACTCCAAGAAGATCACTTCATTTTTAACTCCATTCTTTTCCGGTGCCTGAAAAATATCCTCATACTTCCACCCCTTCCTCCCGACAACGACGAGAGTTAATGGATCTTTCACTCGCTGTTTTACTTTCGCAAATGCCTCAATCAGCCTGACGATATTCTTCCTCGGCTGCAATGTGCCGACAAAAAGGAAATACGGCGATTTTATACCAAACTCATTTTGTAACATATGGATAGGATACACCTGGGGCGCCAGCGAAGCAAATGATTTTATCCCGGGATATGTGACGACAATTTTCTCCTCAGGGATACCATATATATCAATGATGTCCTTCTTGCTTGCCTTACTGATTGTGAAGATCAAATCTGCACGCTTGGCTGAATAACGTGTCCAGCGTGTAAGCTGATAGAGGTCTTTCGTAAGAAAAAGTCCCGGAAAAAAATGGTATGACAGGTCCATAATCGAAATAGCAGTGGGGATAGGTGAAAATCGTGGTGCATAATGAGAGGGAGAAAAGAAAATATCCGGTCTCGGTTTATGAAGATAAAGATCCAAGGGAAGGCGAATCTGCGTCCATAGCTTCTTCGGCCCGAATATTCGATATCTCCAGTCTTCTTGAGCATGGGGAAGATCTTCGAGGGGCTTGTCTTTTAAATAGATTGTAAATTTTTGGTTTTTGGTTTCCGGTTTTTGCTGCGAGAATTGCTTCAGCAGTTCGAATGCATACTCACCGATCCCTACCCGCTTTCGCACATTTGCCTCATTCCCGTCTATTCCGATAATCATATTATATTCCCGGGTAAACAACGCGTAATTTCTCTTCAGGTAATTTGAGAATCTCAATAGCGTCTTTTTTTGTCGCCTCTGATATACAAAGTACGAGATCACATTCTTCTTTGACCCAACGCAAGCGTCGTCTCTGTGTCTGTACGATCGATACATCCGTTTCCTCGGGATATTTGTATACAATAAGGTCGTACAAAATAGTTGCATTTTTTGCCACCCGTACGGGAGGCTGTGTCCAGTCTGATGAAATAAATATATCTACCTCCCCGATAAATTGTTCTATAGGAATGATATGTAGTTTGTTCCAAAGAAGATTCATGGCTGATGATGGTAAGGGCACATGCTGAAGGAGAACGTTGTTTCTTGAGGCAAGATCAAGAAGTTTTGCAGGTGGCTTTTTCCGAAGGGAAGCATAAAAAAGCACATATGAGTGATGTTCGTCTTCAACGAGCTTAGCGATAAGGGGTAAAAGATAGTTTGCGACACCTGTTCCCTGATATTGGACTTGTGAGACGTCAATTCCTACTCTCATCTTAGAAATTATAACAAACGAAACGCTATTCGTCCCCTTTTCCTCTCATCAGCAGAAGGGCCACAGACAGCAAAAAAAACGCAGCGGCATACCAGACAAGACGTTCGGCTGTAAAAAATACCCAGGAAGCAAAAAACGGAATCGAAACCGCCAGACTGAAGATTCCTGCAATCGTTGCATACTTCGGTCTTCGTATGATGAGCAAAATAATAAGAATGACAACAAATACGATATCTTGTATTTTCATTGGTTTTTGTGTCTGAAGGAAATGACCCTCAGCCTTTGAAAAATTGGAACGGTGACAATTACAAACAGCACAATCAAAGAAATGGCGATTCCCGCTTGATTTTCCGAGGGAAGATACACCAGTTCTACGTTATACGTTCCGTTTTTTGCAAAACGAAAACGCATAACACCATTTTCGTTCTGGGGAGACAACACATCCTTCCCTGCTCTCAGCTGCCAAAGATGGCTATAGCCTTCAGAAAAAATGAGCGAATCCCCCGCTTTCACGTTCCTCACAGAGAGAGGATAGTTAACCACGAGAGACTCCTCCGAACGGACAAACGAAACAGAAGCTTCTGGATTATTTATTGAAAAATGTGGCATTGGTGATGGAACGGCAAATACGGCTAATTCCCCGATGTTGGGAAGCCTTGGGAGAGACTTGCTTTGTGTGAGATCCGTGATAAAACCCTGCCTGAGCCTTTCATCATATTTCCTCTCTTTTAGAAAAATTTCTGACAAAGGGTCTGTCGGTACAATCACATACTTCACCGCGTCTGTTTGTAACCTTCGGATTCCTTCTTTTGAGGTTAACACGGATACAACTGCCGACTGGGAGGCACCTCGAAAGACAAGACCTGCGCTGAGCCCGGGCTTTGTGACTGATGTGTATCCAAATCTACTTTGACTCGGTACGTAGAGAATCCGAAAGAACTCATCCTGGTTGGCAATAAAGTTTTTTAGTGCAACGTACTCTTTAGGAACAGGATGCGGTTGAAAGGTTCCGAAAAGTCCTCCAAAAAATACCTGCCGGATAAGCAAAAAAAGTAGACACACAAATAAAACTGACGGTAGAAAGGACAGTATCTTGGAAACGCCTGGACGAAATGGGTATTTCTTCAGCATACTTGTCATAAAGGAAAGGCTATGGGGAATCAAAAAACTATAACTTAGCGCCGTCAATATATAGAATTTCGTCGGGTCGCGAAACATCACAAACCCGGGAACAGAAACATAGAGAAACTTATAGATATTCCCAAACGGTTCGGCTGTACCTTTTGCCAGAAACGCACTCAACAATGCAAGAAGTGAGAAAAAAACAATGCTTCTTTTTCCGCCATCGGACCGCAAGCCTCTTCTCCCCGTTGACGTGACAAGAAATAATGAAAAAAACGCAAATAAAGGCAACAGTAGAAACTCAGGCTGCAAAAAATATACTTTCCCAAAAATATTTTCCGGCCAGTTCGGATGAAGCAAAGAAAGTGCATGAGAGAAATCAGAAAAGCTAAGAAAATCAACGATCCCCGGAAGGAAATCAACAGGATTTCCATGCTCTCCGAGCCCAACACGAAATCTCACCATAGGCAGTATCCAATACGCGTTGAGAAGAATAGCCAAGAATGAAGCGAAGGATACGGACAGCAATGTTTTCATTTTCTTTGCAACAGCCAGTAAAAAACAGAAAAGAATGTACAATCCGACCGCAATACTTGTTAGAAGAGCAATCCTGATATCAATTGATATTTGCGCACCAAACGTTAACGACGTCAGAGCGAGAGTTCTCATAAAGGCACGGTTTCCGACTTTCCCGTAGCTGTTATTGTCAATAAGTCGAAAAAATCCATAAATGACGGCAGGTGTGAGCGCATAGGCAAACGCGACCCCAAACTGTCCTCCACCAATAATCATCAATATGTAGGTATTAAGGGTAAAAACGAGTACGCCTATGAAGGACCGTGTGAATAGGTAAGAAGAAATGAATAAGATTACAAGAAGCGGAAGAACAAAGAAAAATACCTCAAACGCCCTCCAACCATACGCTGCTGCGAACAAGTTTCCAAACGATTCGTAATATGATTCCAATCCTGTAAAAACCAAACTTCCCTGGCCAAGACCGACATACCCCTTGTAATACACAAATCCTACCGGAAATTCTTTTGCGGCCTCCTGAAAAAAATACGGCCAGTCGCCGCTTGAAAATGTTGCAGATGAAAATAGCTGGTTACTAAAAACAATGCAGATCAGCAAGGAACTCAGGACGATAAAAAGTAAATTACGTGCCATTGGATTCTGAAAGTTTTTTCCGAAGCTGAGAGGATAGATCAATCACTTTTCCGGTGTGTATGTCATAGTACGCTTCATACACGTCGTCTATAGTGAAGAGCCCTTGCATAAGGGTTGTCTTTAGTGACTCCTCGGCATAATAGTACCCAAACCCCTCCCCTCTTATTTCTCTATACCCTTGGTCTGCCAGTTGATAAAGAAAACCGCCATCTAATGCTTTCGCCGGAATTTTTCCGCTATCATAGTACCAAATCATGAGGACGTTTCCAAAACCGGATTGAAAGGGCACTTTAAGGTCCCGGACTAAATAATCAGGACCATTGCCGGTCACAAAAAAGACAGTCTTTTTCCGTGTCAGCGTCGGGAATCTCTCACGAAATTGCATAAGAATATTTTTCCGCACCGTAGAGACAGCCTGTAGGCGATCCCTCTCAGCCCTGATAGCTGAGTAATTCATAAACACAATCACTCCAAATACCAGAATGTATACATATATAGCAAAACGTGAGAAAACCCTTCTTGCCCAATAGGTCAACAGCACACTCAACCAGACCCCAGAGAAAATCGCCGGAGTATAATAGTACCTCGCTTCCAAAAACGATGAGAATCGAGGAAGAGGCACGTAGGGCAACATACTTACCGAAAATAAAAGAACACTCCCGAGAAGAATGTACGCTTCTCTCTTCTGTTTCTCCAGCATTCTGATAAACGTGTAGATTGTCACAAGGAGAAGAAGAAATGAGAGGAGGAGATAGAGAATATCAGGGACAAGTGTCTCATTAATTACATCCGCGACTGGGCTTTTCGACAATAGTGGAAATTCTTCAAGGAGAAAGAAATGGGAATTTTTAAAGACAACACCACAGCAGTCGAGAATTTGCGAAAACGCGATAAGTGGATAGTAGATGACTCGAAGAAGAAGAAAGAATAGTCCTCCTGATTGCGAAGAAATATCAATAGGGGCTTCATGAGGATTGAGGATAAGAAGAAAAAATTTCGTAACAAATACTACGATGATACTTACTAAGTAATATTGGAAATACCGGACAGAGGCGTAGATTTTCTGCTTTTTCGTTCCTGCCTTCAACAAAAAAAACGATATGAAAGGAAAGCATACTGCCAAGCTAATTGTCGTCTCTTTTGAAAGGAACGAGAGCGCAAAAAAAATGACAGAGAAGAAAAGGAGAAAACGATGTTTTTTTGAAAACATCTCTACAAAACACAACACGCTCAAGAGAAAAAACAGTGTCGAAACTTCTGCCCCCAAGCTTGCAGCAAACCACAAAACTACTTGACTTGAAACCTTTTGGATTCCAAAGAGTAGGCTCGCTGAAAGCGCTGGTAACCAAAGGTTTCTCCCTAGAATTTTCATCATTATTATATAGACGAGAATCATGTTGAATGTATGGAGCGTTAAGTTAAATATCGCATAATAAGGAAAATTGAACCTGAAAGTCGTAAAGATAAAAAATGAGAGCAGTGTTGTGACCGGTGTAAAATGACTAAAGATCCCTGATGAACGAAACAACCATTCGATTTTCCCGAGGAAACTCAGGTTTGAAAAAACAGTCATATCGGCAAAAACTGCCCATTCATCCTGCTGAAAAAAATGATGCACAATAGGCAGGTACGTAAATAGAGATACCACGATGATGATGGCCACTGGAAGAATTCCCAAAAGCTTATCTTTCATTGTCCCTCCCTTGTATAGCAATCTCATTAGATACATACTGCAGCAAAAGGTAAAACAAACCAATAAAGAGGATAATCCCCGCGTGTTTGTCGAGAAATGTTAGATAAAGCGTGTGTTCAATCAGTACGACAAGAAGCGTCACAAGGCAGAAAGACGCTACTTGCTGGACGGAAGGACGAAGCATCCACAAAATACTTACGACGATTACCCCGGTTAGATAGGATAGATCAATATCTATAAGGTTGATATACGGAATTTGCTGGCTTACAAAATATATGAGCACGGTTCCGACGAGGAACGCAGATGTTACTATTGCCCCTTTACGCATGGTCGTTATTGCATTTCCCTTCGTCTCTTTATTGTGTAGAAGAGATAAAAAAGGATGCCAGAAAATGACAAAACTGAAATAGCCAAACCCTGATAGAAAAATTGCTGTGGTCTGTATTCAAGAATCATAGAGTAACTCCCCATCTTCTTAATATACCAGGTATTCATATAACCGTTTCCTGTAAAATGGGCTGTCTCATCGGTAGGATTTTTAAACCACGTCGTAAAAAAGTACCGGTCAAACATTGTGTCGCCGAGGCGCGCATTTTCTGACGGTTTTGTCGTTGAGAGGGCATAAAGCTTCCAATCAGGGTTGTATCCCTCCTGAAAATTTAAGAAAAATGGCGTCTTATTCTCACGTACGGAAATAAGATATTTTGTTTGGTTGATTTTTTCAACGATAAGCTCTGGGTTGGGCAGCGCTCTTCCTGTCCGCTCTTTATGGATAGTCACTAATACCGGCGAGACAATCGTACGGATACTAAAATCCCGGATTCTTGTCTGATAATCCTGATGCATAGTATGGGAGCACATACCAACAAATACATTTTTATAGTGTGCCCCTGATCGAATTACTTCCGAGATTGGATGCTCTGAGTCTGGGCCCACAGAATAAAATACGCTCTTTATTAAGGTCGGTTCTCCTGTGTGTAAAAATCTATTGTCAACCGGGAATACGACAAGCCAACTCTTCTCAGCCGCCTTAGAAAAGTTAGAAAGTGTTAGCGAAATCCGCACCACATCTTGCTGCTTTACCTCAGGAATCAATCCACCTACACACTCGTTTTTTAGCAAATCGAGAGGGTGGAGAATCTCATAACGAACCGTAGTCGGGTAACTACTCTGGACATAAGGGATAATTACAGGAGCATCCTCGTTTCCGGCTCTCCTCGAAATATGTTCGCTACTGACAGCTGTCGATGAGAGGTCAAGGAGTGATGGTATCATGTTTTGCAACCAGAGTGCACGCATGTCAAACTGATCAAACTCGGGGGGATAAAAGTACAACCGATTATATACATCATTTTCTTTAATTCTTTCTTCCGTTAATCGAAGAATACTGTCTAATCGATGGACCAATACGATAACATCTTGAGCGAAATCTGCGTTTCCGGTCCAAAGTGTCGTATCCCCGGTAAGCGTCTTCTTCTCTGTGGAAAGATAGTCTTGGATTTTTTGAACGTTTGCGACGTGCGTTTTGCTTCTCGCGTTAGTTTCACGTACCATCGTAAATAACTCCATATACAAAGCGTCAAGTTTCGTTATCGTCTGAGCAATCGCATCCGTGCTTTTATTGATCTCTCTTGGTGTCGAAGCTTGCTTTTTCATACGGACCAGCTCCTGCGTACGAAGAAGCGACATTCCAAGTAAATAGTGGATTTTTTGTTCAGCTGAAAGCATGGGTGATGCTTTTCTCCTACTTTCAATGAAAGGATAAAAAGGAGAGGATGGTAAGATAACTGAATCAGCCGCAGTTATTGGGTCCTGTTGCATAAGGACTTTGCAATTGACACAACCAGAAACCGTTATCCGGGAAGAGACCGCTTCGTCAGGAATAGCAGCTTTTGTACCATCTGCGCTGCTTACTAATAATTGCGGCTTGTTATTCGTAAGGCCGTCTGTAACAGCCTGATGAGACAAGTAGATCTGTGCAAAAGGCATATCTTCAGCCGAATCGGTTTGCAAAAGACCCACGCGTGTTGTTGTAAAGATCGCCCCAACTGGAGGAAAATTTTCAAGCTTAAACATACTCCATTCGCCCAAGCGGACGACGTGGGTAATCCCAGAAAGGCTTGCTAATGCTTCTTCATAATCCAATGGCGAAACTGTCGGAGTCCAACTTAGGTCAGAGTAAAAATCATCACGGACAATAAAATACTCTATATTCAATAGCCTGCTTAGGATTCTGATCCGATCGATATCTTTCTCCCGTATGGCCGTATACAGCGCTGAGACAAGGGACCGCTCATTTTCGTTGAGCGAATCGTTGTTATAAACGAAAGAGTGCCGGGAAAGGTCAGCAAGAAGCGGATACAGACTGTAAAACTTCCATCTAAAGACGTCTGCTGACCAATTTCCGTTCGCCTCAGGGAGCAGCAAAATACGTGAAGAAATTTGCTGCGTTTTTACAAACGCTGCAGTGTCATAGACGTATCGTGGTATTTGGACTCTGTTTTCTAATCTATCACTGCTCCAACGAAAGATATCGCCTGTAAGATAGGGGAAATGGTAGACGATCAGCCCAGCTATAAATACAAACGTCAGAAGCACCCCAACGAGATTTCCTCTTTTCCCACATAGCCTGACAACAAAATCAAGAACCCACACGACACTAGTGACCATAAGAAACCCCCCTGCAAGCCAATATGCATAACCAAATTTGTAAAGAGGAGAACGAAATATTGCAAAGCCCGGAACATGCTGTACCAAGAAATGGTACAGAAAGCCGGTTGGAGGGTGTGTGCCCATCGAAAGAATCAGCGAAACAATCATTATCGTGACGAAGAGATAAAATACTCGATTCTTTTCACTCGTTTGACGGAGAAGAAATGAGAAGAAGAGAAGGAATGGGAATATGAAGCTTATGAGAATGAGTTTCCGCTGGTGGAGGAAAAACTGGCCGTATGGGTGGTCAAAGGACGTATACCATTCTGGAATACCTTGAAACCGTAAAAGATTCAAAACGCTGGCGTCTTTGCTGATCATATCGATCCAACCAAAGGTATTTTCAGCTCCTCCGATACGCATGATCTCGTCTGTATAACTCTTGAGGGTGTGGCTTAAAAATGGAAGGAGAAGATATGCATTGAGTAATACAGTAACCGGAATAAAGATCAGAAAAAAGAACATGAATCGTTTGATTATCGACCAGTTTTTTTCGACAACTGCAAAAAAGCTGAAGTAGCAAATCGTAACAATAATACCTGCCGCGAAGCCTCCGAAGAGCGGTGCACCTCGCATACCGCCACCATTAAAAATGGTAATCACCAAAACGGCAAGAAGTGCAGCTTTTACTACGGAAATCTTGTTATATACCAAACCGATAAGTAGCACTAAGAAGACCGGTAACGGCACCATCGCCGAGAATTTTGTTCTCTCACCGATCCACCAACCTTGCAGTACGTAGAAGTTAACTGCATACCAAACAGGCAGGAGTAGCCTGAAAAGCCTATTTTGGACAAGACCCCACCGTTCCAAGAAAAAACACATGCTGTATGCACTAAAGAGAAGAATAAAAAACCAGAAGCAGTAAACAATCTTCTGCGTTG
>JAUYMJ010000046.1 GCA_030698775.1 bacterium
GCGATGCGGGAGCTCCATAAGCAGTGGTCTGCAAAAACGCTTGGAGGACACAAGATTGGAGTACTGAGGAGGCCAATAAGCAGCGCAAATACACCATACGATTACATGACAGCCGCATCGCAAATAGGATGGTTACCTGCAGGAATGGAAATAGAGTTAGATCCCGTCGAGCTTTCGTTGTTTCTCAAAGATGCAAAAAGACGAGGAGGCCTCGATGCCCCAGTAGTTCCTTCAGCCCATGCAGCAGCGTTCACCGAACAAAACAGAATCAAGGCAGCGGGAAACCTGGCAGAGGCAAGGCTGATAGAAGAACGGGCTGTAGGGGGTTTACCTGCACCAACAACTGAGGAAATTGCAAAAGTACGCGTTGCGGCAATTGCCAAGGTTGTTTCCCAGAAAGAAGAAAATTATCTCAAAGACATTCCTGCCATCGACCCAAAAGACCTTACAACTGAAGTTGCTCATAGAGCGGCACTTCATGCGAGGGAAGTAAAAAAAGAAGAGCTTGCTTCACTTCGCATGAGAGCAACGCAGGATGTGCTGGTGGAGCTCTCTTTGTCGCAGGTTGCGGAAAAACAGGAAGGCGCAGCACGTACAAGAGTCACAACCATAGAACAGGATACGCAGAAAGCGATGGATAGATTCTCATCGGATCAGGGAAGATTACAAGACGAGCAGCAGCGGATCATTGATCCTCTTACTGCAGCAACGACAGCGCTAGATGAGACGCGAAAGAAAGCAGAGGATGAATTTGGTATTCCCAAAAGCGACGATGTGGCTGAAGCTGCCGCTGGTAAGCTTGCGAGGGGATCGGATTTGATGCGATCTTCAGACAGACGAGAAGTCGGAATTATCGGGGCTCGTTTCGAAGCAGATCAACGGGCGAATGCAAAGGGGTTGCAGGAGGATTCGGAACAGCTCAATCAAGCAGAGGCGAGAAAAAGGGCCGTTGAGGATGCAATCAGAGATTTATCACACAAGAGAAGAGGAGTCGCGCTCCCTGACTTGGTAACTGAGGCTGAAGGCGAGATTCTTCGCTTGTCAGCAGAGCTGCAAGATCCAAGGGATCCAACAAAAGGTCTTCTTCCAGCCCTAAACAACTTGCTCATAAAATCAGAAAATCAGATACGGGAGGATGCCAGAAGCGCATACCTTTTGTCAATCGGAGGAGCTCCGAATGCTGTCCAGAAAAAGGTGGCTGAGAGGCGGGGGGACGAAGCCGTTGACTCTCACAACAAATCTATTGAAAGGTATAAGGAGATAATTTCTCCACATCAGAGTCTCATTAGTGGTTTGGATCAGTCCCTTGAGAATCTAGGCGATGCTCAAACGGCGTATGCGAGGGCAAATGCTGAAATTGATGCAAAAGCTGCAAGGCGAGTCGAACTTGCAGCCAGAAAAAAAGCACGCGATAAAGTTATCAGGCCAGGGGATTCCTCATCAATCCAACCCAATGAACTTCGTGGACAGCCACTGAGCCAATTGGCACATCGGTTACTTGAGCCACCTTACAGCATGCCTGTAGAGACGGTGGAAAATCAGCGAGAGCTTTTGCAGGTCCTAAACGATGCAAAGGCGGAGCAGTTTGCTTTGGATGATGAGGCGCGTGATCCGAGTCGTGAGAGTGGGCGAGAGGCTCTTGGGGAAATCATTCACGATGATAAAGGTAACGCAGACAGACTCGGAGAGGCTCGTGTAACGACGCAGGAACTTTTGAGCCTCAGCGACGACGAGGTAAATGCACTTATGCACGAGAGATATGGATGGATGAATGACGCAGCTCATGACGCAACCAACAAGGCTGTCATTCGTGCAGCGAGGAATGAAGCAAGGTTGCAGGTGCGAACTCGTTATGCGCAGTCGGTAACTGTTTTGGATGGTGAGAAGCTGACTGATGCAGACCGGGATGATTTACAAAAAAGGAAAAAGGAGATTGAGGATGCTAATAATCCGGTTGAACGGAGGAAAGAGCTTGAGGCGCTCAGCGGCACTTTCAAAGCGCAGCAAGTAACACTGCTCGAAGCTGGAAAAAAAGTATTTGAAGGAGCCCTATCTGCAAGGATTGATGGAGAAGGAGCGCAGCTGAAGCTCGCGGATGCCAATGAGGCATACAGGAAAGTAATTAATGGCATTGGTCTTGCACCTCCACCGACGTCGCTTATCAGTACGCGACAACTGCAGGACCTGTCTTTTACTGATTTGCGAGTTGAGATGCGAGCAAAGGGATATCCGGTTCCTGCCAATCTTACTGAGGACCAAGCGAATACATTTCTTGACAACCTTATTCGTCAGGCAAAGATAGAAGGGCTGTCACGAAGCGTTGAGAATACAGTTGAAAAAAGTGAGCAGGAAAATATCGATAGATATATTGAAGTCGCTGAGCCAACTACGCCCCCTGCAAATCCAATCACTCCTGACCAACTTGCTGTAGGCGATGAGGATCGCTTGTTGGATCAGTTGCACACAGAATATGGGTGGGATCCTGCAGCTGACGAGAGTAACAAGATCGCATTGCGGAAAGCGCAGGCAGAAGCACAGAAAAGACTCCGTATTCGCTACGCAGCATCTTTGAGAGTAAATATCCAGGATACGGAGGAGAGAGGGAAGATAGCAACGAAGCGACAGGAGCGCATCAAGGAGATTGCTGAGGGGAGCACGCCTCGCGGGAAAGTGTTGGCGCAGATGCTTGATAATCTCGGACCTGCTGCTGGAGAGGCGAAGTTTATTGTCGGAGAAAATCTCGAGAGATATACTGATACGACAATTATCAGCGCTGCTGATAAGGGCACGCGCTACTCTGACGCAGAGCTCAATAGTGGCGCTGAGAAGGGGGCTTTGGAATGGGTGTCGTTGGTATTTGGCTGTGGAGGTAAAGAAGGGGCAGACAGGCAGTCTTGCATGAGTGGTGCGCTATCTGTTACCTCAATGGATAAAGTGGCGAGTCTCTTATCGGAAGGAATTGGTTTGAGAAATACTGCGAAAGATTATTATACGACGATGGCTGATCTCCTGCCTGCGATGAAGACGTCACTTGGGAGTGATCGAAGTTCGAGTGATGTCTACAAAGGCATTAACCGTGTGATACAGGGGTTCATTGAGGCACAATAAAAGAAGAAGTATACTAAAACAAATATGCAGGTCACAACACAAGCGATTATAAAAGCGTTTCCATTTGATGAGGAGTTTAAGCTGCAGCTTCTTGAGAAGCTTGACACGCTTGATCCGCTGCGAAAATACCAAGTGACGAAAATTCTGTGGGACACGTACTACTCGGCATTTGACGCAGTGCTGGCTGAGAATCTCGATCAGGAATTTGATGACGTCGGAAATGGAAACGCCAAGCTCGATAAGGATTTTTTCAAGCGTGCAGCTGATAAAACAGAACAGGAAATGCTGGAGGAGATACGCCAAGCGACAGAACAAGTCGATCTCTCAGGGACGCGCCACCAACTAGAGGAAATCATGCAAAGAAAAGACGGGGTGTAGTTTTACGGTCAAGGTAGCGCTTGGCAGTAGGTATCGCATGCCGCCTCAGCGTTTGTGCCTGTAAACCAAGTTTTTGCAGTAGCTGGGTTATTTCCTCCTTCTTGTTTCAGATAACATTTTCGATCAGTAGATAGATCTGTCGTGCCATTCAACACCTCTCCGTAGAAACACCCATAATCCCGATTTGGTTGTGGCGTTTCGGTTGTTTGAGCACCGCAGTCTGTGAGGCTAAATGTTTTAAGGCACGTAAGGCCTGTGACGCTTGAGACGAAGGAGATAATGAAGTATGCAAGCATGACGATGATGAGTCCTATGATCGCGTAGGTGATGGTTTGGCGTGCGTTATCGGCCTGTTTCGGGTCGCCACCTGAGCGGATATATTTTATTCCTCCCCAGATGATAAAAAATGCCGCGACGACACCGCCGAATGCGAGTGCCGCAATGAGGATATTCTCAATCAGTATTGGAATACAGCTGATAGTTGCGACGCCGTTTGGATCAAGACAATTCCCCCAGTCCATACATTAAGGATAGCAAAACAAGCGCTGAGAAAAAAGAGGAGGATGCGAAACAGAGAGACTAGCAGTTTTGGACAGTCGATCCTACATCGTCACCGTTTTTACAATAAAAATGGGTTGTAGGGGCTGTAGCAGGATCGGAATCGTCATCGATAGAGAAAGGGCCACAAGCATTATCACCTGAACCACCACAAGTAGTACTGTCAGCGGTCTGTTGCAATGCTTCTGCAACTGTCATTCCTCCCCCCGTAAGGCTTGGGATCGTTACGCCACTTAACCCTCCGGGTACCCCTAAGAACGTCAAAACAAAGTTGAGGATGAAATAGGAGAGGACGATCACAATAAGTCCGATTATTGCAGCGATGATCGTTCCCCGTGCTTTTGCGACACCTTCCTTATCCCCACCAGACGTAATCCACCTGATACCGCCATACACCAAGAAGCCAAGGGCGAGGATCACGGCGATGACGAAGATGAACTGGACAATGCTCCCCAGGACACTTGCGATGCCGGCGTTTGCAATCACACAAGAAGGGTCAGATGGGTTGGAGACGCAAAGGCCGACCGGTGTCGCCGCCACAGCGAATGAAACACCCAGAAAAAGGAAAGAAAAGATACTGCTTACACCGATAAGGATTTTTTTCATAGAATCGTCTCTACAAAGTTTACGCCCCTGTAATGGTTGGGATCTCTAAATCAGTGATACCTTTTCCTGTCAGGAACTGTAAAACGAGATTGAGGATGAAATACGCGAGAAAAACAACGATAAGCCCGATAATCGCCGCAATAATCGTATTTCTTGCATTCTCAACGCCACCTTTATCCCCACCAGACGTAATCCACCTGATACCGCCATACACCAAGAAGCCGAGGGCGAGGATCACGGCGATGACGAAGATGAAATTTACAATGCTGCTGACGACAGTTCCTGTGGCGTTCGGAAGATTAATAATCGAGCATCCCGGAGGCTGGTTGGGATTTGCCGGATCACAAGGACTCACACCTGCTGCAAACGCCGAAACAGGAGCAGCAAGAGCAAGTAAAAGAGATAACGAAGTCAGCAGCTTTTTCATGTACATTTATCTTAGTCAGATTATTTCAGTGGTGTCAAGTGTCAAAAAAATGCGGAGCAAATAGTTAACATAGCTGAATAGTTGCTGGTAAAAATTGTTGTGATGGTTAAGAGGAAGTTATTTCTTTCCAGGCCTGTATCGTGGTAGTAGTATTCTAGCGGGAGATGAGAGAGAAGACAAGGAAAAAAAGAGGATTGTTGTAGTTGTTGCGTCTTACTGCTATTTGATTTTAGTGGTGTCAAGAGTCAAAAATGTGAGGTAACAGGTCACACTTCTAACGCGATTTTGTCATTGCGAGCGTAGCGAAGCAATCTCTTTTTTCAGCATGTGATTGCCGCGTCGGACTGATTTCATCAGTCCTCCTCGCAATGACAGCCACAAACTGGGGTAATCCCAGGGAGAAAAAGAAATTGCTTCATTGTTACATTGCTGAATTGTTAGTAATGTTACAAGGTGAGATAGTTATAGGCATTGCAATTGTTAAAGATTTTACAATTACCTCATTGTTGTGGGCACGTAAAGGATCCTTCTTGTCCTGTGCCATCATCACAGGAGAAAAAGCCAGGAAAGCCACTGCCTGCTTCATGGCAGGCATTTTCTCCAGGATCACCACAGCCAGGAGTAGGATCTTGTCCAGTAATTGATGGGATCGTTACGCCTCCCAATCCTCCTACGCCTAAGAATGTCAAAACGAAATTGAGGATGAAGTAGGAGAAAACAATGACAATAAGTCCGATGATTGCAGCGATGATCGTTCCCCGTGCTTTTGCGACACCTTCTTTATCCCCACCAGACGTAATCCACCTGATACCGCCATACACCAAGAAGCCGAGGGCGAGGATCACGGCGATGACGAAGATGAACTGGACAATGCTCCCCAGGACACTTGCTATGCTAAATGATGCGAGCTTGCAGGAAGGATCGTTTGCGTTATTTGCACAGAGCCCAAGGGAAGTTGCGGCAAATACGGGTTGTGGGAGTAGGATAGAGAGCGTCAGTAATGCCGAAAGCCATAATTTCATAGAGGCGCCCATACGATCAACTCTACATAAGTATACAGAAGAAAACAAGTAGTGCCAACATCTATGTTGGTAATTTATTTAGTGAGAAGGGGTGATGATGTTTGTCCAAAGAAAGTCAGAATAAGGTTGACGATGAAGAGTGCGAGGAAGATGATAACCATGCCGATAATTGCGTAGATTATTTTTTTTCTTGCAGCAGCGATTTTTTCTTTGTCGCCGCCTGATATAGTCCATGAGACACCACCCCATATGAGATAAAAAAGCGCGAGTAGTACACCAATGACGGACACAGCTCCCACGAGATTATTGAGGATGGTATTGCCGAGCCCACTCTCAATGAATCCACCTGTTGGGAGCCCGGGAGGGGCTTGGATGGTAACAGGTTCTCCATCCGTGCCGGGAAGGGTGAGTGTTAGAAGTTTCATAAGTTCAGGTATTAGGAGCTAGGGGCTAGTTATCAGGACCTAGTAACTAGTCTACTAGTACCTAGCTCCTATCGTCTAGTTCCTAGTTCACTAGTATCTAGTCACTAAACTCTAGGTCTTCCTAGCTGTCATCACGTTAAGCATTCGCAATATTTCATTTAGAGGTATATCAATACTAGCAAAATCTTCTGGTTTTGCAAAAAAGAGCTCCTTAGCAATGATTATTTGCGTTTCAACCTCAAGCGCAGATCCGTAGGCAATCGAGTAGAATTGTCTTCTTTCCAACAAAGATTTTCTTCCACTGCCTTCAGCAATATTTGAGGGAACAGATATCGAAGCACGTCTCAGTTGAGAGCACAAGCCATAAAGTTCTGATTTTGGGAACTTTTCGGTTAGGAGAAAAACTTCTTTTACGAGCAAAATTGATTTTTGCCATACGATAAGGTCTTTGTAGGATTTTATGCTCATATGATGTAGGTATTAGGAGCTAGGGGCTAGTTATCAGGACCTAGTAACCAGTTCACTAGTACCTAGCAACTTGTTTGTTCTAATACCTAGCCACTAGTACCTAGCTCCTAGTTCCTAGTTCACTGCTCCTCACGGTTTAAATTCTGGTATATGGAGGATATCGACACCCACGACCTGAAGGATTACGAGGGAGAAGATGATGAAGAGTAAGCCGACGATTGCTGAGGTCAGCCGTTCTCTTGCTTCCTGAATCGCTTCAGGGTTGCCTGATGAGGTCATGATCTGATAGCCGGACCTGATGATGAGAAGCAGTGCGATCATGCCTGAGATTGAGAGAAGATAGCCGAGGACATCCGAAACCAACCCACTAGGTTCGGTGGACAACATCCCAAAAGGCGTTGCTACGCCGGTGCAGCGGACGATTGTCTTTTGTTGTTCACGTACATAATTTTCATCAAGAGCGATGTTGGGGTCAGAGCTGAGGGCATCACGGAGGTCAACGGTTATACCGTCTTTACTAACTCCATACAGGCAAGTGGCAGAGGGGGGAGAAAACAATAAGTCGGGATCGCCAACTTTGATGAAAAACGTTGCGAGCCGTCTTAATGGGCTGAAATCAATTGGGTCACTGCCGCCGATTCTTATTCTACGCTTGGACTTTCCGAATTTTTGGTCCACCAGGAGTTCGATTCGATAATATCCAGTTTGCAGGGTAATTAAATCATCCGGAATATCATATGTATATATGTGACTGTCATTAGGAAGGACTTCTATATAATTAAAAAGTTCAGGGTGATTATTGTAATCGCTTTCTCCGCTTGCTAGAAGCTCGGTTTGGAATTTGTCCTCAGCGTTATCTCCGTATTTTCCAAAGTTTATTCCGTCTGCTATTTCGCATGCAGTAGTGTTGTTTGGTCTTGGTGGGTGTATCGGATGCGCCTCCACCCCCTCAGCTGTTATCGGAATGATTGAGATGCCGTAACAAACCCGATCGTCTCTGCTCCAATCTTTACTCCCCTTCTCCCAGTCGGAGTCGGCTTTAAATGTTGCCTTAACAGTGAAAGGACTGTTTTCAAGGATATTGCCATCGGGAACTTCGTCTCCACCCACAATTACTGCTATGCTCGCTGTTGTACCGTCTCTTTCTTCGGCAAAACTTACAAAAAATCTCGTCGCCTCAGATGAAATAAATGTACTGTTTTCTCCGTAACAGGTTGCCTTAAGGTTATACGTCCCTTCAGAAAAATCACTTTTTTCATCAAAAACAGCAGTCCCGGAACCGTCTGGTGTTATATTCTCCGTTTCTCCTTCAGGGTTCCCGGTAACCCTTATCCAGTGGAAAAGTACATTTAATCCCGGTTTAAAGGTGCCGCTTGCATCTTGCGCTCCGCAGTTGTTGAACGTAAACGTGACTTTTGTACCAGTAACGGAGGGGTTTGGGGAAACGTCCAGACTGTCAGCGTCATCTTGCGCAAATATGCTTGTGGTTGATACGAGGGATATTGCCCAAATAATGAGAAATAAAAAGATGATCCGTGCAGCTGTCTTCATGCAGTAGTATTATCGTATCGAAATATAAGAGAAGAGTGCAAGCATAGATTTTTTGTTTGACAGTACGAACTGATTCTTCGTATGCTAGAGAGGGTATTATATGGCAGAAAGAGGAGAGTCACTGTGGAAGAAGTTTAGGCGCGCGGTTTTCCAAAGGCATCGCTATTTGCCTCCGCCGGTTTCAAAACGGAAGAAAGACCAAGACGATGAAGATACGAAGCGAGAAGCAAAACGCATCGCTGAAGAAGCAGCAAGGAAAGTTGAGCATGAAGCATCACAGACTAACCTGAGTCCTACAGTCGTCAAAAGTAGTGAAGCCAAGTTGAAAAGCATCCCCGAAAACGAAGGAAAAACTGTACTTAGACAATTAGGCCCTGATCTGCCAACAGCTGGTGTTACAAATGCGCGGATAGTTGAAATTCTGACCCTCTACCACGAACGGCGCACCAAAGGAATCCCCGAGAATTCTGAAAGCTTAAAACAGCTTTATACACAGATCCTTGAAACAATCACGGATCCTAACGTGTTTACACAGCCGGATACGGAGCGTGACCTGATACGGGCAACTATTTTGAGCCCCCTCCGTTCTGACGTTGCAGAGCATGAGCAAAAAGAACGGGAATCAGCGCTAGAAAGCCAAAGGAAGCAAGCCAAGCTTTCCGAACAGCGATACAGCGTTCTTGTAAATGTAGTAGTTGAGAGTGGTGAACGGGATGGTCAGAAAGCAGACGAAGATGATTTTCTTGCAGACAGAGAGATTCGTAATAGAGCGTATGATGAGATTTTTGCAAATGCAGACGCCAAGCCTAATCAGCCGTTTCAGCAAGCATTTAACATCCTGACTGACGGTGAGAAAGAAAGAATATTTCTCGAAGATCTTCGTTCTGTAGTACAGAATATTAACAATATCACCCAAGAGGCAGCAGCGAGACATTATGCAGAAAGAAACGGTGTCTCACTTGCCGAAGCCCGGACAGCGATCCTAGCCGATGCAGACAAGTTGAAGGGTGAGAGGGGGTCTATCCAAGACGAGATAAAAGAGGACCTAAACAGATATACCCTTGACAGGCAAGTCCGCGAGGTCCTCCACAATGCCAACTATGTACTTGAGCTGCCCAATGTTAAAGCGGAACAACTCTATGATTTTATCGATCCGTTCGGATCAAATTTAGTTGATTTTGTGCAGCGGACACCAGGTGTCCGGGACATGATGAATATCTATGAGATGCAGCTTCGTCAGGCAATGGCAGAAAATGATGGATACCTTCGGCCTGAAATGGTGCAGAGATTTGTTCGGACTCATGTTGATGAGAATGGTAGACAGCGTGCGATTATAAATTCTCCTGATGTTGAGACGCGAACAAAAGAACTTTTCAAAAAATACGTAGAAGGAAGAGCGGTTTACACACGCGATGATACAAATAAAAAAAGGGAGTACACAAGACCTGCAGATCAACAATTTAAAGATTGGGAAATTGAACGCCTATTTACAACGGCAAAGGGTATGCTTGTTCTCTCAATGCGTATGTTATCGTTAGCTGCAGAAAGCAAGATTCCTGAAAACGCGAACTTTACAAGCCTTTATCTCCAAGACGTCATCCAAAACTACGCGCCTTTCACACATCTTTTGGCGAAGTACCACGTGCCATCTGATAAAGCACTGGGTGTGCTTCTTACAGAACCGGACCGGGATAAGATGTTTGGGGGGCTTGCGAGAAAGCCGTGGATGACAAAGCGCCTTGAACACGTTAAGCACGTTCTGGAAGACGGTGGACCAGGAGCGCGGGCGATATTGGACGGGAAGCTCGGTGAATATTTGCAAATAAGAAGGCAGAACACTGGGCTTTGTGGAGATGCGTATGGGTTTAATAGCTGGAGAGTCGGAGAGGATCCCGACAAAGTGACAGGATCTGAGCAGTTGCTAAAAGTTGGCCGCAAAAGAATGAGGGTACTGGTCGGAGAGGATCCTGCAGATGCTACTATAGGTGCAACATTAAGTCCGCAAGCGCAGGCGATATACAATGGGTTAAATGAAGGGCAAAAAGAGCAATACCTAAAAGAGTATGGGAATTGGATCGGGACAGGACTCCGTTTTGAGAAGTTGCGACCGGACATGGCTTTTGAAAAAGATGAAGCAATAAAGAAGAAAGCAATAGAAAAAGGAAAACACATTATAGGGAGAATTGTTGATTTGCAGCCCGGCAGGATTTATCTCAAGTCTTACAAAATCCAAACACGCCTAAAAGACGACATTACAAATCTTACGACTATGTACGGCGATACTGCCCTACCAAAAGAGAAAAGGCCGGCTGCTTTGATGCAAAAAATTCAGAACAATCTCCTTTTTCTTGAGAGCAAGATGTACCAGTATCGAGAAGATTTACTCTCAAGAGGATTCTCATTTGACGGAATTTATGGAGAGGCAATAACCCTTGAAGAAGTTAAGGCAATGATTGACCTTAACGGAATTACGTTGCCCCATCCTGAGGCTTGGGATGCGACAGATGAATTTCGTAACCTAATACGCGCTGACTTCGATGACAATAAAGAAAGTAAGGGTTCTTGGGAAAGAGAAGCAGGCGACGCATCGTATCAACATGGCCATCAAGTGTATCGGACAGAACGAGTAGGACACTACGGTGAATTTATTGACGGAAGAGAGTACAACCACGGGTTTACGCTCTGGAGCGGGGACGCGCCTGTTGATGAGTTTAATATGTCAGCTGTTGGTCCGACAGGTGCGTTTAGCAGAAGGGCTCGGGAAAATAAAAGCATCGGTGAGGCAAATGTGATGATTTCAAAACTCCTTTCAGATATAAAATACATCAGGACGCCTGATCAGCTGTTTGGCCATCTTACGGGCATATATTCCAAAATTGCAGATTGGGATGCAACCATGGCAAAAGAAGTAGTCACTTGGCTCTCAGAATCAGTGTTGAAATTTTATGCCGCTTCAGGCCCTTCGAAAATCCCAATTATCGGCGGTATCCTCAAGACATTTCCGGATCAGATACGAGGTATCGTTACATTGCCCGGTCATTTGCCTTTGATCGGGAAATTCACTGATAAATATGTTGACCGGGCTGTAAAAGGAACAGTTCGAGGTATAGGAAAGATCCCTGTGGTTGGTAAGAGCTTTGAGAATGCGTTGGAAGATGCGAGTTTGTATATTACCGGGTCTTTTGCCCAGCGCATGTATGGCAAAAGGGCACCAGTCTGGCATGCATCAGAAACTCGCTATTTCATAAAAAACCTCATGGAGGAGCATGGGTATATAAAGCCCCATCAAGCCAAGACACTAGTCGACCGCATGACTGCCCGGACACATGACTGGTTCCTGGACGTTGGGGGTCAATTTGCACCGGTTTTAGCGATAGTTATTCTTTTTTGGCTTTTGAAAGAAGCATCAGAAGATACTTAGTGTCATGCTGTTGTTCCTGGTGGTGGATGACTGGCACCATGTGCATCTACGGAAGCATCCTTTTTCAAGAAAGGCTTTACAAAAGATGACTGTCTAAGCATCTGCATTCCGTATGCATAGCCTGCGTATTTACCAAGTGCATCGCCAGGACTAAAGGCTCGTGAGCGCTTCGTGATATTGCCGGTGTATTTACCAACAGGTGTTTTCAAGGCATCACGAAGTACTTCAAGTACATCCGGTGTGATCATGATAAATGCAAACGCCGTAATCCAGCCAAGGTTGTCTGCAATATTGGGGTTACCGATAAGCGGCGGAAGAAAAGGGCTTACTGGGTTATTTGCTGTATCACCGCCTCTTGCGATAACGCTCGCCAGTAAAAACATAAAGACCGTAGCTGGGAAAAGTGCGAGGTGTGCGCCCATATGACGCATCCACTGCGCGAAGCTCCACTGTTGCCCACTACTTCCAGGTAAAACCCCTGCTATGATCCATAAGGGAGCCAAAATAACACCAATGATGATAATGACGTAGGCTTTCAGGAGCTTAAGCCAGATCTTAAAGAGCGCGGCGTAGAGACCTATAAGGATGATGAGAAACCCGGCAATACTGATAAGGTATTTTAGTAGTCCAAACCCTGCACCCTTGATACAGCCACCAACGCCCGCACCATAAAATGGTATGAGAGAGCTCCATCCGCACTCTTGCAGATCTGGATTTTCATTGAGGCCAATAATGCCTAGGATCGTTCGTGACATAATATCACCTAGAGTTCCTCCAATACGCCATGCCAGGCCACCGATACCATCTGCAGAGCCGAAGCAGCCTGCGTCTGACAAGAGATCTCGTGCGAAAGCAATAGGATTATTTACAATGCCTTGTGTTGCAATCTCTACGTATTTCACATCGGGATTTCCATTTGATCCGCCAAGAGGTCCTATGCTTACGAGAGCTCTCGTTCCACATCCCGAATCGCCCAGTATTATGTTAATTCCGAAATAGGTGAAGGTCCACATGAGGTCAATCATAAGTCCTACGATTGCATACGAGAAGGTGACAAGGACTATTGCTATGATGAGTTTTGGGATCTGGTTCTGGATCGTCATGACAGTCCTGGGGTCTATCTTTACTCGAAGCATTATCGCAATCCCGACAATGACAAAAATAATGACTAGGAGAATGTAGACCAAATTGCGAAATGTTATAAAGAGTTTTTGTACCGCACCGAGTCCTTGAAAACCGGCCCCTGTTTGCTGCGCATGAACGCTATGTGTAATCCCGAAACTATCTTTCAGATAACCGATAAATTGACCCGTTGAGGCAGGAGGGACATACATGGCACTAATCATGTTGGTAGTGAATCCAAAAAGGCCTCCAAGCTGAGGTCTAGAAGGATCGTTTTGTTGTACATACCCAAGTTTTTTTGTCACCGGGTCTAGGCCTATGCATCCTTTGTCAGGATTTATGACATCTATCCCAATAAGTTGGCAAATAAGCGTTGAGGAGAGCTCAACAAATGCAATCTGCGCATAGGAATGCATATCACGCGCAACATCGGGATTTGTATTGGCGTAGATGTCAACCTTGGTCGTTTGCTGCTGTGTAGGATAATTCGCCTGGGCGAAGGCTTTGTTTGACGAAAATAGGGGCGGCAATAGGGTAAGGAGAAGAGTAACAAAGCCAAATACAACAAGCCAACGGGCAGTAAAGCGCATACGATCAGTTTGACCCAATTTTCACGGGAAGTCAAGATAAAAAGATTGCTTTATTGCTAAATTGTTCTATTGCTCAAAATATAGAAGTTCGATTCCGATCGTGGTTTCTGATAAAATAAGCTTCGATTGGAGAGGTCGCATAGTGGTCTAGTGCGGATGTCTTGAAAACATCTGTCGCCGCAAGGTGACCGCGAGTTCGAATCTCGCCCTCTCCGCAGCAATACAACAATGTAACCATTTAACTATTTGGCAATATAATCATGTCCTCTTTCTTGACTCCTCAAACAGAAATAGAGTAGAGTAGACTTATGGATCAGAGTGCCCAACCGCTAGGAGAGAAATTCCTTCCCACAGAGCCGCTTGATCTTCCTCGACCTGAAAAAGAATTACCTTCTCATACTGGTGAGATGCCTCATGAGTCTGGACATACTGAGGTCCATACCCTTTTGTCCTGGCACGCACCGGGGAGGCCATTCCGCAGGAAAAATAAGGAATATTTCATAAATATTCTTCTTATCATGTTGGCTATCGAGGTTATCCTTTTTCTCTTCGCACAGTATTTTCTGATGCTTTTAGTGGTTGCGCTGGTTTTTCTCAACTATGCCCTCAATACCGTGCCTCCGCATGATTTCCGTTACAAAATCAGCAGCGAGGGGATAATGGTAGAGGATTACTTTGTGCTTTGGCAGGAGCTGTATGATTTCTATTTTCGGGTACATGACGGAGAGGATTTACTCATTGTGCGGACCAAAGCGTTGGTGCCGGGTGAGCTTGTAATCACACTTGGTGATATGACAAAAGAACACGTGAAGTCAGTATTGCTGCAATATCTCCCTTATAGGGAATATGTAAAGCCGACGATGATGGAGAAATCAGGCGATTGGTTGTCTAAAACATTTCCCCTTGAGAAGTCCCCGCACCAATCATCATCGTAAGTTGCTTCGGTTTCTCCTATAAGCTAAAATGTGAGTTCAGTATGTTCTGTGCCCGTAGCCCTACCTGATCCTAAGGCGACAGGTCGTGTCCTCGTAGCTCAGCTGGATAGAGCATAACGTTGCGGACGTTAAGGTCGGAGGTTCGAATCCTCTCGAGGACGCCAACTGGAGGGATGTACCGAATGGTAAGGTACCGGTCTCGAAAACCGGCGCCCGTAAGGGCTTGCGAGTTCGAGTCTCGCTCCCTCCGCCAAAAGTATAGCAGAGGAAGCGTCCGTAGCTCAGCTGGATAGAGCATCAGATTCCGGATCTGAGGGTCGGAGGTTCGAATCCTCTCGGACGTACTAGTAGAGAAAGCCAGAAAAGGAATCCTTTTATGAAATTTGAATTTTCATCAGGTGGAGTCGTAATCAGAAAAGAAAATGGAAAAACCGAGGTTTTGGTTTGTCAGCACTCCCAGCATCATGGCTGGGTGTTTCCTAAGGGCCTGATTGGGGATACAGATAAAACTGAAAAGAAGGAAGTTACTGCTGTTCGGGAAGTAAAGGAGGAGTGCGGAGTTGACGCGAAAATTGTAAAGCTTTTGACACCTGTGACGTATTGGTACCAGTGGGAAGGGGAGAAGCGGAAAAAAACCGTTTACTACTATCTCATGGATTTTACGGGCGGAGACATTACCAAGCATGATGAGGAGATGGAAAACGTTGAGTGGCTACCCATAGAAGAGATTGAAAAACGATTAACCTACCCATCTGATAAGAAGGTATGGGAGGAAGCCAAGAGGCTAGTGATTAGGAGTTAGGAATTAGTGTTTAGGATGGAGAGGTGTGATAATGGTAGTCGGCGCGCTTGGAAAGCGCGTGTCCCCGTAAGGGGATTACGGGTTCGAGTCCCGTCCTCTCCGCTAGAATAGGAGGAACCCGACACCCAGAAGAAGGAACAATAGTCCGGCCACCTTATGGATTTTTTCTGCCTGTGCCCTCTTCCCAAGTTGTGTGCCAATGTAGATCGCGCTTATAGAAAGCACTAACATTGCGGACATCACCCCGATGAATACAAAAAGAGGGTTTAATCGGGCGGCAAACACCGCGGAGACGATTTGTGTTTTGTCTCCCCATTCGGAAAGAAAGATAACGCTGAGTGCAGATACGAAAGCACTTTTTCCTGTATGTACGGTTTTTCCATCATCTTGGGACATGCGGAGTGAGCTGATCCCGAAGTAAAAAAACGTGATGGCAGCAAGTATTTTTATATAGAGCGCTGGGATGAGACCGGTTACTAAAGACCCTAGGAAGATTGCCGTCCCGTCAACAAGCGCAAATGCAAGAAGTGCGCCAAGGAGCAGCTGGAGGTGATGTTTGGATTTTGTTGAAAGGAGTAGGAGTGCTACTTGGCTTTTGTCTAAGAATTCAGCGAGGAGGATTGTTGTAAATGGAAGTAAGATTGCCTGTACCATTGTATTCTACAACCGGAAAAATGTTCCGACAGCAAATGCGATGAGTGCTGATGTGCCACCGACAGCAACAATTTCAAGTACCGACCTGAGAATCGTCTCAGTAGTCACTTTCCAGCGAAGAAGCCCTAGCAGTACAAGCGCGGTGAGTGTCGCGAAAGCAGAGAAAGCAAAGCTTTTTGTCGGGTCCTGGTTTATAAAATACGGAATCAGCGGGATGATTCCAAATACGACGAATGCAGAAAACGTTGCAAATGCTGTCAGATAGGGATTTTCTGAGGCAGGGTTTGGGATACGAAGTTCGTAATTCATCATGAAAGACGTCCAGTAATTTGGGTTTGTTTCATAGATTTTTGCAAGCTGACGTGCCTGTTTCTCGTCAAATCCTTCTCCTACAAGAATTGCTATTGTCTCTGCCTTTTCCTCAAGGGGGTGGTGGGTTACTTCGTATAGTTCTTTTGCCTCGTGTGTTCTATAGACATCTTTTTCCGCGCGAAGCGAGAGGAAATTGCCAAGCCCCATTGAGGCTCCGTCAGCAAAGAGATTGGCCAAACCGAAAAGAAGTACTGTGAGGATAGAAAAAGTCGGCACATTTGCTCCTGCCTGTGCACCGGTAAACCCTGCGACGACAGCAAACGTTGTCACAATACCGTCATTTCCGCCATAGACAATTTCTTTAAGATAGGTCTGAAACGGAGAGATGTGATGCTCGTCTCTCAGATGAGACGTAAGCGTAACCGGTTTGGTCATAGGCTTATTGTACTCCATCTGCCTCAAAAAGGGGGATCCCTGCAAAAGTAACCCTATCCGACGCTCTGGAAGAGACAGGATTCCCTTCGACATTGCTCAGGGCAAACTTTTCATCCTGTTTCATTCAGGCTGCAAGGGCGGAGGAGACAGGATTCGAACCTGCGCGAGCTTGTTTAAGAGCTCAGAGGGATAGCAACCCTCCGCAATGGACCAACTATGCGACTCCTCCCTCCTAGTCACTAGTTACTAGTAGCTAGTAACTAGGAATTATAGCATCTGGGCGGATTTTTAGTTACACTCAGGCTGTGGGGCTCTCAGATTTTCTCTTTCCCAAAAAGTGTGTCAATTGTGGAAAATTTGGTGATTTTGTTTGCCCTGATTGCTTTATCTACATCTCGTTTGATGTACCATTAATTTGCCTTGTTTGCAACCGTCAAACCTATACCGGATTGACCCACGACAGATGTCGGGGGAGATACATCATTGACGGCGCATTTTCAAGCGTCGTTTTTGGCAAAGTCGCGAAAAAACTTGTCTACCGTCTCAAATATAAACCATTTCTCTCAAGTCTATGCGTGTTTATGGTCGATCTTTTTTATGAAAGCCTCATCCAGAAAGAAGCATTTGCACGTGTGTACGACGACCAATCACTCCTCGTTCCGATTCCTCTCCATAAAACGAAATACCGCCAGAGAGGATACAACCAGGCAGAGTTACTGGCAAAAGGTTTGTCCGTGAAGCTTGGTGTTCCGGTTGTTTCCACATTAGAAAGAGTAAAGAAAACCCAGTCACAAGTGAGCCTTGACAGGAAGATGCGCCGGGAAAATATCGCCGGCGCGTTTGTAATTGCTGAAAAAGCTGGAGAAATACTCAGGAAGAAAACTATTTTTCTTGTTGATGATGTCCTTACATCAGGCGCCACTCTTTCTGAGGCTGCAAGCGTGCTGAAAAGAGGCGGAGCAGGGAAGGTCTACGGCCTCACGCTTGCGCACGGACAGTAAGGAGGGTATCATACACCTATGAAAATCAGCAATAAGAAAGCATTTTTCGATTACGAACTATTGGAACGGATTGAGGCTGGGATTAACCTCACGGGATCTGAGGTGAAAGCGGTACGCCTTGGGAAGGCTGACCTGACCGGTAGTTTCGTCAGGCTTTCGGGGAGTGAGGCATATCTGGTGAATGCCAAGATCTACCCTTACGAGTTTGCACGCACGGAAGGCTACGATCCGAGCAGGTCAAGAAAATTACTCCTTCACAAGAAGGAAATCGTCGCTCTGAAGTCAAAAACAGAGGGGGAAAACTTGACAATCGTGCCTGTTTTGCTGTATACTACCAAAGCCTATATTAAGGCTCAACTCGCAATCGCACGCTCAAAACGCAAGTTTGACAAGCGTGCAGCAATCAAGAAAAAAGACCAAGACCGCGAGCTTGAAAGAGGCCTTGCCGACGATCCGCTCTTTTAAAGTCTGATCAATATCCGCCTTTGCCTCGACGAAGCTCTGAGCATTCAGAGCGTAGGCGGGCCGCCTTCACTAAAGTTACGGCGAGCCAAAGGGGGATGATTTGATTCGACGGAAAACGTTCTTTAAAAACTGCAAGCCGACTTTGATACCAGTCGTAAAACAGATCAAAAAATAAATGCTTACAGCAATGTAAAGCAAGCATTTAAAGGTGCACTCGCATCCTTTATTGATGCTTTCCGCCCAACGCAAATGGGGGCACTCGCCTTCACAGCTTAAAGCGGAATGTTCATAGTTGCTTTTCTCAACGGGCGCTATGGGCAAATTACAGTTGAGAGAAAAAACGGAATGGTTTTGACCGCAAATAAACCTAAGATTAGTATTCCTGTCCGTTGGAGAAGCTAATACGAAAAAACAAAAACGGACTACGCTTGTAGATGTTTTTCTAAATATTTTTCGGACTGGAGGTCATTACTCCACATCTCCACACTGGAAGACCCCGGCACTGCCGGGGTTTTTCGTGGCTATTCAAGTTTCATCTCATAGGTCTTGTTATCGATCAACAGATACGCTTTTTTGTCTTTTTCATTCACTTCAAATTCAGTCGTTTTCTTTACGGCACCTGAACTGAATTGTGCTTTGTATGTCCCGTCTGTACCAAGCTGTACGATTCGTCCGTTGCCGTTATCAAGCACGTATACCGATGTGAAATCAGGCAGTGTGTAAATTCGGGTTGGGTGTGAGAAAGGGGTAGTGAGCCCTGAAACCTTAAAGCTGTCAGGGACACCCTTTGTAAATTTCGCAATGTCTCCGTTTGCAAAAAGGACGTAGATTGAACTGTCGATTGCCATAGCAACTGCTGTTGAGAAATCAGGAGCTTCTCCTTTCAGATAGGATGATGAGTCGCCGTACCCGTCAGATCCCTTCACAAACTTCAAAATACCTTTGTCTTTGTCAAGAACGTAGATATTACCAAGGAACGTACCGATACCGGTCGGGTTCCCCCAATCACCGTCATTTTTGATAATTGTTTTTTTCGTATCATTCTCTTTGCCCGACGCGTCAACTTCTTTCAATGTGAGTGAATACACGGTATCGTCGTCCTGCGTCACAAAAAGGATATCTTTTGAGGAGAGGAGGGGTGTGAAAAGTTTGCTAGTGTCCGTGCCGACTGGAGAGATGCTCGCTTTATTTTCGTCTGAGAGGGTTGCTATGGCCTGGTCGATCTCTTCTCCTAAAGCAAGAATCTTTTTTGCTTCCTCTGTTTCTTTAGGTACTATTTTTTCTGCATCTGCAACAAGTTTTTTTGCTTTTTCCAGGTTGTCTTTTGCGCCTGTCGGGTTGAGGTCGAGGAGTGCTTCCCCTTCTTCTAGATATTGTTTTGCAGGCTCATATGTTTTTGCGAATACCTCCTTTGCTTTTTGTTCATCCGCATTTTTCGTTGTAAAAAAGATGCTTATTAAAAGTATAAAGACTAATAATCCCGCAATACTCAGGAGAAGTCTCTGGCGGTGTGTAAGATGGGGAAGAAGAGAGAGGATTTTTGGAAGTGATGGCCGTTTACTTCCCGTTTGTTGCTGCATGGCGGTTGGGTGAGGAAAAGCCTGTTGTGCTGCTGCAAATGGCGGTGTAGTCGGTGGTTGCGTTTCGTTTTGTGACGGGGTTTCATCCGACGAACCTTCCTCCTCTGCGACCTCAGTTGGCTGTGGAGAGGTAAAGCGTAAAAAAATCGCTGCTGAACCGCCATCTTCCTTGCCGTGGATGAGCGGAGAGAGTGTTTCTGCAATTTCTTCTAAGTCCTCGCTTTGGAGTGCATCGGTAAGTGTCGCACCCGGGATTTGTTCTTGAAAGTCTTTCGTTTGGAGTATGACGAGATCGGCATTCTCAAGATAGCCAGAGGCAGATTGTAGTGACGGCTCCTTGGTATCGGATTCCTGAAGGATGATACCTGTCGTACCGTTTCGCCTAATGAGAATACAGCCACCTCCTAGGAGAAATGCGTAAAGGACCGTCTCTCTTACCACGCAAAGTGTGGCGGACACGGTGACATCTTCTGGAATATGCGTAATTGATTTTTTTACAACCGACTCGATTGTTTCGAGGGATTTTTCCTCAAGCGCGAAAAACTCTGCCTCAAGGTCATTAATAATTTTTTTGCCTAAAGCTCCAAGATGTTCGGGATGTTCGGCTTCTATGGAGGAGAGCGAGAGAGTGAGGAAAAGCCCACCTGCTGCGTACGCCTGGCACCAGTTTGAGGGTGTCGGTGTTGCGACGATCTTACTAAACGGTAAATGCTGGATGGGCATACTATATCTAGAGTATAACAAGCGCGAGCAGGAAAAGCAGCACTGCAGCGAGTATATGGAAGAAAGCAAGCGCATCGAGGAGGAGCGTTGCAATAGACGCTTCAAGAAAAATGAGTTTTCCAAGAGACCTCGCTTTATTGAAGAGAATCACTGCAAAAACGAGGTACACAAAAAGGAGAAGAAGTAATGGAATTTTTATTATTCCTTCAACTGTCAACTCGTTTAAAAATGGGAATATATCTGCGATACTCATGGCCGTCGTGGTCCTATAAGCTGCCTGATAAGATCTACTGCTCTTGCAGGGTTTGGAATACGCAAGAATTCAAAATCGGGGTTTGTCGCTGCAGTTTGGATAAAGACATCACCATAGTTAAAAAACGTTTTGAAGAACCCGTTTTGATGGTAGCTTACATCTTCAATCTGTGTGACTCTTGTGGCTGCGATATGGACATTGACGAGTTCTGCGTAGTCAATGTCAAGGACGTTTCTGTCGGTGACAATGCCGACATTATAAAACCAATGGAGAAAGTTCGTGAAACCATAGGCAAAGATGACAAGAAAGTAGAAAAAAAAGAGCACGGATGACAACCCTTCGGGAATCTGCACCGGTAGGACATTTATCACCTGGAAAAAGGGGAGGAGAATGAAGGGCGCAATCGCCAAAAGCAGGGTAATTAGTATCCACGGTACGTTTGTGATGAAGTGGCGACGGACGAAGAGGACTATGGTTTCTCCCGGTTCCTGGTTCTGGAACCTCAAACCGGAAGGATATTCGCAATATGAATGAAATAAGCCGACATTGTGGACAGGATGGACAGAAGCGTTTGTCGATGCTGCAGGGGTGGTATTGTTTAGGATATCAGGCATAGTAATTTGAAATTTCAAATATCCAATAAAGTCCATTTGAAATTCTACTTATTTCTTTTCTATGTTAAAGAATGCGAATCCGCTTTGGGGGATAGACATGTAGCCTGGTGCCCTCAGGTTAAATGCCGTTTTAAAATTGCCACCGCTCAGACGTCTCTCCCCTTTATCGGTTTGGAAAACAACTTCATTTGTTGTTCCATCACCTTGGGACACGGATACGCCCGTAACGGAACTGATGCCCCCCGAATACTTATCGGAAACTCTACGGAGCTCATCAAGGCTATATGGATTTCCTCCCCAGCACGATGTCGTCGTTGGTGTAATCCGTCCCGTTTCATCAGTGTTTCCGCCATTATACAACACCATCGCAGCGTTTATAATATCGGACATTTCAGCCGAGCTAAGCCACGGATTATCCCTTCCGCAGCTATCCCCTGACGAGCTGTAACCTTTTCGGTACCATGCTTTGACGAGCCAGGGGGATCCTCCTATTTTGTCATACGTTTTGTCAATAAAATTTCCCCCTCCCTGGCCGTCTGTCGTATCCCAACCGATGGGGGATGCGAAGCCTCCGTGTGTTGATGCATAGTAGGTGACGACATCTTCTACGACCTGGCCTCGTGTGGACTCAACAGCTTGTCGCCAAGCGTCGGGCGGGTTTGCAGCTTTTCCGTCGTTATACACCTGACATGCTTCAGTCGTACAAATTTCCCGGCCTTCTGTTTTATAGCGGTACGCATAGGTTCTTGCTGCTATTGCCTGCGCCTTGAGCGCTTCAGGATGCCAGGAAGATGGCATCTCGGCGATACCAAGGAGGTATTTCCCTTCAAAATCCATCTCCCCGAATCCTGAAACCTTGATTGAACCCCCCGTGTCTTTACTGACTGGTTCTTTTCCGTAGTAGGCTTTGAGGATTGTTTTTGCGTCCTGACCAGACGTTGCTCTTCCACGTGCTCCGTACTGGCTCATGCCCTTTCTGTGGGTAAATGCACCAAACGAGAATGCCGCAAAAGACCCACTCGGTGCTGCTTCGCGGAAACCCTTGATTGATGCGTTGTAATCATCAGCCAGGTCGCTATCGCCGATGGTTGCGGTGAACCCTCCCGAACGGGCGTTGAGGATTTCCTGCTGTCTTTGTGACAACTCTGAAATCTTTGACGACACGTCCTGCTGGTAGGCCTTTGCGCCTTTTACGACCTCATCTAATTTTTGTGACTGTTCGTCAAGTGCGGCTTTGCTGGCAATGAGGCGTACTTGTTCGGATTTCAGTTTTTGGCTTTTTTCTTCTAGGTCTGCAATGGAGAGTGCAATATTGGTAATAATTGCTTTGTCGCGGTTTGCGATTGCTTCCTGATAGGCGAGGAATTTGGTGATCGTTGATGCGGATTGGCCGGAAAGAAATGCGAGAAGGGGGGAGTTGTAGTAACTCTTAATATAAAAATCCCTCACCGTTTTGTCAAACAGATCCTGTTGTTTTTCCATAGCAAGGTAGCTTTTATCAATGTTTTTCTGCTTGGTGATAAGGTCTGCTTCTATACCGGTAACACGGGCTTTGATCCCTTCAATTTGGGAGGTCAGCGTTTTCAGCTGGGATTCAAGCGGTTTGGTTGCTGCAATGGATTGGTTCAATGCGCTTGTGAGATCTGAGATTTGTTTATTGATATCGTCCAGTTCGTCTGCGTTTGCTTTCGAAAACCCGGCAATAAGGAGGATAACGACAAGAAAAAAAACAGCGAGCAGTTTTCTGGGGAACATGCAGCAATTATAGCAAATTGTTGCATGAGACGGCAAAGTAGGGGTGAACAAATGTATTGCAGTAAAATCATATTGCACAGGCTGCAGAATCGGCCATTGTGATGGTTTGTAATCTGTGCTACACTCCGCTACACGACAACATCTACTATGGATGACCAAGCCTTCCCAAGAGTCGCGCAGCAACAACAAGCTCCCAAACGTCCCAAAACTCTTCTTATTCTTGCCTTATTTTTGATGCTTCTCGGAGGAGTGCTTTTTGTCGGCTCGCGTCTTCTCGGTACGAAAGAGGATCAGAAGAAAGTTGAATCAGCACGCGTTGCCCCAACGGCAATCATTGTCCCAACGGATACGCCCGTGCCCTCTGAAGAGCCTTCCCCGACCAAAAAAGAAGAGAAAAAAGAAACCAAGGCCCCAACACCAACGACAAAAGAAGAGAAAAAAACGATTGATCCTGTCGACAAGGCAACAGGGCTTGACAGGTCGGGTTTGACCGTTGACATCCTCAACGGAAGCGGCGTCTCGGGTGCGGCAGGGAAGATGAGCTCACTCCTCAAAGATCTCGGCTACGTCATTGGTTCGACAGGTAATGCTGATAATTTTGACTACCAAAATGTGACGATACAGGTAAAATCCACAAAGAGCAAATACCTTCCTCTTCTTAAAAAAGATATTGGTTCATCCTATTCTGTTGGTGATGCCAGTTCTTCACTTGCTTCCGGTTCCGCGGACGTTGTTATAATTGTTGGTAAGTAACACATGGCAGACATAGTCACCGTTGGAAATGCCCTCATCGATCTTCTCGTAACAGTTGCTGACGATAATCCTTTTTGCCGTGTCGATACGTCGTCCCATGAGCTCTGCGTAAAAGCTGGTGAGAAAATTCTCGCAAAAAATGTCGGATTTGTGTTGGGGGGAGGTGCATGTCGTGTCGCCATTGCCATGCAAAGGTTGGGTTTTACGTCAAGCATTTTTGCCGAGATAGGGAATGATGAGCTTGCGACACGAATCCAGAAGACGCTCACTGAGGCAGGTGTAGAGACATCACATGTGCGAAGCGTTGAAAAAACGACGTCGTTTACTGTCGGGTTAAACTTCCAAAAAGAACGGACACTCTTTACCCACCACGTGGAAAGCCCGCACGAATTTGATTTTTCGGCAATAACGGCACAATGGGTGTACTTAGCATCACTAGGGCAACCCTGGAAGAATGCGTACGAGGCGGTGGTTTCGTATAAAGAGAAAACCGGTGCAAAGATTGCCTGCAATCCCGGCTCGTCGCAGTTTGTCATGGGGAGGGAAGCCTATCTGCCAACACTTTCCCATGTTGATGTATTGTTTCTCAATAAACAAGAAGCGCAAATCGTTGCGGATATGAAAACTGAGGACATTACAGAATTGCTCAGAAAAGTAAAAGTCATTGGACCGGAAATTGTAGTAATCACCGATGGACGGAACGGTTCCTACGCTATTGATGGAAGCGGAAAATGCTATGCTGTAGGGATATTTGAAGAAGCGAACGTCGTTGAGAGGACAGGTGCGGGGGATGCGTATGCTTCCGGATTTCTGGCTGCTTTGTTTGAGAATAAATCCGTTTCTGAGGCGATGGTGTGGGGCAGCTTGAATGCGGGTGCGGTCGTCACAGAATTTGGCGGATTATCAGGGCTCTTGCAGAAAGAGGAATTGACCACGCTTGTCGGGAAAGCGAATCTCACGACAAAGGAAATATAATATGAAAATTTTTTTAGGTACTGACCATGCAGGATTTGCGCTGAAGGAGCATTTGAAAACGTTTCTTTTGGGAAAAGACTATGATGTCGCCGATGACGGCGCGCATGTGCTTGATAAGGATGATGACTATCCTGATTTTTGTGCGCTTGCCGCAAAGCATGTTGCAGAAAACCCAGGATCATTTGGGTTTGTTTTCGGCAAATCCGGGACAGGAGAGCTCATTGTTGCAAATAAAGTGAAAGGAATCCGTTGTGCTTTAGCCGTTAATGAAGAAAACGTCCGGTTAGCCCGTGAGCATAACGATGCCAATATGCTCTCCTTCGGTTCGGCTTTTGCAACTCCAGAACAAATGGAGCGATTCGCGATTCTCTTTTTAGAAACGGTTTTTTCAGGTGAAGAGCGGCATAGGAGAAGGATTGAGAAGATAAGGGAGATAGAAGAGAGATGAATTTCAAATTTAAAATTTCAAATTTCAAATACGAAATATCCACTGTTCCCTTATTGGAAATTGCAAATTGGAAATTGGTATTTATTTGAAATTTCTTAACTTAATCGTGGTGTATCCCGAGTAAGTGATGGAGCCCGTGCTCAACCAGTTCCTCTATCTTCTCATCGACCATGGTCTCATCCCGCGCTGCTTCTTTTATCACGACCGGATAGGAGATAACGATGTCACCAAGATACGTCGTGTCACTTTTCGGAAGCATTGCCAGGTGCCGTCCCAGAACCATTCGATTCGGGACTGGGGAGTACCGACTGGTACTGCCCCGTACGGTACCTGATTTCATCTGCTCCCCTTCTGCAAGCGGAAACGATAGAACATTGGTCGTACCGGTCTTACCACGGTATTTTTCGTTTAGCGCTTTCATCTTACGGTCCCCGACAATCGCGACAGAAACCTCGACATTTAGCTGAATATTATTAGAATCAAGCGTTCGTTTGACCACAGCCTTAATGCGTTTACGGTTGACCTGATACCGGCTTTCAACAAAGATGAGTGTGGTGACGTTGGACATACCTTGGTTGGACTGACTAAACTCGAAGCACGAAATCCTAAATCCGAAACAAATTCAAATGTGAAAAATCTAA
>JAUYMJ010000076.1 GCA_030698775.1 bacterium
AAGCTATCAGGGATAATTTATGCCTTGATTATCTCACCAATAATAGCAATGCTCTTCGGATTTTATTTTCCCCATTCAGATGTGGCTAAGTTTTCATACAAAAAACTTATACTGTTTTCTATCCCTCTAGTAAGTTTTGCATTGTTTTCCACACTATTACAATCGACTGATTTGTATTTTGTAAAAGCCATGCTGCTTGCGAAAGATCCCGGGTATTATACGGCTAGCCAGAATATTTCCCGGTTGTTGTATTTTGCAACCGTTGCCTTATCGGGTGTTTTATTACCCAGTGTTTCCCGCAGTATCAGTCAAAATTTGACAGAACACTTAGAAAAAACAATCCACACCGCACTCCGTATAATTCTTTGTATTGTCATCCCCGGATCACTAATAATCTCAGCAACCAGTTCCGATCTTTTACAACTTATTTATTCTCACGTTTATCTAAATGCTGCGCCTGTCCTCTCGATACTCTCTGTCAGCATTGGTTTCTATACGATATATTTTCTTTTATGTACCATTCTCAATGCTGCCGGAAAACCAATAATCTCATCCGCTTTATCAATTTTAGGAGTTGCTATGAATGCAGTTTTTTGCCTTCTTCTTATTCCGGTTTTTAATATGTCAGGAGCCGCAGTTGCAAGTATGATCAGTAACTTTATTATTTTATGTGTTGCGGGATTGCTTGTGTATAAAAAATTTCATACTCTGACGTCTATAAGAAGCGTCGTTCGAATCATTCTTGCTTCCCTCGTAATCTACTTCCTTGCAAAACTAATAATACTTCCCATTATTTTTCTTCCGTTACTCTACCTATTCCTTCTCGGAGTATACGTATTGCTTCTTATCCTGATGAAGGAGATTACAAAAGAGGATGTGACTCTCATGCAGTCGTTAGTACCTGCTTGGGTCTTGCAAAAACAAAAATAATGAAGGAATTGTTTCTGAAAATTGTCAAAATTTCCTTCCTGCTCTTCTCAGGGCTTTTCGTATTCTATGTCCCCTATCTTCTGATAAAGCATTTTATACTCCGCGGGAGAGACTACAAAACCTACTATCAAAAAATTCTCCCTTTTCATGTTGATGAAATAGCAATACGGCAGATGAAGCTTGTCGGGGAATTTTTCGGCATCATCTTTCTGACTGCCTTTGTTGCCTATGTAGTACTTTACAACATGTCTCCTTTAGGTGTCACCGCCAACTATGCACTGGATACAGATGGTGGGAACATCTCAAAACTTGGTCCAAAAGAAAGGGTTACGGAAGTTGCACAAAACGGACAAACGGTATTCAGGCAGACACATGACCTGGTCTATTTCACAACGAAAATGCCGTTTGTGTTTGATACGGCGAGAGTCCATCTTACCTTTCAAAACAAAAACCCCGACCAAACAATAGCTCTTGGTTTTCAGGACCGGGAAACATGGCACTATGCTGCAAAACCGTATGACGTTCCTTTCCTAAACGACCTTTCCTGGACACATAGCGGAAAAAATCCCGTACTCTACCAAAGAGAGAAGACGTATGCAAATGCAGACGATTTTCTCGCGCGTCCCCCGCTCCATGCTTTTATCGGAACCTACAGTTACGAAACAGAGATCGGCAATATTGCTCTAACAAGACTCCCTGACTACAAGCCGGTGTCGAAGGAATCACTTATCAATAGTACGCCCCTTCGGGGAAAACATGTCCTTTATGCGTATCTTGACCATGAGCCTTTCACGATGACGATTGAAAAACAAGACCTTAATTGGTACGAGGATCCTGACGTCATGACGGTGAAGATATATAAAGATAAAGACCTTGTGTACCAGGCAATAGCCGATGATGACGGAGTAACCGATTCGTCAAAAAGGGTCCTCCCCCCACGAACACTCAGTATCAAAAATCCAGGAAAAGAGTTCCCCGAGAGCGGCGTGTATAGAATTGTGATTGATGCAAATAGCGACACAATCATCAAACGCATACAAACAAACCTCCACAAGATTGTCTTCCAAGGGACGATCTTTCCTGTCGGGAATAAAGATGCGTACACGTCGGTCGTTGCAAGTACCGCTGCAACAGACGTGTATACGAATGCCCTGGTACTTGGCGCCTCAACGTATCATTCTGCAGGTAAGCAAACAATGCAGGTTGGGACACAGACGCTCAGTCTCACCACGCTAAAGAGCGAGGAGATCATGATCCCTCAAGAGGATATTACCAAAGTTGTCATTCCCAAAAACGACGTAATGCTCAATAGTTATTGGGGATATTTTGCTTTTGACAAAGACCAGTTTTTTCTCCCGACTCCTTACCGCGTGCTGCCGATTACGAAGAAAGAAGATCTCAAGATCGTGGATTATATTCTAACCAGTTACACGCCATCATCACAAAAAGGTGCCTGGAAAACCGCTGAGGGGACATTTGATATAAGCAGTGCATTTATCAAAAACGGCAGGCTCAGCTGGATTATCCAAGCACCGCATCTCAAAGACAATAACAGTGAAATACTCATAAAAAATATCGAGGTAACATTTCATAAAAATCCCTGGATATAATATGTAACCCGGAGTGTACTACTATGCAATTTTTACTTATTATCCTTTCTGCAATCACCATACTTTTCCTTCCGGGGTTTGTGGTTTCACAGATTTTCTTCAGGAGGAAAAAAATAGAGATACTTGAGAGATTCGCCTTATCATTTGCTCTCTCAATCACTTTAGTACCGCTTCTCGTGTTTTACACAAATCTTCTCGGCATCCGTATTTCAAGAGTTTCAGTCATGCTGAATGTGCTTGAGATCCTCCTCATCAGTATACTTATTCTCTTACTACAGAATTGGAGGAATGAAAAATGAACGCATGGAAAGCAAAAATTCACCTAGTATCGAAGGAGTTTTTTCAATATTCATTGACGACATATTTGCTTCTCCTTTTGGCGGAAACGCTCAAAGAGGGGTTTGTCAGTTACTTTTTTAACCTCAACATCCTGCTGGGAATAGTTATCATAAGCGGTATTGTTATGGCTATCATGCAGACGAGGATGCTTGAAGAAAATCCGCCTAAAAAAATGACAAGTGCTGATCTAGAGTATAGCCTCCTTCTGGCAATAGGCGGTGGCATGCTTGTTTATTACAAAACAAAAGAGCTTGGAAACATCGCACTTCTTATAGCAGTGCTCACCGCCTTTATTATTCTTCTTCTCTCATTCCTCATACTCCTTGATGGAGAAGAGAAATAAAAGTAGAGGATTGCCAGTATTACCCTATGTGAAGAAAGCTATTAAAAACAAACTTCACTGCACCTTTTGAGAACACGCTTACAGAATGCATCATATCAACGACGATGTGTGAGCCGTCTGCATTTCCTTTTGCAGAAACGTCGTTCTCGATGTCTACTGTATCATCATCCTCTTTGGAAATGTTTTCATCCACTCTCACCGATATTCCTGGCGGTCCTATGTGGACATGATTTTTATCACCAAATCCCCACCCCGGCTTCGTAGTGTTGGTAGGTTCTGCGGCAAATGCAGTACCTACCAATACAAACGACGCGACGATAGACCCAAGAAGGGGTAAAACCCGAATAGATTTCGCTATACTACTCACCTCCTTTCAAGATAATTGTGTTGATAAATTCATAGTCGGCCCAAATAGATCTATTTGGGCCGACTGTCGCGGTATTACCGCGTGTTATGGACGGACTGATTGACCCGGTGGACCGGTATGGGTATGGTTATTGTCACCATATCCCCATCCAGGTCTCGTACCTCCCGGATTTCCTTGCGCTAAAGCTGCTTGAGTCACCATAATGATGGCGGCAGCTGCGGTCGCAAGGACGACAAACAGTCGCATATTAAGTACCATCTCTATAATCACCCCCTTTCTAAAAAGGAAGCATCATTGGGATGTCTAAAGAAATTACAGCAAAAACGTGCAGAAGTCCTCATAACAGAAATACTAAGAAGTATCTATCATTGCAGAAGAAAGCGTAGAAACAAGCAACTTCTTGTAAGAAATTTGTATGAAGGGGAGAGAAAAGTATGCAACCCGGATTAGTGGTTAGAAGGGGTATCCTTTGAGGCCTTGAAAACCTTTTGCCGCTGACATCTCTCCTGTGAGATTGGCAATGTGGAGGATAAGAAAATTGTTGATGATAAAGGCAAGATTTTGCTTACCCATTCCCATGCTACTGAGATCAACTTCTTTTTCCAGATCTGATTCGGTAAGCGCAGCAAGGCATGCATCTGTCGATGTATATACAGCCTTCGCAAACGCTCTCAGTTTTGGAAGGTCAACCTTGACTGATCTGGCCCACGCATCGTGTTTGTCAAAGTTGTCAAACGACGGCATAGGCTCTGAAAGACCGGTTTTGGGAATATCTGACGAAAGCAGCTTATTGTCGCCTCTAATCATCGTTGCTACGACTGCATCCTCACCAATCACCGAATGTGCATACGCTGCACCTACCGGAAGCGCCTTGTTTGTGTCAGTAAAATGTGCTGTCGCATCAGTAACATCAGCCATTGTTGCTTCCTGTGTGTCATGTGCTGATTTTAGTTGCTCCCTGAGAAGTTGTACCGCTTTCATAGGTTTAAGAATACCTTATTTTCTTGAGGATCGCAAGATTTTGGTTTATTGTTGCACGGCTTCCTGCATTGCTTTGATTTGTTCCTCCGTGATGCCGGATGGGATTGCTGAGGGAACTGACTTTACACTCTTCATCATTGAGGACACGTCGGTGAATTTGACGTCTGCCGGCGGAATAAACATCGAGTCATCAACCGTTGCCTCCTTGCAGGACTCTTTGTATTTTTCCATCGCAGCGACGACATCCTGGGGGTTTTCTTTCGCTGTGACAGACGGTGTCGTTTGAGGAGGCGTAACCCCCTGCATCATCTCTTCAAGGTCAAATGTCATCACAGTCCCTGTTTTCCCGTTCCAGTAATACACCTTCTTATCCTTCATGATGACACTGGTTGATTGCTTCGGATCGGTCGCTGTGATATCCGTCCTGACCGCTCCTGATTTGATGTAGGACATGATTGCTCTCCCCTCTTCATCCGTAAAATCACATTGCAGGCTTTGTGAACCAGCGAGTGCCTCTCTAATTGACGTCACAATGCTCCCCGGTGTCGGGCTTGGCACAGCAACTGCTGTTTTTTCAGTCGATGTCGGCAACTGCTGTTTCATGAGATTTTTACCAAAAACGATGTAGCCACCAATTCCTGCACCAATAAGAAGGACGAGAACGATAAGAATGATTACTATTTTTGGAAGGCCGGATGGGGGTGTTGATGACGATTGAGTTGATGATTCAGTATTTTCCACGACGTCATAGTAGAGGAAGTGACGGTATTTGTCAAGCTATCCCCTAAGAAAAAATCTTGCCACGATTTTGGAAAAGATGTATACTCGCGTGGCTATGGCACACTCTGAGTTTCTTAATGGGCCGGCCACTCTTTCAAGAAGACGCCTTTTCACAGGAGCAGCATTGGCGGCATCTGCTGCAGTACTTAGTGGAGTGGCTGTTTTAGTCACGGACCAAAACGACAACAACGGTACCGTTGCCTCTTTAGAACCTACAGTACCAACTACTCCAGCATCAGTAGCTTGTCAAGAAACTGGAACAGCAAAGGCAGTAGATCTGTTCAATGGCAATAATCTTCCGGCAGGAATGCAGACAGGACTGGAAACCCCTATCGGAACATCGGTGCCGAAAACAGTTGAGGGTCCGACGATTCCCCAATCACCCCAGAACTGCTTGTCCTAACACTCTACTCTAGATATTTTTTGAAAAACCTGACCGTATTGTCCATCGCCTGGACAAAACTCGATCCTGAAATATTGTGCCCGCCGCTTGGATATTCATGCAGCTCATGCGGCACGGATGTGTTATTGAGAAGATCATTGAGGTCCCTGCTGTAGCCGATATTCACGACATCATCGTCAACAGCATGATTAAACTGGATCGCCCCTTTTAAGTCATTAAGATAATTTGTCGGTGCAACTTGCTGCCAAAAGACACTCGTCGCACTCGGGCTCCCGACTTTTTCAAATAGTTCCCTTCTTCTGTTTAGACGAACTGTCGACGTTCCGGGAGGACGGTAACTTTGGTCGTTGATTCCGTATTTTTGTTGGTCTGTATATGTATACACGGCTCCGGCCCATATCACAGCCGCCGGGATTTCAGGTTTTGCGGCTAGGCTTCGCATGATGATGTTACCCGCCATACTATGCCCCCAGATACCAATCTTTTCAGGATTCACAAATCCTGAAGACTGAAGCGCAGCATATGCGCTGAGCGTATCAACGATATAATCGGACCCGTAATATCCTCCGCCTGCCTCTCCCTCGGAGTCCCCGTGTCCGCGTAAATCAATCTTAAAAACGACTAACCCGTTACGGGCAAGATAATCAACATAATCGTTATACTTCTCAGTTGTTGCATATGTTGTCGGTGCGATATAACCGTGTATAAAAATAATCGCGGGCCAACCCTTCTCCGGCATCTCTCCTGACGGTTTGGTCAAAAGCGCGTTCACCCGCAACCCGTCTGAGGCGTAGCTTGTCAAATAAGCAGTATAGCTTCCGTAACCACTGTACAGGTCAAGTGGCGAGAGCACGCTATCGTATGATCTGGTCCTGAGATACGGAATTGTCAGCTCAGCAAAAGGATGCGGTGTCGGTGTAACTGTCTGTTCTTCTTCGTTACGAATGATAACAGCGTTTGGTGGCCTAACGAATAACATCGCGCTAACACCGAGCAAGCAAACAATAACGAGAATGAGAAACAGCCTTAGACGCCATACGACGATTCTTGACTGGTTGAAAGATGGAATTTTTTGATCTACAACAAACATAAAACGGATACTTCTTAGGAACCGGAATGATCAGGACACCACGGAAGGTGACGGACGAAGCGTGAAAAGCAATCTACCGTATGAAATAAAAGAATATAAAAATCCAAGTGCCATGACAAGTGAGGAAATATCGGCCGGGCTTCCTTCCCTCAGCCCAACGAATGCGACACCACCCATCGCGGAAACAACGATACCAATCATCCCCTGCATACCCAGGCTTCTCCATTTTTTATTCTCAGTCTTATTCACAAAGACAAAAAGGAAAATCGCCCAAATCAGAAGGAGAATCCCAAGAATACCATGGCTCAGAAACACGAGTGTCGCCCAAGTCGGTTCCTGCATTTTTCCACTCTCACTAGGAGCCTCACCAAATAAATTCACCACCATACCGAGAATAAATTCCAATATGAGAAGGACTACCATAACGTCCACTCTTCTGCGAAGCGACCCCGCTTGTTTTTCTAAAGCATTTTCCTGTACTTTTTTCTCCTCCATACGAGCAGTATAATACACAAGGCAAATGAGTCAAGGGAATCAGGCGTATCCGGGGAAAAAGTCTGTTTTTATTTGCCTTTTTGGCAGTCCCATTTGCCTGAGGACATCCTCATAGCCCGTCACCATCGGGTGGGGGCCTGAAAGATAAAAGTAACGGTCCTTCCAGTCAGGAACCTCCTCCCCGATCACGTTTGCATCTATTCTCCCTACTCTCCCTTTCCATCCTTTCGGAACGGAGTCTTTGTCGGTAAGCGAGTAGATAGTTTTAATGCCGAGTTCCTTCTCCGCCCGGTCAAATATATCCTTATACACAATATCTGATACGAGTTTATTTGCGTAAAGCATGACGACCTGACGCGTTTCTTTTGTATCCAACAAATACGTCACGATGCTCCTAAACGGTGTAACGCCAATTCCGCCAGCAATAAAGACCATTTTTCGGGTTTTGTCATCCGGCAAGACAAACTCACCGCTGAGTTGTGAGGCAACGACAGGCACCTTCTCGGAAATTGCAGAGAGAGCACGCTTAAAACTACTTCCGTTTTGAGAAAGCTTCACACCTAACCTGAGCGTATCCTCAGTGGGAGATGATGCGAGGGTAAAATACCTCCTGCTTCCCCTGCTGTCTGTATGATGATGTGAGAGCGTCCATTCCATATACTGTCCCGGGGAAAACGCAACCCTTCTGTCCGGTTTGAAAACAAATTCCGCAATATCGGGGGCTAGCTGAATTTTTTCTTTCAAATAGAGAACCAATCTCTGTTTGGGACTGACGAGAAAGGAGAATATATTCCCGAGAACAAGGGATAATTCGGGTGTGAGGTAAAGCGTGCCGATCTGCAACTGCTGGGGAAAAAGGAAACCGACGATGCCGCCGTAGATCAGTTGCATTTTTTTAGTCGGAGGTGTGGTAAGAGGCTCGGTAAACATCACAAATCCCAAAAAACAAAAAGCCGAGGACACAAGCGTCGTATTCAGTGCAAGCAGAATATTTTCACTACGAAATAATGCAAATAAAGATGATGCTACACTCGCCGTAAAAAAAAGGCTCACAAGCATGTATTCCTTTCTCGTTTTTCTCATAATGAGCAACCCACCGATGACGACAAACGGCAACATGGAAATATGTCCCGCCCACCAATCTGCGTAGACTCCGGTCGTCATAGATAAAAGAACCACGGATATTGCGACTGGGTTGAACAGGTGTTTTTTGTTGATCGCAAGTACATATTTTGATGCCATTGCCAAAAACCCAACCAATCCGAAAATCCATAGTGAGTCAACCGATGCAAGAGGCGTCATGATAAACGTGAGGATGAGTGCGGTGATGTAGGCCGATTCAAGATTTGTTGGCACCTTAAGGATGGTGGAAAAAAAGGTATTTACCAATACACAGACGGAAACAAGTACGACCAAGGAGGAAAAAATCGTGAGTGGTGCATACTGGAGCGTACCGATAAAACCAAAAACCAAGGCTATCCCGATGAGTACTAATAGGTAGTACAACATCAAGCGGTACATCGTTATCCGGTCAAGATAGCTGTCAATAATACGTATCATTCTCAAATGCCACCCGCTTCCAGGCTAAGGCATGCCTTATTATGACAAATTGAGACGCTCCAGGAAAGAAACAAATACCCTACATATGCTATTTGTAATCTACGTACTTTGCCGGTTTATGGTCCTGCTCTTTTTTATCTATCTCAATAAGCTTGTACTCCAAGTCTTTCTCCCCAGAGTGGGATTTGAGTGCATGTCCTGACGAACGTGGTGAAATCTCCTCATCATCAAACCAGAACCTGCTGCAAAAATCACACAGATACGCAATAGCGTTGTTGTGTGTAAATTTAATTTTTACCAACTCTCCTTCTTCGCATTTCGGGCATCGCATGATACTCACCTCCCCCTTTTTCAAAGCCTCTACTATTTGGCATAGTGCACTATACTTCTTTATGCATTGGGACACCGTGACAGCTATCACAAGCTCTCCCGTATTGACTTCACTTTGGGAAAATGGTGTAGACTTAATCTATGACGCACCGGCATTTCATCCATGTCCTTTTGAGTATCGGTGTGTTTGCAATAATTGTCCTCTTAAGCGTTATTCTTCGCTACTCCCCGGAATCAATCGGGATATTTCGTGAAACCGAAAAAGTGCGAAGTGATAAAAAATCCGCCTCGAATACACACATTGCAAACCCTGCATCGGTAAATTGCGGCAAGCAAGGTGGAACACTCGTCATACAGAAAAACGGTGCGGGGGCTGAGTACGGGCTCTGTGAATTTGAAGACAAAATGGCATGTGAAGAATGGGCACTGATGCGTGGTGACTGCCCGGTAGGAGGGCGCAAAACAACAGGATACGATACTATAGAGCAACAATATTGTGCTTGGCTCGGTGGCCAAACGCTCGCTGTAGAAAACGCTACTTGTATACTCCCCTCAGGAAAAACATGCAGTGTCAACAGTGTCTACAACGGCACCTGTCAGTAGCCGCTACGGTTGCCCTTCTTTCTCTCTTTTGTTACAACTAATGTATGCTAGGTAGAAGAAAAAAGAAAGTTCTTCTGCATGCGCTTCTTTCTTTCCTGTTTATCCTGGTCGTTTTTGGCGCAGCATGGTATTTCGCGGTGACGTATACACCTCCTACAACACAGGATTATGTTGATCGAAGCATGACCTATCTTGATGACTGGTCGGAAGAACTTGGTGTCGACGCAAAGACACGGGAGTCGATCTATTGGGATTGGATCGACGAGAACAATACATTGGTGCCACTTACCGGAAATGAATTTTATCTGGGGACGATTGACGTCAATGGTATCGGTTCATACGGTAGCGTGGACTCTGACCATCTGGAGAAAGTCAATAAAAAATTCTTTCAACCCTTGCTTGATGACAGCGATCGCTATTTCGATGAGAAACGGTTTCTTGGGGACAAAAGAAATTCACGCGAGAAAGAAGATGACCCCATCCACACAATCCACAGAGGCTACCAGAAAGGAAAAATGTATTGCCTGCTACGACTGACTCCGCAATCCGACCCGTTCGGAAGCCTTTTTTGCGGGACAATTGATGAAGAACAAAAATCACTTCAAAAAAAAGTGAAAGGGCTTTTCTCCTCCGCTTATAATCCTAAAAACTTTACATCATTCCGGGTAACAAAGATTGAAAATGATTTTGCACTGGGTGTTAC
>JAUYMJ010000085.1 GCA_030698775.1 bacterium
GCGACTCTTGCTTTGAGCGCTGGCGGGTGGTGCCGCCGAATGGTTTCAGTCATATGCTTTATATCTTAGCATACTGTCCGAATTCTGGGGTCCAGTATAACGACCTCGTTCCAATCAACCGAAATATTAGAAAATCCACCCATCATTTGAGCATTCACCGAGCCGGCGACAAGCATTGATCCGAAAATGAAGGTTATTATTAGGAGTCTTTTCATGCGGTTGTATTTAGCGCATTTTTTAATTTATACTATTCTTTTACTTGCCCCTGATCCAGAGCCAAAATCTTTCGTGAAAATAGTAAGCTACCGTCAACACCACGGCCGCAGTTAGGGTAATCTCACTCGCTGTGCCTAATTCGCCGGTGTACAGATATGCGATTACTCCGGTAATCACTGTAGCCAATACCCGCCACGTGACGGTTTTAGCGAAGGATCGCGTTTGCGGGTTTTTAGCGACGGAATAAATAGTATGTATGTTCATAATAAAATGGAAGCGCTTTTTATTTAGCGAAATTATTTTTCTTTGCGATACCTCGTACCTCTCCCAAGTCCGATTCTCTCAATTCTTTTTAGAGAGAATGGGGTCAGCCACCATTATTGTTAATTCATTGTTTATTTTTCTTTCTTCTTTGACTTCGATTCCTTTTTCTGGCCGTCTAACAGTTTTTTTACTTCCCGATCAAAATCAGAGATATAACTTTTGTCCTGGATCACTCGCTATTTTTCATATTCCTTAAGGGAGAGTGTCTCCGCTACTTCATGACTGATCTTTCCGACGTTCGTCAAAATCTCATACTCGCTGAATTTCAAAAAAGCGTTCAGTTTTTCGATCCAGTCTTTTATTGTCATAGCCTTACCACGCGCCGCCTGCATTTCGGCGTAGTCCAGATACATGTTTCCAATTCGATTAAGATGTTCCAACTCTTTTCCCGCAGGAAAAATGCATTTTTCCTGCCCCTCTTTGAAAAAAGTTCGTATTTTGTCCAAGAGGGGCAAGATAATTTTTGGCGATCACTGCGTCGCTCGGCATGATCTTACCATTCGGAGAACGTCGCCATGAAGTCAGCCCCATCTTTTCCTTTTTACTACTCACGCGGTCGGCGATAATTTCTGCGGCGGTTTTACCGGTGATTGCAAAATGGAGCTTGTTTTGCACCGTCGCAAAAAACTGTTTACTCTCATAAGCCTTGGGAGAATAATCAATCGACGTTGCATAGATATCAGTAATTTTTTGATAGATCATCCGCTCGCTCGTGCGAATATCCCTAATATCTTCATACAGCTCATCAAAATACCGTGTACTGAAACGAGAGCCGAATTTCATCCGATCGCTATCAAGAGCATATCCTTTGTGAATATAGTTTTTCAATACTCCTGTCGCCCATTGGCGAAATTGCGTGCCACGCTCGGAGTTGACCCGATAACCGACCGCGATAATGGCTTCCAAACTATAAAAAGATACCTTTCGAGAAATCTCGCGAGTGCCCTCTTTCTGAACTACCGAGAATTCCCCGGTAGTTGATTTTTGATCGACTTCATTCTCATTATAGATATTTTTTAAGTGAAGTGAGATATTATCGGTTGAACAATCAAAAAGCTCGGCCATCTTTTTCTGGGTGAGCCATATATTCTCTTCGGCAAATAACACTTCAATATTCACCGACCCATCAGGCGATTGATAAAATGCTATTTGATTGTCTGGTATTCTTTTCATTGGTTTCGTTAAAGTTATTTGCAGTGAGCCATTTGCGGCAAGCTCCTGCGTCCTCAATATGACTCGCTTCACTATTATTGATTTTACTTAATTTGTAATGAAAATCAAGCACGGTCAGCTCAGTGCTAACGATTAAATTATTAATAAATCCTTATGAAAGCAATCATTTTTGCGCGCGTATCGTCGCGTGAACAAGAGGAGACTGGATACTCCCTTGCCTCGCAGGAGCGGCTCCTCACCGAATACGCGAAAGAAAATGGATTTGAGATTGAAAAAATTTTCGATCTCAGAATCCGCAAGCGGCCATGCGCAGCGCCGTACGTTCAATGAAATGCTCGCACTTGCGCATCGGACAGATATCTCAGCAATCATCGTTGAGAAGGTCGATCGGCTCACGCGTAGCTTGAAACATGCAGTCATAGTGAACGACTGGATTGACGGCGATGCAAGGCGCCGCATCCATTTCGTGAAGCAAAGCTGCGTTCTCTCGAAAGAATCGCCATCGCATGAGAAGCTTTTTTGGAATATGCAAGTGATGTTTGCGCAGCACTACATCAACAATCTCTCTGAAGAAGTGAAGAAGGGACACCGAGAAAAGATCGCGCAAGGCTGGCTCCCGACAAAGCCACCTCTCGGATATATGACTGTCGGTGATGCGGGACACAAGATCCATGTTCCCGATCCGATTGCAGCCTCTCTCATTCAAGAAATGTTTGAGCTCTATGCAGCGAGCACCTATTCGCTGACGCAGCTCGTTGAAACAATGCATCGAAAAGGATTGCGGACACGTGACGGCAACAAGCTTGTAAAAAGCAGACTGGCATCGCTCCTAAAAGATCCCTTTTACTGTGGGACGATCAGATGGAAGGGCGCTTTATTCCCAGGCAAGCACGAGCCACTCATCTCACATGAACCCTTCGATGAGGTGCAGAGGATAAAAGTAAAGAGGACAAATAAGAAGTACCTGAGGCACAATCATTTATTCAAGGGATTGATGACGTGTATTGAATGTGGCGGAAAGATCACATGGGAAGAGCATAAGCAGATCGTCTATGGCCACTGCAATCACTATCGTAATTGCACGCAAAAGAAGTGGCACAAAGAAAAAGAGGTTGAACAAAAAATTGTAAAACGACTTGAGCTGTATTCTTCAAAGACCGCAATTCGCTACAGCGATTGCACTCCAGAAGAGAAACAAAAACTTTTGAAAAAGTTATGCAAGAAAATACAACTTGGCGACAAAATTTTCGAACTCTTACTTGAGAAGCCCTCTCGCTGATTTTGTCGATAATTACGTTAATCGCGGTTCGAAAATGAAAAAACTACAACAAATGAAAAAATAATTTTCGAACCCACATCTTTCCTTTCCACTAAACGAGAAAACAGGGCATTAAACCCTGTTTTGTCCTATCTGGCTCCGGGGGTGGGATTCGAAACGGTTCCGCCCGAAGTAAGAAGATTGCTTAATTGATAAAGGATGTCACCATTTAGTATGTAGTATAAATGATAATCTCAATTCTTACAAGCGATCATCCTTAATCAAATGTCTTAAGTTTCATCATCTCGTGGTCAGCCGGTGGACAGCACACTCTTAGTGCGGCACTGGGGAGGTGATGAAACAAAAAAATCGGCATCATATTTATAATTGCCGATCAAATTCTTCTTTGGTGCATGTCTCATTCTTCACGAGCCATTCCATGAAAGCTTTTATAATATGTTTATTCACTTCCCGATGACTGATCGGAAGTGGATAAGCTTCCCCATTTTTTTTACAAATCACCTTAGCTGGATGCTTACCGCCGACAATTACATCGACATCTTTATTATTTCCAAGCCACCTAAGGAAACAGTACATCTTTTTTGATGATACATTGGCATACTGTCCCATAAAAGAATTAAGCAACTTTAAACACCCGATCAATCTTATTAAAGCCAAAACTACTCTTCAAAACTTTTTTGTTTTCTAACAATCCCCTATCTTCCGGGGGCGGGTTGTAAATTCTTGTTTTGGCAATAATATCAATATAATCATCAGGTATATTGAATGCCGTAATTACAGACTGATTTACCATATGAATAAAATCATCAGCGTTTTCACCTTGAGTCATAAATTCTTTAGCGCCTGCACTCACAGTACCAATGATCATCCCTTCGTCACGAAACCAGCTAACCCGTATATCATTGGGTAATTTATGCAGATAAGCAAAAAAAACCTCGGGGTAAATTTCGGGCTTAAAAATCCTCCGCAACAATACGGATCGCTTCCTAAAAGACAATTTAGTAAACATATAGATCTAGATCAGTACCTTTTTTTACATTATACATGACTATTTGTCAAGGTACACGGGGATATCTTTTTTTGTCTCAATTGGTACATTTTTAAGACTTCTCTGTCGCGTTTTTGAAAAGGACAAGTTCTAATAAGTGCTGTAGATTATTGACTAAATGACCACTCCTTTCCTTTTTGATCTTCCCCTGAACCACCTAAGGGTGCGCCAGAGAATTCTAGATATCCGCCATAATCAAAATCATTATACAATGATACCCCCTACTTACTGAGATAAAAATGTATGACTCAACTACGGCCAATAGCAACGTTTAAATAGCTAACAATGCACATAAACTACCTACTTATCAGTAGCTATCTATTATGCAGCTATAGGCATTGGAGCACGAATATCTATACTGAATAGAGCTATCAGGACTCCAAATCTTCCCGTCGTTTGTTCCTGGCATTCTATCAATTCTCCACTGCTGGGCTGGCGGTAATTGGTAGCTAGGTAATGACTTAATATTTGGGTAGATACCCGTAATTTTTGATTCCTCTCTTGTAAGATCGTTTACTTTTATAAGTAACAAATCACAATCCATTTTTTTCTGTCCAGTCATAAATACAATCGGACATTCTTTCTCAATTTGAGCCCATAATTTTTTCTGCTCTTCCTCTAGAGGCTTCAACTTTTCATTGATTTCCTGCTGTTCCTTCAAATATTGTTGATAGGATTCGTTATTCTTCTTGATAATTGAATCAAGGGATTCCAAAATCGCATCGCTAATATCTTTTTGAGCTGTATTGCTTGGCTGTGTATTTTGCGTACCCACAGAAACAAGACACTGGGGATCACCCTCTGTTGGGCAATAAAAATTAGTACCCGCGCCACAAGGAAGCCATCTTTTATTGTTACAAAATAGATTATTATTAGACTTCGCGTCATCTATAGCGCATGTCGCATCGCCCCACGCCGGGCAATAAAATTTTGTTCCGACGGCACAAGAATTAGTCCAGCTCTTACCGTTGCAGAGTACAACATTATCTTCTCCTGTATTGATCGTTTTATTGGATGGGCCACCCAGTACCTGTGCCTGCTTTAAATCCTCGACCTCCTTTCTTAATTTTGCAATTTCTTCATTTGTTTGGGCTGCGGTATTATTTTTATTCTCAAAAACAGGTATCGCGCTCAAATTTTTATCTGAAATTCCCAAACCAAGTTTTCGCATAACATTGAATGCATCAACTGGTCGACCAAGAAAATAACGTTTAAGGTCTGTTGGATTGACGTACCACGCCTCTCCGTTTTTCTCAACTTGAAGCAATATTTTTCCCGCAAACTTTTTGGAAAACTCTATATTTGTCTGTTTTTTTTCCTGGGAGGTGGCAATTTTTTCGAGGCTGATATTTGTTATTCCAAGGCCTAATTCTCGCATTACTTTGAATGCGTCATCAGGACGACCAAGGTAGTATCTTTTTTCATCCGATGGATTGACGTACCACGCCTCTCCTTGAGATTCGACTTGCAATAAAATTTTCCCATTTAACTCTTTCTCGTGATTTACTGCAGCGTAAGCAGGTAAAGACATGAGACAGTAAAAAAGAATTATAAAATTAATTTTTTTCATAATGATGTTCCCCATTACTTTAAAAATAATCTTTTTCTGCTAACCCTATTTTCTACATTGATTAATCTGGTTACGAAGCACGCCAATTACTACAATAATTTTGCTCGGCGAAAACACAAAGCCCCGTGTCAGCTGGTCTTGCGACCCACACACCTTTCGATGTATCACCATGAAACAGTAGCTGAACGCGGGGTCCAGTATGTTTCATGGATTTCATGCCATGCCCGACGGACACGGATGTCTGGCAGGTTTAGGCAATAAATTATACCTCTTACGATACTACTTTTTTCAAAAAATACAAACCATTGTATCAGTCCACCTCATTCTGGACAAGGTGTTAGTTGTTAACATGGAATTGACCGGGGATTGGAGTCGAAGGCTCCAATGGGGTCGCTT
>JAUYMJ010000103.1 GCA_030698775.1 bacterium
CAAAAAAAATGACTAAAATAGCTTTGGAAATTGAATAAATGCTATTGAGAATTGCTTGTTTTTTGAAGTAATGCATTCCGTTATAGTAATCTACCAATAATGAGTAAAAACTGTAAAAGGGAAGAATAAATACCGATAACTTTATATAGAGTGAAAGAGATCTGTCATTTAGTGCTTTAGCTATTGGGTCAGAAAGAAGAAAAAGCAGAATTGCTAAGATACTTGTAAATACAATTTGGATACGGAAAGTACTTGCGATGATCGAGTCGGCTTTTTTCTCATCTTCTGCAATGTACTTTGATGCCGCTTGGGTAAAGCCTGAGGTTTGGAGGATATTGAGTACCGTTATTATTGAGATTAGCACTCCATACGATCCATATAACTCAGGACCCAAATATCTCCCGAGGAAAATATTGATAATATACCCGGAAGTAATAAAGATAAGAGAGGAAAGAGTTAGGAAAATTGTGCCTTTTTTTAAACTAGTTTTCATAGTGTAGGGAAACCGCCTCTACCAAGATTCCCATCGAGGTATCCTTTCGTAAACGCTCGTGCTCTGGAGTACTGTTTTGTGATAAGAAAATAGATCAAAGCAAAGACCAATTTAATGAGGTTGAAAAAAAAGAAGTATATTCTCACCACAAATGGTGCGTATGTATTGATAAAGAGTATTCGATTTCTTGAAATGAGATATGTCTTAAATGCCCCTTTTTTATCCGAGGAAGCACCTTCTTTGTGGAATATTACTGCCTTAGGCTCGCAAATGCACTTATAGCCTGCTTTTATTGCTGATAGAGAATAGGCTGCATCCTCAAAATAGGCAAAAAACCTATTGTCGAGCAACCCTATTTTCCCGGGTAATTTGCTGTTAATAAGCAAGCAGCATCCGGTTAAAAAATTACAATCAATTTTTGACCGTATCATATTTGTTTTATGGTAAGTCTTTCCAAAAAGCCAGTTTATACCACCACCTGAAAAAATAACTTTGTTCTTATTGTGATAGTCATAAATAATTGGGCTTGCCAGTCCTATCTTCTCATCTGAAGTCGCGCTTTCGGTTAAGTTTTTAAGAAAGTTTTTGTCTATCAGAGTGTCGTTATTAAGCAACAGAAAAAAATCAGGATTGAATTTTTTTGCAGTGATAATCCCATAATTACATCCCCCGGTAAACCCAAGGTTTTTTTCCATGCGATACACCTCAATTTTTTTCTTATATTTTCTTCTCAAAATTGAGGCCTCGTCTTTCTCTGAGCCGTTATCAATAACGATTACCTTGTAATCCACCCCGGTTATCTTTAATAGTGAGTCTAAGCACTTTATTGTATTTTTCAAACCGTTCCAGTTTAAAATAATAATTACTGTTGATATTTTTCCGTTCATAGGCATCGCTTAAACCAGATTACGATAGTCATAGTTATTGAGTTCTGTACACAAAAATATCCTCCTTTTTGGTTGTATAGACTTTTGGAAAGTTTGTGTTCATCCTTTCGAAAAAACTATAAGGTATCCAGCAAATATTTATCCAGTTTTTCTCTTCTACTAATTGGGATTTATAGATCACGTAATATTCGATATTGAATCTTTTAAAGAATGAGAGGAGGTCTTGTTTACTAAGAAAGTCCGTCCGCCAGTCTCCTAAAACTTCTCTTTGGGAGTAGTATTTCGTTTCATTGCCACATTGTTGGCCAATAACGGAGGATTTTTCTGTGTTCTTCATGATCCAGTCTCCTGCTTCCTGAACAGAGTGTATTCCCCCTTCGCTTGGTGAGTATATCTGTGAATTAACCCACAGTGTGTTTATCTGAATTCTTGGAATAAGAAGAGGAAGAAAAAATAAAATGCTTAAAAAAGTCGCAGACAAACTTTTCAACGACGTGTTAATAGTTATTTTTTTATACATTTGGTGTAAAGCGATAAAAATAAAGGAAAGTAGAAAGAGGGGAAGGAATATATGGTATCGTTGCTGGTCATTATTTCGGGCAAACAGAACATAGTTAATCGGAAGAAAGATAGCTGAGAAAAGAAGTAGGTTTGAGTACTTCTTATAATTTTTCAGGCAATACAGAAAGCCGATAATCAATAGTGCAAACGAGAAGTAAAATACAATCTGGCTTTCCAGCTTTTTTCCTTGCAGCTCAAGAAGATATAAGTTATTTGCTTGATTGAACTTATCGAAATCAAGAAAAACTTCTGTAGGCCAAATATGCTTACTTTCTGCTCGAGAGTGAACTTGCAATGAATAATCCTCGTTGATTTTTCTGAAACTGCGTATTAGTGTATCGGTTTCATTGGGTGCTGATTTAATATTTATTTTTGTAGTAAAAGCATTGAATTCCGCAGATAAGTTGGATTTACTATCGAAAAAAAAGATTTTTTTCCCGTACTCATTAATATTCTTAATCAAAGAAAACTCTTCGCCTCCGGGAATCAGTTGTCCTTTATTGTGGAAGAGTAGCCCGTAAAATCCTAAACCTAGGATTAGAGGAAAAACTGAGATACAAAGAAAACTAAGTTTTGAAAATTTCCCTCTTAAAAGCTGAATAAAAAAATAAATGATGGTCGAGCTATACATAATAAACAAACCTTGTTGTTTGAGTGATAAAAGAATCCCTAAAAGAAACGAGCAAAGGATAAGCGTTGATTTTTCACGAGTCTCTAAATATTTAGCTAAGAGAAAAACAAAAAAAATAAACAGTGCAGACAGGAGGATTTCTTGATACATTCGTGCAGAGTAGTAGATAATTTTAGGCGAACACCCAACAAACACAATAGAAAATAATGATAAATAATAATTTTTAGTAAGTTGTCTGATAAACAAAAATACGCTGAGCAGTAAAAATAAGAAACTAATAAACGGGACGAGATTGTAGCCTTTTTCACCAAAAAATACATAGAATTCTGCCATCAGGTAAGCGTAGAATCCCGGATACTCAGCCCCAAGTTTTGTCACTCCGCCTTCCAGAAGCTGCTGCGCGTTTGTTCCATGAATAGTTGCGTCACCAAAAAGAGGAAGGGACATAATGGTTTGCCAATAGAAGATGCCGAAAAAACCGATCAGTAATACTACCAGAGTTGTTTGTAGTAATTCTTTCTTAAATAAGCTCCTCATACAACTTTATTGTTCTTATATAGACATTTTTCCAGTTATAGTGATGAAGTTGTCTGTGCGCATTAGTAGTTATTTTTTTCTGAAGAGGTAAATCATTCACAAGGTTGATGACAGCATCTGCCAGTCCATTGGTGTCTCCATATGTAACTAAAATTCCGGTGGAGTTGTTTTTAATAATTGATTTGATTCCATCAACTTCCGTTGCAATGATAGGGATGCCTCTTGCCATCCCTTCGAGAACAGTTATTCCAAACCCTTCAAATATCGATGGGACTATTTGAACTGAAATTTTCTTGTACAATTCGTTAATATCGCTATCGGGTAGGTAACCAAGAAATTTAATTGGGAGATTATTTTGCTTCGAGTATGTTTCGAGCGTCTTTTTATCTTTTCCTTCTCCGACGATATACAACACTATCCCCGGGTTTTTTTTATGTATCGGTTTCATTGATTTTACTAAGAAGTCGGTACCTTTTCTTTTATCTATTCTTCCAACATAAAGTATGTTTGAAAGTTGTTCGGATTCGGATTTCTTTGAAAAAGACTCACCAGTATGTATGCCGTTTGGTATATATGTAATTCGTTTATTATCAATCCCATACCGGTCGATGAGGACCTTTCTTGTATCGTTTGAGACAGAAATGATTTTATTTACTTTTTGGTAACTTATCTTCTCAAGAATATAGAATATTTTTTTCCAATGCTCTCCTTTGACATAATGGTATTGTTGCCAATAGGTATGATGACTTGTAAATATGCTTGGTACTGATAGTCTTTTGAGGAGGAAGAGCCCTCCGGGTCCACCGTGGATGTGTACCAGGTCTAAATGGTATTCCCGTATTAAGGATTCAATTTTGTTTTGAAGATATATTGAATAAGCGATATTTTTAAATTTACTTTTTTTTGTGCTCAGAAAAAGGGGTATGTGGTTTGTCAGATCATTCTTATGGGGGGAGAAAATAAACATCTTTACTCTTTCTTCTTGCATATTTTGTTTATAAAGCTGATAGAGATGCTTTCCTTGCCCACCAACGAATGGAAAGAAGTCGTAAATGAAAATTCCGACATTTGGTTTTTTAGTTCTCATTTCAAGTGACAGGTGATATCAGGCGAGAGTAGGATTGTATTATATTGCCCCAGTCATATTTCCTCACAGTCCGTAGAGAGTTCTTGCGGTAGTAATGCCTTTTTTTAGGTTCGTATAGTAACGCAAGAATTGTATTGCTCAACGATAAAATATCCTTTTGCTTAATTAATACTCCGTTGTAATTAGGATCAATTACGTCGGAGATTCCACCTGTATTAGTAGAAACCACACAACAACCACTCGCTAAGCCCTCAAGTATTGTTACGGGTAATCCCTCTGCATCACCATCATCTGTTTGAATAGAAGGGCAGACGACAATATCGCATGTAGCATAATATTTTGGTAATTCCAGATTCGGCAGGGGACCAAGAAAAATAATATTTTTATCAACTCCCAGTTGAGCTGAGAGTCCTTTTAATTGATTTAAAATTGTTCCTTCACCTATAATCAATAGTTTTGCATCAGGGAATTTTTTAATGACGCTCTGCATTGCCCGAATTAAAAAAGAAACCCCTTTTTTTTCCGCAAGCCTCCCGACAAATAAAAGAAAAGGACCGTTAATGTTATATTTTTCTTTAATCGATTGGTCATATTTCTTAACATTAAAGAGCTTGGAATCAACGCCCATCGAAACAACCTCAACATTTATTTTCCGATTTATTTCTTGCAAAATTTTTTCTTTGATTGAAGTGCTTACGACCGTTATTTTCTCAGCATTCTCTAATATTATTTTTTTTACATGCCTCATTATTTTATTTTGCAGACCATAAATATCTCCTCCGTGCGTTGTCACGATGTATGGAGTATGCAATATTTTTTTGAGTAGTAGTGCAACGACTCCTTGTGGGATTATCCAGTGCGCATGAATAAGATCGATTTTCTTTTCTCTAATCAATTTCATAGCTGAGAAAAACTCAAACAGAATAAGCGTAATTCCCTGAATCAGGAGAAATTTATTTTTTTTAATATTTGGTAATATACCTCCTTCATAACAAAGCTTTTGATAACTAGCCGGCCAAAAGTATTGAAAGCGATAGATGTTTAAGTTTTCTAGTTTTTCATATTTTTTAGCACCTTGGGAGTGCGGTGCCAGGACAGTAATGTCAAAATCTTTTGCTAGGCGCTTTTCTAATTCAAAGACAAAGGGAGGAGTTGTGTCATTTTTCCACCGAGGAAATGTTGAAGTTAAAACAAGTATCTTTTTCTTTGTTTTTGTGATTTTTAATATCTTTGAATTTTCTGTACTGGCTTCATAATTGTTAATTTTCATTTCGTCATCTTTCAGAGGAATTAATTAACCGTGTACGAATGGGGAGAGTACTTTGCAGGGACAGAAATGCCCTTTTGTTGCCTCAGCTCTACCTGTTTTACTCTCTTAAGATTTTCTTCCAGTAATTTGCGGTTAATCCCCATAAGATCGGCGAGTAACCCGGTGAGGACGACCTGGAAACCGATGAGCATGAGTACTGCAGAGAGGATGAGGGACTGGACGTGGCCGGTCCCTTGCCCGAGGAGAAAGAAAAATATAAACCGTCCGGCAAGCAAAAATCCTGTAAAAAAAAGTAGCAGCCCGATTGCAAAAAAGACCCGGAAGGGCTGATACATTGTATAGACGCGAAGAAGTGTTGCCGCGCTCTGGCGCATGTGCTGGAAAGTATTTTTGAAAAGTCGGGATTTACGCGTCGGGTCATTTGTTCTGATTTTGACGCTTGTGATGCTGAGCCGTTTGTACTTTGCCTGGATAATTGTTTCGATCGCATAGGAAAAATCGGTAATGATATTGAGATGGAGTGCCGCTTCACGCGAGTACGCACGGAAGCCGGAGACTGCATCTGGGACTTTGGTTCCCGAGAGAAATCTGACAGTTGCGGATCCGAGACGTTGAAACCCCTTTTTTGCTTTTGAGAAATGCGTTATGGTTGAGGTCTGCCTATCGCCGATGACAATATCTGCGTTTCCCTCAAGGATTGGACGGATTAATTTAGGAATATCCTGCTGGTAGTATTGGTTATCGGCATCGGTATTGACGATAATATCCGCATCATATCTAAGGGCTTCTGAGATACCATTGGCAAATGCCCGTGCGAGGCCTTTGTTTTGAGGATGGATAACGATATGATGGACTCCGTATTTTTTCGCAACACCGACAGTATTATCAGACGATCCGTCATCGATAATCAGCGTTTCAATCTCGTCAATTCCTTCAATTTTTTTAGGAATCGATGTGAGCACAAGGGGGAGCGTTTTCTCTTCATTAAAGCATGGGATCTGGACAATCAATTTCATAATGTATGTAATTGCAACGCGAGTACGTAACCACCTTCTAGAGGAAATGTATTCCCCGGAAAACTGACATGAAGATGACATTTCGTCGTACCTTCAAATTAATCTTACGCAGCAGTTGTAATAAGTTAGTAAGAAAAATAACAGAGTTTTCTAAGAAGAGGGAAGTATTAGTGCGGCGAGTTTTTTATCCTCTTTTTCAATTCACCGATGGTCGTTTCGTATACAGTCGTCGGAGAGGTTTCTATCTCCGACCTGTTGGCAAAGTGATACCTTTCTCCGATCTGGAAGTGCGTTGTTATGCGGTCACTTATGTGCTTTTCCAGAAACGTTGCAAAATGCGGAAACAAATCCTTCATCCCCATGTCCGAGACGATAACAGCAGGGGAGGAATTGAGAGAGTCGTCAATATAGATAAACGGATACGTATCGGTGACGCTTTGCGTTGTGGCCTTTGTATAGAAATAGTATGGTTCGGGAAATGACACAATCAGGATAGGATTCTTACTCCGGATGTACCGCCTCATCATTTTTGCAGCTCTCTCTTCATAGGAGATACGAAACCACGATTTGTCGCTCCAGTTTTTGATGCCGTTGTAGCTGAGTAATCCCTGTATGAAAAAAAGCGGTATAAGTAGGAGTATGAATGGAAACTGATAGGCATTTCCTTTCCGGATTGTGCGGGACAAACCGTAGGTTGCGGGGATGAGGAGAAAAGGGATTAGGTGTGTCATGTACCGATCCATCTCGGGATTTATCCTGTTGTAGATAAGACCGAGTGAGACAGCTGAAAGAAGAGCAAAAATCCCTACCTGACGGTATTTTTCATTCTTGAGAAGCAAGGTAAAACCGATGAGGGAGAAGATACTGAGCAGAATATCATGAGAGGTAAAATTCCGTATCGATGATAATTCTTTCCAAAACAAACCGGAATTCGGGAGAAGGAAGCGTTGCAGAATGAGATACAAGGCAGTTATCCATAAAAGCCCAATTGTCAGTTTGTAGAGAATCTTTGTAACTATCACGCGGTAGTGACGCGGAAAAAAAGTCAGCGTTAGTGCGCAAACGATAAAAACCGCTGCAATTTCTCCGCCTCTTAGCAGAAGGTCGTGGAGCTGTGTAAAAATGATTGTAACAACTGATGCTATTGGGAAGAGTTGTGTCACGACGAGCAAAGATGTGAGGAGGAAAACGGCCAATATATTTATAATGCGCCATGCAGGATATTGGCTTTGCTTCAGGAGGAGCAAAAGAAGCGGCAACAGAATAATTGCATATTCGTAGCGGGCAAAGATAGCTAAGGTTAGTAAAAATCCTGTGAGCAAGTCATGGATATTTGCAGGAGCCGGTTTCTTAGATAGGGAGGTAAAGAGACTCACGAGAAATGCCATCATACAAAAAACACCTGTTGCTTCAGTCATAATAAATCCGCTCCAGACAACAAGACTGAAAGACAGCGACACAAGGAGAGCACCAAGAATCCCCAGGGCAGGTGAGCGGAAGATTGCTTTTGTCATGACGTAAGAGAGAGGAATTGCGATAACGCTCCCTAAAAATGAGATAGTCTGAGCGGAGAATACAGGATCTTTGAGGATGAGTGAAAAAAGCGCAATAAGGAGGGGATAAAGAGGTCTCGTCCACATAAAAAACTCGGGAAACAGCATGCCGTTTGTCCCCAAATAGCCAACGACACTATGGTAGTTGGTGATATTTCCGGATACGAGGAGGCTTTGATATGCGTCTGGGTAAAATTTGAACGGGGAAATGTTACTAATGCGCAAGAAAATACCAAGGAGAATAATCACCGCCAGGAGAAAAGCGGTCTTTTTGTGAAGGTACTTCTGCATTCGTTTCATCCTGCGCTCGAATAGGTACGGGTACTTCTTTTCTGAGGACGGGGACAGATTTATTTATATTCGTCTTTCACGTCATTGCCGTATTCCTGAAGGAGCTTGTGGATTTTCGGGTCGATGACAAAATTGCAGTATGATTTCTCTTTGTTCCGGTCGTAGTAGTCCTTGTGGTAATTTTCAGCAACATAAAAATTGGTGAAGGGGACGATTTCTGTCACAATCGGATCTTTATACAATCCAGATTTTTCAAGCTCGGTTTTTGATTTCTCGGCAATTTCTTTTTGTTTTTCGTCAGCATAGAAAATACTAGAGCGGTACTGCGTGCCGATGTCGTTTCCTTGCCTGTTCAGCGTTGTTGGATTGTGGGTGTGCCAGAAGACATCGAGTATTTTTTCATATGGAATAAGCGCTGGATCAAATGCAATCTGTATCGCTTCAGCGTGGCCGGTGTTACCGGAGCAAACGTCTTCATAGGTTGGATTTTCAACATTGCCCCCTGCATATCCGGGCATTACAGACTCGACACCCTTAAGTCTTTTAAAAATTGCTTCGGTGCACCAGAAGCATCCTCCTGCAAGCGTTGCCCGTTCGGTTGTTTTATTCATGAAAAACCTCCGGCATCTTACTTCCTTCCGGAAAGAATCTGATTGAGAGTGAATTGACGCAGTGGCGGGTATCTTTGTCAGTCATATGCTCACCGGTGAAGACGTGGCCCAGATGGCCATCACAATTAGCGCATCTGATTTCAGTCCGCATCCCGTCCGCATCAGGAACCCTCTTTACCGCATCGGGGAAACCCTGCCTGCCGGCAGGCAGGTTCTCATCAAATGACGGCCAGCCGCATCCTGCGTCGAATTTGCTTTTTGCCGAGAACAGGGGGGCGTTGCATCTCCTGCATACATAGGTCCCTTCTTTATAAAAATTGTCATATTCACCTGAAAACGGAGCCTCGGTTCCTTTCCCGACAATGATCATTCTTTCTTCCGGTAAGAGATCATTCATTCTATAGGGATAGTATACAATAAAAATTCCACGGATGATTTGTTATACTATTTTTAGATCCTAAAAGTAGGCTTGCCCTCTCTCTGCAAATAATATTAGAATAGATCTATGAAGCGGGTTCTGTCACTCCTCATTCTCATGTCGTTTCTTTTCCTCCAAGTTGCACCAGCATACGTCTTTGCGGCATCGCCTTCGGCAAGCGCGAAGTATATCAAAAACAAAAACGTTGTCCGTGCGTCTTTCGGTAACCTCAAAGGCGTCAAGAATGTCTCATACACGCTTTACTATCAGGGCAACGGCATTGGGCAGGGAGTGGAAGGGAGTTTTAAGCCCGGGAAGAAGAAAATCTCATGGTCCAAGGATCTGTTCCTTGGTACCTGCTCCGGCAAAGTCTGCATCCGCCACAGGAATATCAAAAATATCAAGCTTGAAGTTATTAGCAAGCTAACAAATGGTAAATCCGTAAAGAAGCTAATAAAAGTGAAGTAAAAGTGTCCCCTCAAAATCGTGACCTCCGTCACTGCATGTCGTTTTTATTATGGTTTAGGCTTCAGCTATGGAGAAGTTTTCAAGAAACCAATCATTCGTACTGCTTGTGCTGATTTTCCTTTCCCTGAGTATTTTTCTTAACGGGACTTTTTCTTCATGGTTGACGCTTTTTACGATTATTCTTTTATTTTTTGCGTGGTATTCAGGAAATAAGAAGAGTGAGAAAATATGAAAAACAACGCAGGGTCGGGTGCGATTTACGGTATAGGAATGCTCGGTGCGTTAGTGTATTATCTGCAGCATGCAACATCATTTGTCGATGGAATCTCGGAGTATTTAAAGCTATCTTCTGGCCGGGAGTTGTCCTCTATAAAGTCCTTGAGCTCTTGAAGATGTAACCTCCTCCCGTTTGTCTGGTTCTTCTTGCTTTTTTCCATAATACTGTTTATAAGGTAAATGCATGCAAGTGAGAGAGCACGTTTCTGAAGCAGTCGGCAGGATTTTTGCGAGAAAGCCCGAAGCGGTACCTGAGGAGTTTGTAGAGATACGGAAGATTGCCCTGTCCGCATCGACAATTTGGTTTGACAGGAGAGGAGGGAAACAAGAACGTTTCCATGATGCAGCCCTTACCATCCGGGCAAAGCTGACTCCTTCGGTCATGGAGGATCCCCGGTTTTATAGGGATATACTCCCTGAAGTCCACATGCGGTCTCTCCAGCTTCTCGGGGTCTCAGAGCAAGAGGGAAGACATGCAATACGCGAAGCTTGTCGACAGGAGAACAGAGAGATTCCTAAAGTATTTGATACAGGAGAAGTGAGGCAAATACTTGAGAGTTACCTCAGCGGACTTGTCAATCATGACGTTGTATTCGAGTCTCCACACGTGGGAGAAAGCAGGGGTGAAGCAAACAGGCGTTATTTGGGTACCTGGACCAGGATTCCATCTGATTTGTTAGATACTGTGAGTCCGCTTCCGGGTCGGGTGGCTCCTCATCCGGTAAATATCTTCAAGGGTCTGTCTCCCGTAGGGCACATAGACCGGGAAGCCTTACTCCCAGTCTCTGCCTGAGAGTATCAGTCCGGATTCCCGGTACAATTATTTTTCTTTCCACTTCCACCACACGAGCCCCTCTCTTTAATGAAATTATGCTCTTACTAATTTTTTCCGGTTGAGGAAGAATACGATAAACGAGATGAAAATAAGGGGTAGCGTCAACAAATTGAGGTTAATCCATCCGCCGCTGAACAATACTGTCCCTGCAAAAAACGACGCAAGCATCTGGCTTCCGACAACAATAAAATCATTGAGTCCCTGAGCCTTAAACCGTTCAAGATGGGAGTGGCTTTGTGCCAGTAATACTGTCGCACTGATGTAAAGAAAATTCCACCCTATCCCCAGTAGTACAAGTGCGACCCAATAGGGCACGATACCATGTGCGTTTACTCCCAGTAGGACAGTCAGACAGAAACTTGCTACTCCCGAAAGGAGAATACGGAACACACCAAATTTTTGGATAAGAAAGCCAGTAAAAAGAGACGGCAAAAACATCGCAATAATATGGCTTTGGATGACAAAAACAGTGGCATCAAGGCTGTAATGGGACATTGTATGCAGATGAATTGGTGTTGCCGTCATGATAAACGTCATCACGCCAAATCCTGTCGCCCCTGCCAGGACTGCTATGTAAAAATGCGGCTGTACGATAATACTTCTGAGCGACCGTTCTTTTGGGTGTATCACTTCCTCGTGGAGCTGGGTATCTTTCAGAAATGTGAGGAGTAATGCCGAAATTCCCAGAAGCACTGCAAGGATGATAAACGGTCCGGTGTACTCGGGAAGTGCAAACATATCCTTTGTCCGTTTTGCAATCTCAGGTCCGATGAAGCCTGCAAGTATTCCGGCAAACAATAAGAATCCAACCGCCTTGCTCGCCATGTCTTTGCCCACACTTTCTGTAGCTGCGAAGCGGTACTGTTGTACAAATGCACCATTTGTCCCGAGTAAAAACGTACCAAAACAAAATAGGAAGAAATTGTGATGAGAAACGGCAAATGCCATAAGGAGCGCTGCCAACGATGCGAGGATTGCCGAAAAGAAAAATCCGTTTTTTCTGCCGATTTTTTTCATAATGAGTGCCGCCGGGATTGTGGTCGCCGCGACGCCGACGATCATTGTTGTCGCGGGAAGTGTCGCGAGCGTTGGAGTGGGTGCAATCTCCGCACCGATGAGCCCGCCGAGTAGCGCCACGAGTGTGGTGCCGGACATCCCAAGCACTTGGCTTATTGAGAGGAGGTAAATATTGCGGGGAAGAGTCAAAAAATGGCGTCTCATCTAGCTATTATACAGGAGTGTAGCTTGTGGGAACGAGTCCTTTTTGAGAGCTTGGGAAAACCTGTGACAGAAATCACATACGGTCTAGTCTTTTAGGCATAGTATATCCCCTATGGGAGGATTGGGGATCAAGGACATGACCCACAACGAGCGGGTTGTTCACAGGATCAGAATCGCAAAGGGCCATCTGGAAACTGTTCTCAAAATGGCAGAGGACGGAAAATATTGTATTGACGTCATCAATCAGTCAAGAGCCGTACAAAATGCATTGAAAGAGACTGACTATCTTCTTTTGGAAAACCATCTTCAGACCTGCGTTGTCGGTCTTGTACAGAAAGGAAAAGCGAAACAATCAGTTGAGGAAATCATGACTCTTTTTAGAAACCATGATAAGTAATATGGGTGAGAAGAAATTTTTTGTCATTATTGCAGTGGTAACTCTTGTCATCTTTCTTGGTGGGATCGTGCTCGTCAGCAGTTCCTCTTCTACAACTTTAACTACCCCTCAAGTTGCTCCTTCGCAAAATGCCAAAGCTGAAACGCAAGATTCGACAAGTTTTGACTTCGGAAATATCATTTATAGCGATCCGAAAGCAACGAAGGTATTTGCTATTAAGAATACGGGAACTGAGACGCTCAAGCTGTTTAATGTGAAAACGTCCTGTCACTGTACAAAAGCAAATGTGACGATTGAGGGTTCGGTTAGTCCGGATTTTGGGATGAGTGGTCTTTCTGATTGGGTGGGTGATGTTCCTGCCGGAAAAGAAGCGAAAGTCACTGCTATTTTTGACCAAACGTACCATGGTCCACAAGGGGTCGGTCCAGTTACCCGTTTTGTCTCGGTTGAAACAAATGACAAAGGAACCCCAAAGATTACCTTTACGCTTACAGGGGTTGTAGCTAAATAAGCCTATGGAAGGAGTTCTTTTTCAAACGTCACTTATAGCTGCATTTGTCGCGGGGATTGTTGCGCTTTTTGCGCCGTGTTGTATTTCGTTTTTGCTTCCAGCATATCTCGGAAATGTCTTCAAAGAAAAAGAAAAGGTTGTTCTCATGACCCTCGTTTTTGGCTTAGGAATCTTCGTCGTTATGATGCCCGCTGTCCTTGGCGTTGCAGCATTGTCAAAGTTCCTTTTTGAGTATCACGACGGCATTTATTATCTCGGAGGTTTCGTCATGCTGGTTGCGGCCGCCATAACTTTTTTGGGATTGAAATTTCCTATGCCCAGTTTCGGACGTGCAACAGGAGGAAAACCTGACATATTTTCCGTATTTACCCTCGGGATTTTTTCAGGAATTACGAGTGCGTGCTGTGCCCCTGTCCTGATCGGCATATTGACACTCACATTTCTTTCTCCCAATTTTTTGGGTGCCTTAGCGATAGGCGGTATGTATGTGCTCGGCATGGTAATGCCGCTTCTCTTCATCGCGGTATTTCTT
>JAUYMJ010000001.1 GCA_030698775.1 bacterium
ATGAGCTTGTGCACGCTCACTGGATCTTGCCACAGGGACTTATTGCATGTTTTGGGAAGATTATACTTGGAACGCCATATATTATCACTGTCCACGGTTCAGATATCTTTGGATTGAGAAAATTCTCAGTCCTTAAAAAGCTTGCAATAAATAATGCAAATATGGTAACGGTAAACAGTAAAGCAACATATGCGGGAGTTCGTGAATTATCAAATCGTGCACGGGTAGAATTGGTTCCGATGGGAATTGATACGACGCTTTTCCATCCGAAGAAGTTGACACCAAAAAAAAAGAAAGATCTTTATGTCGTTGCCGTCGGAAGGTTGATAGTTTGGAAAGGGTATGAGTTTCTGATTCGGGCAATCCCATTAATGTTGGCAGAGAAAAAAAACATAAAAGTCTTGATCGTTGGAAACGGTCCCGAGAAGGAGAGTCTTGTTTCTCTTGCAAAAAAACTGGGTGTACTGGAGCATATTAGCTTTCTCGGCAATGTTTCTCAGTCGAAACTTTCTTCAATTTTTGCAGATTGTGATGTATTTGTCGCACCCGCGATAACAAACTCACTGACTGGAGAACGAGAAGGTCAGGGCCTTGCAGTTATTGAGGCTATGGCACAAGGTTTGCCGGTTGTTGTGAGTAAGAGCGGTGGTATACAATACCTCGTTGACGATAATGTAACCGGTCTACTCGTGCAAGAGAAAGACTATGAAGCGATAGCGGAGAAGGTACTGCTTGTGTTAAACGACGAAAAACTACGGTCGCGCCTGACTTCTATGGCTGTAAGAAGCGTTGGAGAAAAGTACGGGTGGAAGACTATTGGTAAGAAGTTTGATATTATATTTACGAATGTTTTTCACAATGACAAAGAAGTTTGATTATAAAAAATATTGGATCGATCGTCTTGAGCTGACAGGCGAAAAACTCACAGGTGTTGGCCATAAGAGATTCAACGATGTGGCAAACCATTTTATGTACAAAAGGGCGGAGGATGCGCTTGTAAAGGTGTTAGATCGATACCACATACCTCTTGAGCGTTCATCAGTTCTGGATGCCGGTGCTGGGATCGGAATTTTTAGCGGATTTTATGTAAGAAAAGGTGCGAAGGTGACTGCGATAGATTTATCAAAAGGGGCGCTGGATATGATAAAAAAGAGATTTTCAAAGATACAGACAAAAGTGATGAATCTTGCAGAACCGTCTTCTTTTCGGGAAAAGTTTGATATCGTCCATTGTTTTGACGTACTGTATCATATCGTTGATGATGCAGAATGGAAAAAATCAGTTTCGAACTTAGCTCGTTTATCAAGACAGTACATCATTGTACATGATAAATATCCTTACATGGGTTATCAATTATTTGAGAAAGGACATGTGAGAGTACGCCAACCGTTTGAGATGCAGAGATTGCTGAAGAAGGAAGGTTTTGAAGAAAACAGATCAATCCCAACTCACCTCTTATACGTGAGGCCAATATTTTATCCTTTGGTTAATACATTCCCAAAACTCATGTATTTACTTGACAGTGCGCTCACAAAAGTGGGGTTTTCGTTTCTTAAGACAAGTTACGTGCGTGTGTTTATCAAGAAGCATCTATAGATATTTATCGAGGTCTTTTTGACCTGCATTATCCCTGGACAGATAATGCGCAACCATTTCTGCAATAAGTCCGGTTGATAACAGTTGTACCCCAACGACGATAAAGAGCATGCCCGCAAGAAACAACGGAATTTTATCTTGTGTGCTTCCCGTTGTTATTTTCAGAAACGTCACATACCCATCAAATGCCCCTCCAACAAGGACCAATAGCAAACCGACACGACCGAAAAAGTGTGCCGGTTTTGTTGCATAGTCTGATATGAAGATAATAGTAAGAAGGTCAAGCATCCCCCTCCAACTTCTTTCCAACCCAAACTTTGAGGTTCCAAATCTCCTTTTTCTATGGATCACCTCGACCTCGGTAACCTTAAATTTCATTTTTGCGGCAAGAATTGGTATAAACCTGTGAAGCTCACCGTGGAGATTCAAAGACTGAGCAATTTTTTTCTTCATTACTTTGAGTCCACAATTAAAATCATGAAGCCTTACTCCTGTTATAAACACAGTTCCTCTATTAAAGAAGTAGCTGGACATACGCTTTACCGGAGAGTCGGATCGTTTCCGTCTCCACCCGGAAACAAGGTCATAACCATCCTGAAGTATCTGGAGAAGCTTAGGAATTTCACTCGGGTCATCCTGAAGATCAGCATCCATCATCGCAATGGTTTCATGTTTTGCTTTTGCAAATCCCGCATTGAGCGCAGCCGACTTTCCAAAATTACCCCGGAATTTGATGATTGTGATCCTTTTGTCTTTTTTCTGAAGACTTTTGAGTACGTCATAGCTATCGTCAATTGACCCATCATCAACGAAGATCATCTCAACATTTTCTTGTTGCCCAAATACTGAGAGAAGTTCTTTATAGAGAACAGGAAGTGACTGTTCTTCATCCTTGACTGGAATAATAATAGACAGAGGGGTCATTATTGCGTCTGGTCTAGCCACTGTGAAGGGTTTTTCTTAGACAACTTTTTGATTGTTTCAAGATTCGATTTTGAAAAGTACAATACATCCTGAAACGTTTTTTTATCGTCCCCTTTTGTTTTTTTGATCATCTGTTCAAAGATAGCTTGATGTGTTCGTGATGCAAGCATAAGCCTCTCAAAGAGGCTAGCTTCTGGTTTCTGTGGAAGCGAGGAGAGTTGTCTTACGAGTTCTGTGATATTGTTTTCCGCCTTCAGGGCAGTTTCTTTTGCAAGCGCTATTTCTTTTTTATCAAGGAGCATCGAAGACGCAAGGATACCTTTGTCGGCTCTTAACAGATAGAAGTCAATTTTTTTCATTGGATCGCTGATGAGAAATGTCGCTATTTTGTCCCTCAGCACTTTGAGTTTATAGAGTGGACTGTCAGGGAGCATTCCCGGATATGCAAGGAGATATTGCGCCTGCGGTTGTTGTGCTGTGACTTTAGCGGACTCAGTACCGTCTTCTTTCGCGAATACGGTCGGAGAACTATTGGTAATCGAAAAAACCAACAAACAGACAAGTAGTCCCTTTAGTAATGCCTGTGAAAATTGATGCATCTGTATACTGACCTTAGCATTATATGAGCCATAGTGAGGGTTGTCAACAAGCCGCTCGGGCTATGAAGACGAGGTTTCTTGAGGTTATCCGTAAGATCCTGTATCATAAAGACCACTATTACAATGAGCAAGGTCAAACCCCTCGTATCCGTTATTGTTCATACAAAAAACTCGGAGAAGACGTTGGAAAAGCTTCTGACGAGTATAAAGGATCAATCATACACTGAAATTGAAATCATTGCAGTAGACAACTTTTCCAGCGATCGGACATATCCCTTGCTCAAAAAATATACCCGAAATGTGTTCAGACATGGCCCTGAACGATCAGCACAGAGGAACTTTGGAGCAGACAAAGCGAAAGGAAAATATCTCCTGATTCCGGATTCCGATATGATACTCACAAAAGACGTGATAAGAGGTTGTGTTGCTGCTGCTGAAAATAATGCACGTGTGAAAGCGGTTGTGATTCCGGAAAAAAGTTTTGGAACCGGATTCTGGGCAGCATGTAAGACACTTGAAAGGAAATGTTATGAGAATGACCAATCGATTGAAGCAGCCAGGTTTTTTGAGAGAAAAACATTTCACTCAATTGGCGGATATGATGAGAAGATTACCGGTCCTGAGGATTGGGATCTTCCCCAGAGGATTCGAAGTAAAGGTTTTGTCATTGGGCGAATTAAGGAATATATCCTGCACGATGAGGGGAATTTACGTCTTTTTACGGTAGTGAGAAAAAAATATTATTATGGTCTGAAACTTGATGCATATTTACGTAAACATCCGTTTCGAAATAATCTCTCGCAAACGATTTATTTTTTAAGGCCCGCATTTTATCGTAATTGGAGCCTGCTTCTTTCCCATCCCTTCACAACGAGTGGAATGTTTATCATGTTATTTTGCGAGCAGGTTGCGGGGTTTGCAGGGTTTATCAAAGGAAGGAATCAGGTATGAAAAAAATAGTCATCACCGGGGGAGAGGGATTTCTTGGGAAGTATGTTACTGGACTTCTTGGAAAAAAAACAGGGGTTACGCTATCCAGATTTGAAAGAGGGAAGCATTCATTTGATGATTTGCCCTCAATGAAAAATCTTCTCCAGGATTCTTCAGCAGTAGTCCACATGGCTGGCTTAAATAGGGCCAATGATCATGAGATCCTCAGGGTGAATACGCTTGGTACTCATGGATTACTGAAAGCAATTGCTTTATATTCACCCGGTATACGTTTTGTGTTCGCTTCGTCAACGCAGGCATATGATGCAAACAGCATTTACGGACTGTCAAAATTGTTTGCTGAAAAATTAATAGAGAGTTATGCCAAAAAAAATCTTCTTGAGGGGGTAGCTCTCCGTTTCTCAAATCTTTACGGGCCGGGAGCAAGGCCATTCTATAACTCGGTCATTGCTACCTTCGCCAGTCAGATAAGAACAGGAAAACCAATAACCATCCACGGGAATGGACGTACGATGAGAGATTTTCTTTATGTTACCGATGCAGCAGATATAATTCAAAAGTCCCTGTCGCTCCCGTTGAAAAACCGTTTTCTAAAAATAGATGTTTGCTCAGGCAGAACAGAAACTGTCAGAAAGGTAGTATCACTAATGCAGCAACACGTATCCCGAAAGATAAAAGTGAACTATTCTCCAGAAGAATCTGATAATATAGGGTATTCGAGAAATTTAAAAAAGAATACCGCAAAAGAAATCTTTGGCTGGGTGCCACGCGTCTCGTTTGAAGAGGGAATTACAAGGATGATGGATTCAATATGAAACGTATTAAAACAAAAAAACTTTTGAAGATTAAAGATGACCGGGGATGGTTGGCCGAGATACTAAAGTCCAGAGACGTAGACGGAAAACATTTTGGGCAGCTGATTGTCACGACTGCACTTCCTGGAAAAATAAAAGGAAACCATTATCATCTACGCAAACGTGAATGGTACTGTGTGATTAAAGGATCAGGGCTCTTAACGATTACCGACAGAAAATCAGGAGAAACAAAGACGCTCAAAATGAGTGATGAGGAATTTCTTCTTGTCGAAATACCAAAAAATTATCTTCATTCAATAAAAAACATCGGTACCGATATGATGTATTTGATTGCGTACACAGATGAGCCATTCAACCCAACGGATGAAGACACCTACTATGTTGAAAGTAAGAGATAGTACTATTATTCTTGTAACTCACTTTCTTATTTATTCTGCCTCCCAAGCGTTACGAGATTATTTAATACAAGACAAAGTAAATACTCTTTTTTTTATCAGTCACCCGCTTCCGCAGATCGACGCAAATAAAAAAGAGTATTCATTTGTGCAAGTCTATGAGAAAGGTTTTCCGGTGAAAAGGCTGACATCAAAAAAAAAATTTACAGGTCTTCTCCTACCTGTTATCACACATTTTTTTCTGACTATCTACTGGTCATTGCATGTTAAAAAAAAAGCAGATGTATTTATCGGTATTGATAATGTTAATGCTGTTGCCGGCATTCTGCTTAAATGGTTTGGGAGAGTTCGAAAAGTCGTTTACTACACTATTGATTACTTTCCGACAAGATACGAGAACCCTATATTAAATTGGGCATATCATGCATTAGATAAATTTTGTGTCAGATACTCAGATGAAACATGGAATGTATCACCACAGATGGTATCCGCGAGAAAGATCCATAACCTCGTGCACGGGAAAGCCTTTGGCAAACAGTTTACTGTCCCTATCGGTATCTGGTATGAAAAAGCCCCAAGGAAGGAATATGATCCAAAGCGGAGGTTTATATTAACGTTTGTCGGGCATCTCGTAAAACACATGGGTGTGGATCTGGTTATACGAAGCCTCCCTCAACTGATCAAAGAATTTCCCAGTATAAAACTCGAGGTAATAGGAGGGGGTGAGGAATTGGATAATTTAAAACATCTCGTAAAAGACAAAGGTGTTGAGCGAAATGTTCGGTTTTATGGGTGGGTGAAAAACCGAAGCAGAGTTGAACGACTACTTTCAACTGGTGGTATTGGACTGGCAACGTTTAATACAGATATTCTTGATGATAAGGTAAAAAATGCAGACCCGGCGAAGATCAAAGACTATATGCTCTTAGGACTTCCCGTCATAGCGACCAATGCCATTGCCAACTGGCAAGAGATCCAGCAGAAACGGTGCGGTATAATAGCCAAATATTCAGAAAAGAGTTTTATAAAAGCTGTGGAAAGGCTTGTGAAAAATGAGGAGACATATAGACGGTATCGCAGCCATGCATTGGATTATGTGAAGCAATTCGACTATAATGTGCTGTTTTCTGGAAATGTAAAAAGAATTCTCAAAAAATAATATGTTTACTCAATATAGGAAGTACTTGAAGGGGAAGACGATACTCATCACTGGCGGTACAGGGTCGTTCGGGAACACGGTAGTGAAGGTTCTCCTGACAATGAAGCCGAGAAAGATCATTATCTTCAGTCGTGATGAAAAAAAGCAACACGATATGAGGATTTTGTATAACAGTCCTCTCCTTAAATTTATCATAGGGGATGTCCGAAATAGAGATAGCGTTGATAATGCTATGAGGGGAGTTGACTATGTTTTTCATGCAGCAGCTCTTAAACAGGTCCCCTCCTGTGAATTTTTTCCTTTAGAAGCAGTAAGGACCAATATCCTTGGGGCAAACAATGTTATTGAGAGCGCCGTTGCACAAAACGTAGAGCGCGTCGTTGTATTAAGTACAGACAAGGCAGTGTATCCGATAAATGCAATGGGGATGTCAAAAGCCCTCATGGAGAAAACAATGGTAGCAAAAGCCAGGGAAGTTTTGTCCATACGAGGAATAAGAACTGTTTTATGTGGTGTCCGCTATGGTAATGTGATGTACTCGCGTGGATCGGTTATTCCACACTTTGTCGGTCTTATGGAACGTGGAAAAAAATTAACTGTTACCGATTATGGAATGACTAGGTTTTTGTTACCTCTCTCAGATGCTGTTGAACTCGTCCTTTACGCATTAACAAACGGAAAAAACGGGGAAATTTATGTCAAGAAAGCACCCGCTGCAACCATGGAAACACTTGCTACTGCACTCTGTGAGCTGTTTTCCTATACGAAAGGTATTGCTCAAGTCGGCATACGGACGGGAGAGAAGATGCATGAAACATTGATTACTGTTGAAGAATTGTTGAGAGCAAAGGATTTGGGCAGCTATTATAAAGTTCCTCCCGAAACACAAGGACTTGATTATAATCAGTATTTTTTTGGAAAAAATAAAAAAAAGCAAACAAGAATAGCGTATACATCAGAGAACACAAAACGCTTGACGGTCAAAGAAACAATCACGCTCCTAAGAACACTTCCCGAGATTCGTGAAATGTTAGACAAAAATAAAAATGCCAAGACAAAATAAACATCAATTAAAGATTATGACCATTCTTGGAACAAGACCCGAGATAATTAGAATGTCTCGGATCTTGCCCCGACTCGACGAATATTTCCGGCATATCTTTGTCTATACAAACCAGAGCTATGATTATGAGCTGAGTAAGATATTTTTTGAAGAATTACGGATACGGAAAGCTGACTATCTTCTTGAAGTCCAGGCACCATCACTTGGGAGCCAAATCGGAAACATACTATCTCAGACTGAGAAGGTGATGCACAAAGAATCTCCTGACGGGATTCTTATTTTGGGTGATACGAATAGTGCCCTGAGTGCAATTATGGCCAAGCGGCTAAAAATTCCCATTTTTCATATGGAGGCGGGGAACAGATCATTTGATTGGAACGTTCCTGAAGAAATCAACCGAAGAATTGTTGACCACATCAGTGACTACAACTTAGCATACACGGAACACAGCCGTCGATATCTCCTGGCAGAAAATATTCCACCGCAAAATGTATTTGTGACCGGGACACCTTTGGCTGAAGTATTACATTTCTATCAGAAAGAGATCCAGAATTCTCCTATTTTGAATGAGCTTCATCTTTCGGGGAAAAAGTATTTTTTAGTAAGCGCGCACAGAGAGGAGAATGTTGATAGTAAAGAGGTGCTTTCAGAGTTACTTTCGACCCTTAATTGGATTGCGGAGGAATATGATCATCCCATTATTGTGTCTCTTCATCCACGAACAAAACAGCGCCTACGGAACCTTCATAAAAAATTAGATAAACGGATTATTTTTCATACCCCATTTGGTTTTTTTGCATACAATAAACTTCAGGAGAATGCATTTTGCGTGTTGTCTGACAGTGGTTCAATCCAGGAAGAATCGGCGATTGCAGATTTTCCTGCTGTACAAATTCGCGTAAGTACCGAACGTCCGGAGGCATTTGATTCGGGATCGATTGTCCTTTGTGGGGTGCAAAAAGAAGGGGTATCCGTTGCAATAAAAATTGCGACAGCAATGCAGAGGGAATTACCAATGGATTATCGGAGTAAGAATGTGTCTGAGAAAGTAGTGAGGATAATCGCGGGATTTGCATCCCTTCGTAAAAAGAGCTAATGCGTACCCCTATGCACCATTACGAGAACATAACATGTGTTGTGAATCTTAGTTTACGAAGCATCCGGCTCATTCTTTTTGATAAAAAAGGTGTAAAGATATTTGAAGACTGGCTTCCTGTTCGAACAACAATCAATGGCCTCCATGTAGAGCAAGACCCAAAAGAATGGTGGCAGTTGCTGAAAGAACTATTGGGTAACCTGTCGCAAAAAAAAGAGATAGTCAAAAATATAACTACTCTTACCGTTACGTCGTCTGCACAATGTTTGGTCGTCATTAATGATGATGGCGATCCAATAGACAAAGTATTCATGGTTTCTGATAAACGTGCTGCCGACGAAGCGGATGAAATTCGTCAATATCTCCTTCAAATTTCGGAACTGAATGCACACAAGGTAGACGCCAGTTATCTTCTTCCAAAAATTCTTTGGCTGAAAAAACACAAGAGGTCAGTATTTCGGAGAGCAAAACGGTTCCTTTCAGCAAATGATTACCTTCTCTTTAAGCTTACAGGCAAATATGTAACGGACATATTTAATGCGGAGAAGTGCTATTATGATAGGAACAGCCGGTCATATCCAAAAAAACTCCTAAAGAAACTCGGTCTCTCATCTTCGTATTTTCCAAAAGTTGTTGATCCGGGAACGGGTATTGGTAATGTTCAAAAAGGGGTCGTAGGTATGTTCCCATTTCTTTCACAAACCAAAGTTTTTGTCGGGACATATGACGCCTTATGCGCTCTGATAGGAAGCAGTACGCACGAGGAGGGAGAGTTGAACAACGTATGTGGTACATGCTCTTCATACAGAGTATTCACTCACAAAAAGTCTGTTTTTTCCCCTAAACTTCTCGAGCAGGAGTTCGTCAGTGAAAAATTACGTATTATTGGCGGTTCAAACAACCTCGAGGGAGGCGTTTTAGAGTGGGCGAAGGAGTGTTATTACTCGGACGTTTATCCAAAAGATGATGCATTGCTTTATTCTCTTATTGAACGGGAAGCAACCGAGAGCAGTCTCGGGGCAAACGGGCTTCTCTTTATCCCGTATCTCATCGGTGAGAGGCTTCCGATCTCAGATATCTACGTGAGGGGGATGTTTTTTGGCATGGAACGATTCCATTCAAGGAAAGATATTATCAGAAGTATTTTTGAAGCGAATGCTTTTCAAGCGAAAATGATGGTAGACGAATTTGAGAAAAGTGGCATTGAGATTGCAAAGATCAATATGTCCGGTGGAGTTGCTAAACTGTCCCTCGCAGCACAAATCCGTGCAGACGTACTCGGGATTCCCGTGCATGTCGTAAAGGAAGTTGAGACAACGGCTCTTGGCGCTTATATACTTTGTCAGAAAGGCAGAGGAAAATTGGCCTCAATAAAAGAGGGCAGTAAACTTATTGCAATAGAGAAAAAATACATTCCAAACATGCACAATCATAATTGCTACGCCAGTTTATTTATGTTATACAAAGAACTATATGAAACGAATGCCTCGCTTTTTAAAAAACGCCACGAAATCTTAAAGAGTGTGATGCATTATCAAAAAAAAGTTCTTGAAAATTTATGACGATCCTCTTTTTACTTGCAGGAAGAGCTTCACGTTTTAAAGAAGCCGGATATACGAGTCCCAAATCGCTTATTAAAGCGAAAGGGAAATATATGATCGAGTGGGCATGTGACTCCCTAGGTTTTATTCAGAAGAAAAAATTTATTTTTGTCTGCCTCAGGGAGCACGAAAAAATGCATCATATCACCTCCGTGTTGAAAAGTATCTATGGGGATACTGCTACCGTGTTACTCACTGATGGGGTGACTGATGGGGCGGCTGTAAGCGCCCTTCTTGCGAAAGAACATATTCAGACCGATGAGGAGCTGATCATTTCAAATGCCGATCAGTATTTCAAATCGAAAGCATTTGAAGAAGAGCTCAGGAAAAAAAAGAAAGAATATTCGGGACTTATCCCGGTCTTTGAAGCAACACATTCCCGGTGGAGTTTTGCCAAACTAAACGAAAAAGGATACGTTGTAGAGGTTGCGGAAAAAGTGCCGATCTCAAATCATGCGACTGTGGGTGTTTATTACTTCAGACATGGAAAAGATTTTGTCTGGGCTGCTCAGGAAATGATCAGGAAAGATATTAGAAGAAACAATGAGTTTTATGTCTGTCCTGTTTTTAATGAACTTCTAGGAAGAGGGGATAAGATAAAAGCAGTTTCTGCCGATTTCATGTGGAGCATGGGGACGCCTGAGGACGTTTTGTATTTTGAGAAATACTTTAAAGGAGATCGCAAGTGAAAATTGTGTTTCCTATGGCAGGACGAGGCTCGAGGTTTCAAGCAGTTGCAGCAAAAAACCCTGAGTTTCAAAAGCCAAAACCGTTAATCACAGTACAAGGCCTTCCTATGATCGTCTGGGCAGTAAAGTCACTTCCGTTTATTGATTTTCTCCACAACCCGGCTAAGACGTCTTTTGTTGTACGACCGAAAGATCTCACATTTATTTGTTTAGAGGAGCACGAAGAGAAGTTCAAGATCATTTCTGTTTTACAGTCACTTTTTTCTAAAGATATATCAATTGTTCTTATTCCCGAAGTAACGAGGGGAGCAACAGAGACAGCGCTTACGGCAAAAGTGTATATCGCGGAGAACGAACCGCTTATTATCTCCGACTCGGACCATTTTTTTATCGGTACCCCATATTACAAAACAATCGAAAAGATGGGTAGTAAAGTTGCCGGAATTATTCCGGTATTTAAACCTCCGGATGATGACCCAAAGTGGAGTTTTACCTTATTTGACGGAACAAAGCGTGCGTTGGCTGTCGGCGAGAAAGATGCCACACTTGCAAAGCTGGGGGCGTATGCAAACATCGGGGCATACTATTTCTCAAAGGGGAATATTTTCATCGACGAAGCGGAGGCAATGATACGTGAAAATGATATGTACGGGGCGACAGGGAAACAGGAGTTTTATATAGCGCCCATTTATCAAAGACTGATAAAAAAAGGTTTTGGTGTACAAGCAGCAATTATCGAGAAAGTCTGGGGACTCGGGACGCCAAGTGATCTCGAATTTTTTCTTGCTCATTATCATCCCGCAAAGTCTTCATAACTTCAGGGCTTCCTCGGGATAATCGGTACAAATCGCGTCTGGGTTGAGAGCGATAATTTTTTTCATTCTAGAAAAAAGTTTCTCTTTGTTTTCTGCATCCTGATGTGCCTCCCTGCCCAATAGTCCCGGAGACGTACCGTGAAGTTCAGGGGTAACGAGTGCAATTTTGTATCCCACTTTTTTTAAGGAATCAAAAACTTTTTTGTTGAGGAGTGATTTCTTAGTCCCATTTTCACCTGTGAGGTCCCATTCATCAAGCCAAACCCAGTCGTAAATCCCTTCCTTTTTAAAGTCAATTGCGTTACTAACCGAAACAAGCGTTCCAAGAACCGCTTTGTTATAGCGTTTGATATCAAAAGGGTGAGAGACAGACGGAGCGAGGGTAAGTTTAGGGATTTTGTTTTTAAGAAATCTCGCAACCTCAGGTTTTGCATCGAAGATAAAAATTTTTGACAAAACATCACCATGCTTCTTGAGAACGTCTACGAGACGGTCTATATAGCGATCCTCTTGAAATTTTCCTTTCAGATGCAAGGCATTTACTTTGGATTTGCTTTTTCGAATAAGAGCCATGAGTTCATCAAATGTTGGGGTTCGTCCCTTTTTTTGCTTTCCGTATTTGATATCAGTTATTTCGGCAACAGTGAGATCTTTAAATTCTCTGTTATCTCTCCCTTCCGTAATCCTTTTAAGATTTGCATCATGTGAAACGACAATACCGTCTTTCACGAAGTTTGGATCAAACTCAATCCCAAACCCCCGTGCAAGCAGATTCTCAAATGCCTCATAACTGCTTTCAGGAAAGAAGTTTTTTCGTGAAGGCACAAGACCTCTATGAGTGATAATCTGTTGTCGTGTCAAACTCATCAATTAATCTTAATTAATTTTTTCTGTAATATCAAACGGATGGTATAATCTAATAATGATAATTTTTGCCAGACATGCTCAGACGAAAGCAGGAGAAGAAGAAAGATTTGAAGGTCTGGCAGACTCGTCTTTGACTGATCTGGGGGAACGTCAAGCGAAAGCATTAGGGATATTTCTTCGGGATAAAAAAATACACGAGGTTGTTGTGAGTCCGCGAAAGAGAGCTTTTATAACAGCAAAGCTTGCATTGCAAGGAATGCAAAAGGAGATCTTGGTCAACACTAATCTGGCTGAAGTTTGTTATGGCGCATGGGAGCATAAAAAAAAGGATACGATAAAAAAAACAAAATTGTGGGAAGTACGCCAAAATGATCCATTTCATTTTGTTCATCCGGGTATGTACCTCAGCCAACCGGGGGAGAGTTATAGCATGCTTTATGAACGGTCAAAAAACACATTGTTGTCGTTGAAGGCAACACAGAAAAATGTACTCGTAGTTTCTCATCTCGGGATTCTTCGCTGTGTTTACATGTTTTTCTCAGGAATTGATGAGAGGGAGTTCGTTTCGTCACAGTTTGCGAACACTGTGTTATGTGTTGTATCTCATAAAAATACAATAAGATTTTTTGATTATTTCAATCAGAAAGAAGTACTTGTCTAAAGTTTTTTCGAGTCTAATTTCCTCCTACGATTTTCTGATAGAGTAAGAAACGTCTTGTTTAAATGGTCTAAACTTGTTATAGTATGAAACTATTATCACTATGACTATTGCCGAACGATTAATGCATATAGGGAGTTATATTTTACCTTCAAAAGTAAGTGACTATGCAAGACATATCATCAAATGGGAAGTTTTTTCAGAACGAATCCTTGAAAACCCACTTATCATTAGACATATTCCTGAGAGGAAAAGCATTATCCTTGATGTCGGAAGCAGATATAGTCAAATTCCTCTCGAACTCGCATCACTTGGTCACGTCGTATATGCACTTGATATCGAAGACTATGCATTTAAGCATAAAAATCTTACGTACGTAAAAGAGGATATTCGAAAGACTTCATTCCCAAACAATTTTTTTGATGTCGTCACAATTGTTTCAACCCTTGAA
>JAUYMJ010000096.1 GCA_030698775.1 bacterium
TATTTTTGTAGTGAGGAATGTTTAAAAAAGTTTAGCAGAACCAAGGGAAAATCCTACTTGAAGTATCTTCCGTTTATTGGCAAAAAATCTCTCTGATTCAGCACCAGATCATTTATAAATTACAGATCATCTCCAAAAGAGTTGGTTTAGAGCATCAGGGTTCAAGGGGTCTAGGATTCGAGTGAAATAATAGAGAATTTTGAAGAGTCAAAGGCACTTATAAAATCTTTAGAAACAAACAGTTGACCCTAGAATCCTTTTCCTCAACTAAGGGTAAGAAGAACCTAAATTACCAAATAATAATCAAGCAGATCCTCTTAAGTTATAAATAGTTATGTTGCATAAGCAATTTAAATATGCTATTCCTTCTAGGAGATAATCATAAAACATACTAACTTAGCAGTATATTATAAAGTTTGGGTGTGTTCCGTGTAATCTTCACTTTTCTTTCCAAAGAGCTATGTCACGAAAAGAAATTCCCGATAGTGCTATAGAAGCTGTTGCTCGACATATTAACAATAGGAACAATAAGAGCTACAGCATCAATCCCATCGGGAATGAGGACAATATAGAAACACCTCAGATTTTTGAAATTCTCCCCTTTGGTGAAATTGACAACACGGATAGACGTTTTTACGCGATTGATGGAAGTTACAACAGCGAGGAGTTCTACAACGGTTTAGCCATCGCCATATATACCGCTGGTTATATTTGCTATCAACACGGGAAACAAGTGAGGATGAACTCGCTCGATGATCCAGTTATTCTAGGTCAAGCATACCATCCCGAAAATATCCTTGTCACCAATCAAGACCACCTTGAAGCAATCTACGATGAACTGCTCACCTTGAAGCCCGTAAAGCGGCTTGTAGAATTTTGGGGCGGAAAGCCAGAGGAGGTTTTTGCATTTAACAAGGAAGCGATCTGCACCAATCTCTCAAAACTCTTGTCTTTCTGCCAAGCAGTCCTGGAAATCGCTATGGTTCTTGAAGTTGCCGAACTTCCTGACACAAAAGCCGGAGATTTCATTCTCCGAGACGGAACGCTCCGTCCAGTTGCAATGAAACAGCCTTACTTGGTTAAACTAGGAAAATATTTGCATGGGAAAGGCATCAAGATAGTCGCCATCACTAAACAATCGCCGGTAAAAATGGAGTTGTCATACACGTTCAAACAAATCGATAGCTACCTTCAAGATGAGCTAAAGCGCAAATATCCATTCACCGCAACAGACCCAAAGAGAAAAAAGCTTTGCTGTTGGTTTGAAGTGCCCAGCGCAGTCTTGAAGTCCGCTTATCAAGGCGACATGTTTGCCAAGAAGGCAATCAGTGGCGGTCGTGGTTTCGGTCTCTTTATGGCAGCCAGACTAGACTACGTTGAAAAATTGCAAAATTACGACTGGGTGATTGTGGACGTGAACATTTTCGATGCGATACCCAAAATTGAAACGGACGCATCCGAGCGCGCCAGAAACACACTTGCTCTAATATTCAAAGAATTAACGCGGCTGACACAGGAGCACTATATTTTGGGCTATCCCTATCCTCTAGCAGAAGCCCACAATTTTATTTCGCTCAAGAGGAACTTCAAAGAAGAAATCGTTAATCGCTTAAAATACTCGCTGTATAAAGACCAGCGAATGGATCATGTGGACATTGAGAATTTATTCTTGGACACGCACGACAGGTTTTAGGAGAAAGACAAACTATGAGCATACAAGCTGATTTCGGAGTTCTTTACGGTCAAAAGACTACAGAAGATGCGTTGCTGATTTATTCATCTTACGAGGACGCCAAGGCGAGTCCTCAAACAGGCGACTTCATTGTTCTAACGCCAAAGGACGAAGGAAGCACAAAATTCCTCGCTCGCGTTGAGGCCGAGATTTATGATGAGGACCCCATCTTCAAGTCGCAGGACAAAACGCTTATCGCCGTTCACTATGCCAGAATTGCTGAAAGGGAGCTTTCGGAACGCGACAAGCAGAAAATGTTCAGCTACACATATAAGGTGAGAATCCTCGGAACCTACACGGACAACGGCACATCTTTATCGTTCACAACCGCCGTCAGAAAGTTGCCGATAGTGTCATACATCGCGCGGCATCTGAACAAACGCGAAATCGAGGCAATATTAAACAAGACCAATGAAGATGGTGTACCAATTGGTTCTCTATGCATCGGGGAAACCGTTTCTGAAGACAAAGGTCAAATCCTTTTCAAGATCGATAGACTGAGAAACAAGAGAACGATGGTTTTCGCTCAATCCGGTTTCGGGAAAACCAATCTTGTCAAAGTATTGCTCCTTAATATGGCCAAGGACGAAAAATATGGAAAGCTGATTTTTGACCTTAACGGCGAGTACTTCTTGCGTAGCCTTGAAGCCAAGACTTATGGCTTGGGCGACATTGACGATGAAAAGCTACGATCAAATCTTATAGTTTTCACTGACAAGAAGATGCCTCAGGAATACATCGACAAAAAGCGTTTCATCCTTGGTGGCAAGGTACTTTTGAATATGCACAAACATCTCACCGTGGGAGACATCCTGAATGTCGGTGCTAGTTTCTCAGACGTGATGAAGTCTTTCTTACTCTATCTCGATGAAGAACAAGTTCAAGACTTCATTTTGAAAATAAACTTATATGCCGCCGACCCTCACAAACTACACGTCGACTATCCTGATTTTTGGACTTTGACCA
>JAUYMJ010000100.1 GCA_030698775.1 bacterium
CTATTTTTTCGTATGTAAGCGACATCCCTTCTGGTTTCATCTGCTTCGTCTTCAGCTGCCCTTCTGAAAACTGTCACAGCCTCATCCGGTAGCCCTTCTGCATCCCTATTTGCCTGGGCAACAGACTTATTTGCACCCTCCTGAAGAAGCGAGAGTACTGCCTCCCTATCCGGCGATTCACCCCGTGATACCGCTTCCTGAAGTGATGCGAGCTCTTGCGGGCCTAACCGGTGCATTAGGTCACCATAGCGAACGACGATCCGGTCCTGTACTGTCGCTTTGGCGAGGAGATGCTTTGCTTCTTTCACAGCCTCCTTAGCTGGCTCATGATGCTTACCTTCAAGCCGTCTCCCGATACTCGCAAGGAGCGTGTCCTCCATCTCTTGATAGGTTGTATTGACTGCATGAATAATTTCCTCCCGAAGCCGATTTTTCTGTTCAATGACCCTTTCTCGCTCGGAAACCCTCTCATCAGGGATCGTCGAGTCCACTGCGACAACACCGTTTTCATGTGGCAGAGAGACAGTCATGTGGCCAAGAGGCTCAGTGACGCCATTCAAACTCCGATGGCCGTTTTCATCAACGCTCTCCTGTAGAGGCTCTTCAGTATGAAAGACTCCATTTCCTGAAAGTACCGCTGATGCTGTTCCGTTACCATTTGGGGAAGCCTGTTCAAGTGCTGCACGAACATCTGCAAGCGGGACACCTTGCCTGAGTGGGACGGGCTTTTTTGGCTGCAACAGCTCATCAAGATCTGCACTGACACGCCTTGCAGCGTCTGTTTGAAACCCCTGCTGCCCCGCTTGTTGACCTTCTTTTCCCATTGTCTCCCCGCCCTTACCAGGTGGCCGCATTGTAGCACTATTTTGCTCATCCTGCGGTCCATCATCGGAGCCATACTTACCTCTTGCATATGGCTCAGCCCCTTTCGGGATACGTGGAAATTCATCAGATGGAGGAGAGGGCTCTGCAGCCTCGACGGCGATCCCTGTCCTAGCAGTAGCGTCTAATGAGGCTTGATCCATTTGCTGTACTCTCTGTGGTGCATGAGCAACCGTATGGAGCGCCTTGCGAAGGTCAAATGGTTCTCCTGGCTGGGAGCCTGTGCTTGCTGGCTTAATTCCAACCTGTGTATCTGGCGTAAGCTGTTGCGGCATACCTATTTAGCATCCCAATTTCTCTTGTTGCTGTCAAGCCATCCACGCATGCTCCCATACGAAACTTGACAAAAACCAGACAAAAACGTAGAATACAATCACCCTTAATCCTCTGCCTGAAAGGCCAATCCTGACCTTCTGCACCTCGCAATTATGAAGTTAAATGAATCACTAGTCTCCATCATCGTCCCTGTCTACAACGTCAGTACGTTCCTTCCAAAAACCGTAGAGAGCCTGCTTCGCCAATCGTATAAGGACCTTGAGGTTATCCTCGTTGATGACGGGTCACGCGACGACACGTACAAAATAGCCCAGATCCTCAAAAAGTGTGACAGCCGCATCCGAGTCCTTCGCAACAAAAAACGATATGGCCCGGCCGTCAGCTTCAACCGCGCGATGCAAAAAGCAACCGGTCAATTCGTCACTTTCATGAACCCGACAGACATTGCATCGGCATACAAAATAAAAAAACAGGTCCAGTTTCTTAGGGGGAACCCGAAAGTCGTTGCCGTGGGCACACAGTGCAGTATCGTAAAAAACGGGAAGTACAAGGAAAAAACAGCATTCCCGAAAGAGCATGAGCAAATTTACCCGACGCTCCTCCATGGCATCTCAATGCGTTTTGAGACAGCGCTCATAAACCGTCACTTACTCCCAAAAGACCTTATCCGCTTTACCACCAACACCTATCCCTTCATTTTCTCAAGCCTTTTCCTCAAGATGCTCCAATACGGACAAATCTCCAATCTCAGCCAGCATCTGCATACACAGTTTGAAGACATGTCAGCGACATACCATAAACAGGATACGAAGGGACGAATCGCCTCACATATCGGCCTCTTTGTAAAATCGTTTACCGAACACGACTATCGCCCCTCAATCAAAGCATTCCTTGAGCCTTTCACCACACCCGTACGGACAATGTTCCGCTAAACTACGATTAATCCAAATACTCTGTATTGTTCCCCTTGTATTGGCGTATATTCGCATGCGAGATTGACTGCCAAAGCGCTCCTCAACATCCTATTTTTTCCGAATCCGTTTAAATTAAGTATGCAAAATTCGTATCAATTCGTAGTAAACAAGTTATCCACATCATTGTTGATTATTATTTTATCTTGTCAGAACAATCTATTTTACCTATCATTTACTCTAGGTTATATATGATCGTCTCTACAGTTTGCTATAGGTTGACTAGCTTGACAACATATGTTAAAATTATGTGCAATGAAACTGATCATGCACATCCTCAAGGGAAGTAGCGAGGACAAAAAAACCCGCCGAAGATCCTTCGCAGAATACAAGCAAGATCTCCTCCTTCGGCAAGGGAGGGAACAATTTAAGAAACTATTAAAACAGGGATTGCACGTTCCGGTGGCCTATTTGTAATACGAGGAAGCGTGTGGACGTGGATGACAAACAAAAAAAGAGCATCGCTTTCGTTACTCAGATGATAAGTTCGGTACGAGAAGCAATGCTCTTGAAGTAAACGGCAATTAGTCCTTCAGGCAGGAAATAAAAACTAAATGCCAAGATACACATTACACAACTTTTTTGTTTGTTGTCAAGGAAAAATGCTGAGGCTAAAGTAAAGAATTTTTATTGTTAGATCGGCATTTTTTTACATTCAATTGCTTGTCGAAGATACTTGTCAAAGTATCGAAGATCCCGAAAAGTAATATGTTCTATTTTCCAACGAGGTAGGAGTG
>JAUYMJ010000104.1 GCA_030698775.1 bacterium
CTGAAAGAATTTCCGTTCAGTCTTTCGTTTGGTAAAATCAGAAAGTTGTTTACTGATGCCTCCGAAGACAAGGATAGAGGTAACCGCTATTGTGAATAGAATGCCGGTGAAAAAACCAATATACCCAATATTGGAACGAAGCTTCGCGACCTGCACCCAAGGATCGTTTTCGATATCGATCGTATCGGCAGACGGGATAGTGTTGTTTAAAAAAAACTGTCCATGCTCTTGGATGATGGTTTTGGCATCACCCCCAATCTGGGTCTGATATGCGAATCCAAGAGCGAGGGCGAGAATAATCGCTGTAAAGAGCAATATGGTGATTTTTTTCATATCGCGATATTTAATAATGTGGGAAAGAGAATGTATCCCTCTCTATGGTGGAGACGTGCGTTTACGGCAAATATTACAGTGTGGGGAGTTATCCCTGCTCGCCGGTCATGCCTTTATGCGCAGTGGGGAGGACATCAATGGAGATCCGGCAAATGTGGCAGCTCGAAATGCCGCTTTTGTATCAGTCAGCGAGTTTGGCGATATCTCTCACATCTTTAGGTATAACCACAAGCGTTCCTTCTGCAAAGTGGATCCTCAACACACCATCTGAACATTGTATTTCTGCTACCTGATCACCAATATTTGCCCCAGCAGCACTTGTTCGTGGCCCGTTATGTTGCATTATCTGGTCATACGCCTCCCGCATGCTTATGCGAGCTGCTGCTCGTTTTAACTCACTCAAAAAATCATTTGCTTCTCTTCTTTCTTCAAAAAATGGATCGGCTACTGCCTGTACTTTCGCATGCACGCTCCTCCTCTCTCCTCCAATTCGATGTGCCGGGCCCTCGGTTTCAGATGGTAACCCTGGTTGAAGTACCAGTGCCCCACTATTGAGATGAACTGTAACAGTGCCATTGGTGCAACTCATTCTCCATAGCGATGGACCACTGTTTTTTGTTGGATCCGGTTGCCGAGATCCATTGTGTTCAGTTACTTTTTCCTGAAGCTGTTCCACGGTGAGTTGATCTCCATCCAAAGATTGCAAAAACTCCAACGCTCTTTTCCTTCCCTCAGCTTCCGCAGCTTCCAGTCCGCCTTGTGGAGCACTCTCGTCCATAGATTGTTGGTGATTGATTATTAATTAATCCTAGGATTATACCATAGAAATGGCTCAAGTATCAAGATAATCCGATATCCAGCTATTCTCAACAGACCGTTCTTCCCGCGGCTCTGCGAAGTGCGGCCATGAAACCATTGCGTGCGGCAGGGGGGTTATTTCTCATAAACCCCTATCAGATGCACCTTCGCAAAGTTGAGTGGCTCAAGGTCTAAGACCTTCTCCAGTAAGCAGGCAAGCGCAAACAGGGGTCGATTGAAGCTGATATAAGAAGGATCACCGTTCAGGATCATTTGAGATTTTTTGAAGCCGATTGGCTCCAGGGTCTTGGCAATTCTTTTGACCGAATTTATTTTATATTGAACCGGATAGGTGTCGCCCTCTTGCCTCTCATAGAGTTTTTTCGTGAAGAAATCATGAAAGCGATTGGGTATAGCTCGTATGATCCATACGTTGTAGTTCCAAACGTTTGGTGTCAGGAAAATGACTCTCCCGCCAGGCTTCAGCACTCTGTAGATTTCCCGAAAAGCTTTTTCCGGGTCTGGCAAATGTTCCAGTACCCACTCGGAAACGACAAGGTCAAAAAAATTGCCTTCAAACGGTAAATCCTCCACTGTGCCGACTACTGTGTTCTTGATAAGCGTGTTTTTATCAAGGGCTTCTTTGTCGGGATCAACGCCATAGGTATGTAGCGTTTTGTCATAAACTGGTTTCAAAAGCTCTCCGTGGCCGCAACCGACATCAAGAATTCTTGTGTCCGAATTTGTCGCCTCATCGATAACATCTCGATAAATGCTAAGGCTGTCTCGCCATTCTGGCCTGATACGGCGGTATTCTTGCCTATACCATTCCTGTTTGCGCATTTGAAAAATTATTCAAAATCGATTCAATTCCCATTTCTTTGTCATTATTGGGTTAGGAATACAAGTTCAACATTATCACAAGATCCAATCGGTTCTGGTGTAAAGCTCGAGAATCTTGCTGAGAAAGAAAATTGGTCATCGTCGGGGAATGAATCACTGCTTCCACCATAATAGTAGCAACTCTCCAATTTCCAATGACTCGTTTCGGACAGGGCAAAAACTTTCATTATTCCCTCTGAGGATCCCGCACCATTTTGATCAACAATCGTTAATAATAACTTCTGGTTATCCACTACAAGATAGTAGGGATTATTCCTGGTCGTAACTTCTGTATTCTCAATTTCTATTAACTTGGTCCATTGACTGTCACCTTGCTGAGCAACAAGAACTCCAGCAAAAGTGACAGTAAAATCGATTGGCACTGTTATTTGCACGTTCATTGAACCACGGAGAACAAGGGCGAGTAAAGTGTTGTCTATTTGGAAATATTTTTCAATTTGACCGGCGTTTATGTCTGAAGGAAGAGTCAGATGCGGATTGTCGATTTCCTCGATAGTGAAGTTGTTGTGAAGTGACTGAGTAATGTGCTCTGTGTGTGAAAGTTCTTGCTCATGTATGTTTTCCCCCTGCCCATCCTCAATTTTCGAGCTGAGAGCAATCGATGGAATTTT
>JAUYMJ010000006.1 GCA_030698775.1 bacterium
GGAGGCGGCTGTGTCACCGCTTGTAGGGTCATACAATGCCTATAACGCCGTTGCAAGTTTCTACACCGCATCAATCCTCGGAATTGATAAAAAAACCATCATTGACGGGCTATCTCACGTCAAACCTGCCTTCGGCAGGCAAGAGGAATTCCAAAAAAACGGTAGGACAATAAAAATCTTTCTTTCAAAAAACCCGACGGGAATGAACGAATCCCTCAGAACAATCAAAGATCTCAGCGGAAAATATCTTCTCTTCCTCCTCAACGACAGGATACCCGACGGAAAGGATGTTTCGTGGATTTGGGATGTGGATATTGAACATCTCGTCCGAAAAGACGCTTATGTCTTTGCATCAGGTGACCGGGCCTTCGATATGGGATTGAGGTTCAAGTACGCAGAAAAATGGCAAATCGAACGTGGCAAACCTGCCTTTCCGGCGGGCAAGTGGCAAATCGACCTGGCGTTAGAAAATGCATATGAGGCAGCAATGCACCAAACTCCAGCTGGCGAAACGTTGTACATCGTCCCTACGTATTCGGCAATGCTTGAGATAAGAAAACTCTTAACCGGGAGAAAAATCCTATGAGCACAGTAAAAATAAAACATTTCACACGTACACGCATATGCGCGCTAGTGTGGAATTATGGATGATGAAGGGTAAAAAAATTTTTATAGCGATGAGGATGTAATCATGAAAAAGAATACCCAAAAAACGCTTCGATTAACCATAGGCTGGTTATACCCTGATCTTATGAGCACATATGGGGATAGGGGCAACATTATTGCACTCACCAGGCGCTGTACGTGGAGAAACATAGAAACAGAAATCGTATCCGTAGATCAGGAAACGCATGACAAAGATATAAAGAAGATTGACCTCCTTTTTGGCGGAGGGGCGCAGGATATGGAACAGGACATTGTCATGCGTGACCTGAAAGGAAAAAAATCTGAAATGATAAAACAGCTCATTGAGGCCGGTAAACCTGCACTCTTCGTCTGTGGGGCACCTCAAATTATGGGTAATTTTTATGAGCCTGCAGTCGGCAAACGGATCGAAGGACTGGGAATTTTTGATATGGAGACGATAAACCCTGGACCCGATAAGCCCCGTCTCATCGGAAATATTGTGGCTGAGGTGAACTGGGATAACCTGCAAAAGAATGTCATTGCGAACGAAGTGAAGCAATCTCATAAGATTGCGTCGTCGGTCGCCTTTGGCGACACTCCTCGCAATGACAACTTCATTGTTGGCTTTGAGAATCACGGAGGAAGAACGCTTCTTGGTCCAAGGGCAAAACCGTTTGCGAAAGTCATACAGGGGTTTGGTAATAACGCTGACGACGGCACCGAGGGAGTTGTGTATAAAAACGCAATCGGATGCTATTTTCATGGCCCGCTTCTTCCAAAAAATCCGCACATCGCGGACTTTCTCGTAAAGCGCGCACTGGAGGTAAAGTATAAAAAAGAAATCACTCTCCCCCCTCTTGACGATACGCTTGAGTGGCAAGCCCACAATGCGATTGTAAAGAGACTTGGAGTAAGCGTATAATAAGCCCGATGAAAATTGACATCACACACATTGCCAAACTCGCCAACCTCACCCTAAGCAAGGAAGAAAAGGAGCGGTTTTCAAAACAACTCGATGATACGCTAACAACCATACAACAACTAAACGAGGTCAATACGGATAATATTGAGATTACCTCCCAGGTCACAGGTCTTGAGAACGTACTGGACGACGATATCCCTCAGCCCTCCCTCCAACAGAAAGATGCGTTGGCGAATGCAAAAAGCACGAAGAACGGACTTTTCGTCGTCAAAGCAATCTTAGAGGAGTAACTTATGGATCTTAACGGTCTTACACTCACAGAAGCAAAAGAAGGCCTACTCAGTAAACAGTTTTCATCATCTGAGCTGACAAAAGCATGTCTTAAGCGAATCAAAGCGACAGACGAGAAACTCCACGCGTTTGTCACACTTACTGAGGCACATGCGCTTGAGGATGCAAGGCATGCAGATGAACTCTTATCAGAAGGCCAGGATCTCCCACTCCTCGGCATACCCTTTGTGATCAAAGATAATTTCTCAACGAAAGGCATCCAGACCACAGCTTCAAGCAACGTATTGCGGGGGTATATCCCTCCCTTTGATGCAACAGTTGTCGCAAAACTCAAAGCAGCGGGGATGGTCATGCTTGGGAAAACAAACATGGATGCTTTCGCCCATGGATCCTCAACAGAAACATCGGATTTTGGGACAACCAAAAATCCCTGGAATACAGAATTTCTTCCGGGAGGTTCATCCGGCGGGACGGCTGCCTCGGTTGCTGCCGATCAGACTATAGCAGGAATTGGGTCAGAAACGGCCGGATCGATCAGACAGCCTGCCGGATGGTGCGGGATTGTCGGGCTTAAGCCTACGTATGGCAGGGTGAGTAGATACGGCGTCGTCACAATGGCTTCCTCGACCGATTCCCCCGGACCGATGACGAAAAGGGTTGAAGACAGCGCGTTGGTATTAAACGTTCTTGCCGGAAAAGACCCCCACGACGGGACATCGTCCCCCAAACCGACAAAAGATTATGCTGCAAACCTAAAAAAATCAATCAAAGGAAAAAAGATAGGGATTTCATCGAAATATCTCGAAGGTGTCGAGGGGGACGTTGTAAAAGCATTTAACGAGGCAAAAAAAACATTTGAGAAGCTCGGGGCAACAGTCGTTGATATCGCAAGCTTAGGCGTTGACATCCTTGACCCCAAATACTCAATCGGTGTCTACACAATTCTGCAAAGAGCCGAAGTATCCTCAAACCTCGCTCGGTTTGACGGAATTCGGTTTGGGCAGACAAGAGACGCATTTGGCGAAGAAGCGAAGCGCCGAATTATGCTTGGCACCTATACTCTTTCGGCTGGCTACTATGACGCGTATTACAAAAAAGCACTCAAAGTCAGAACGATAATCGTGAGTGAATTCCATAAGATGTTTGAGAAGGTCGACGCTTTTATAGCACCAACAAGTCCCTCAACGGCGCTGCCTTTGGGCTCAAGTAAAAACCATCCGATGTTTGGGGAGATGGCAGACGTCCTCGTTGAACCCTCGTCGATCGCAGGGCTACCGGGAATCAATGTTCCGGCGGGTTTTTCAAGCAAGAACCTTCCGATCGGCCTCCAGATCATGGGACCGCAGTTTGCGGAGGATATAATCCTCAATCTCGCCCACGAATTTGAAACCAATACGGAATGGCACCTGCAAAAACCACAGCTATGAAATACACACCTGTTATCGGATTAGAAGTCCACGTTGAGCTCAAAACCATGAGCAAGATGTTCTGTCGGTGTTCAGCCGACTATTTTGGCAAAGAACCAAATACACATACGTGCCCGGTGTGCCTTGGCCTTCCAGGAGCGCTCCCCGTGGCTAACGCGAAGGCTATTGAATGGTGCATCATGATCGCACTCAGCCTTAATTGCGAAATCAATCTCCTCTCAAAATTTGACCGCAAAAACTATTTTTACCCTGATTTAGCGAAAGGCTACCAGATTAGCCAGTATGACCTTCCCTTTGGAAAAAACGGGTCAATCGAGCTCAAAAGCGGCAAAAAAATCAGAATCCGCCGTGTCCATATGGAAGAAGACACGGCAAAGTTGACTCATGGTCAACTTGGGGATCAAAACTCAGAACTCTCCGCCAAAGGCGGATCCGCCCCTTCAGGAAAAAGTCAAAATAACGAGAAAGTTTCTTTAATCGATTTCAATAGGTCAGGCGTGCCTTTGGTCGAAATTGTGACTGAACCGGACTTTTCTGAGGCTGGAGAGGTGAAAGAATACCTCCAGAAGCTCCAGCAGATCGTCAGATACTTGGATGTATCAAACGCCGACATGGAAAAAGGCGATATGCGGCTTGAGCCAAACATTTCGTTACAAGTAACACGTAACACGCCTCACGAAGGCAAAAACGTGTCACCTGTTACGAGTCACGAGTTACCGTCATATAAGGTAGAGGTCAAAAACATCAACTCTTTCCGGTTTGTAGAGAAAGCGATTAATTTTGAAGTAAAACGGCAGGAAGACATCCTTGAAAAAGGTCAATCACCGGTCCAGGAAACGAGGGGATGGAGTGAAATAAAAAACCAAACTGTTTCGCAAAGATTGAAAGAAGAAGCAAATGATTATCGCTATTTTCCGGAACCGGATATTCCACCAATCCGTCACACAAAAGAACAAATTAGCACTCTTCTCTCCCGGATGCCAGAATTGCCGGACGCAAAATATTCGCGATTTTTACGCGAATTTAGCCTCAACGATTACGACACCGAGATCCTCACAAGAGAAAAATCGCTCGCTGATTTCTTCGAAGAGGCAGTAAGAGTTGGGAAAGACCATAGTGTCACACCAAAACAAATTGCTAACACACTCATCAACAAAAAAGTAGATCCTTCCTCCTCCGAACCGGCATCCATCGTCAAACAAATCGTACAATCAGGACAGGTGACGTCTATCAAGGAAGAAGAGCTGGAAAAAATCGTTACTGATGTCTTAGAGAGCAATCAAAAAGCTGTTGGGGACTACAAATCAGGCAAAGAAACTGCCATAATGTTTCTAGTCGGCCAAGTCATGCGCCAATTTACTACGAAAATAGACGCTTCAGTAGTGAAGGAAACCATCAAACGGAGACTTTCATAAGATATGCCAGTCGGAGGAGAACCACGAACAGAACAACCGAGGACAAAATCACCATTTAAACCTATTAGGAGGTTCTGGGAGAGCCATTTGACGAAGAAGCCTACTCTTCCCCAGGCTCCTGCTCATCAACCGACCGAGGCAGAATTAGCCATCCCCGGCTATGAATTAGTGCAGCGCGATATGCAGGACCACAATTTTATCGCAACCAGTCTCGATACCGACCCTCAAATTGCCCGAAAACGTGCTGAAATGGTGCAGCATGAAGTTGCTATACAAAAAGCAGCATTCGCAATGATGGACGCTGGTTTGCTTGACCGGGATTCGTATATTAACTACCAAGCGAATAAGGCAGCAAATCTCGACATGCAAAAAAGAGTTGAGCCTCAAACGTTCTTGATGAACAAACTAGAAACTGCCGTAACAATCAATGAACAGGTAGCGAAGGCAGACCCACAAAAAGATCGGGTAGTTGTACGCATGAAGGATGTGAAACGGTTTAAGCTTGTCAACGACAAATATACGATGGCAAAGGGGGATGAGCTGATGGTTGAGATTGCTAATGTACTAAGAACCAGAGTGCCTGCAACTAATTTCCTTGCTATGTATGGAGGGGATGAATTTGTTGAGGTCGAAACTGTCCCTATAGAAAGACTTGCTAGGAGAAAAATGAATAATAAACCCGAGGCTGAACGCAGAGCAACCATAACCCAAGAAGAACTCCAAGAGATAGGAAAGAGACTTGGAATCGACGTTGAAGGGTTAAAAGTTTCGTTCCATGAGGGAGAAATAGTTGTCGACAAGGGAGAATCCGCGCCGAGTGCACTTCTCAGAGTTTCACAAAAATTAAATGAGGCTAAAGACCACTATTACGATGAACACCCAGACGAAAAGAGAAAAGAGTGATAGACTAGTACCTCGCCATGGCTGATTTTGTGCATCTTCACCACCACTCGGAGTATTCACTCCTTGACGGGCTCTCAAAAATCGGGGACATGGTCAAAAAAGCCAAAGACCTCAATATGAGGGCCTTGGCCATAACCGACCACGGGTCGATGTATGGTGCAATAAAGTTTTACAAAACCTGCATTGAGGCCGGAATTAAACCTATCATCGGATGCGAAATCTACGTTGCCAAACGGACAATGCAACAGAAAGAAGCAGGCATTGACAACGAATACAACCATCTCATTCTCCTGGCCAAGGATCTCACCGGCTACAAAAACCTGATGAAGATTGTGACAGCCTCCTGGCTGGAAGGTTACTACTACAAACCAAGGACAGACTTGGCACTCCTTGAAAAATACCATGAAGGACTTATTTGCCTTTCAGCCTGTGTCAACGGCTATGTCACAGAGCCACTCGTAAAAGGAGACGATGAGGAAGGAGAGAAACGGGCTTTGCGGATTGCTGAAATTTTCGGTGAAGGCAATTTTTATCTCGAGCTCCAAAAACATATTGATGTCCCACCGCAAAAAATCGCCAACGAAAAACTCATCATACTCTCCAAAAAACTCGGGCTCCCCATCGTTGCAACAAATGACAACCACTACATCCATAAATCCGACGCCGAGGCTCACGAAATTCTTCTCTGCATACAGACGCAGACGACTATCCTTGATAAAAACAGGAAACTTTCCATGATCGGCTCACCTGACTTTTACATGAAATCACAAGATGAAATGAGTTCGTTATTTGCCGACATCCCCGAAGCTTTGGAAAATAGCGTCAAAATTGCAGACAAGTGTAACGTCACTCTTACGCTTGGTAAATGGACTATGCCTGTTTTTGCTGTCCCTGAAGGAAAAACGGCTGCAGAATTTCTCATAGAGCAGGTATATGAAGGCCTCCCAAAACGGTACCAGGAAGTTACTCTAGAAATTAAAGAACGGGCAGACTATGAACTTTCGGTGATTATAAGCAAGAAGTATGAGACATATTTTCTCGTCGTAGCCGATTTTGTAAACTGGGCAAACAGCCATGGCATAAGCGTGGGTCCTGGGAGAGGGTCTGCCGCAGGCTCACTAGTCTCATATGCACTCAGCATCACAGACGTAGACCCCTTCTTCTTCAAGC
>JAUYMJ010000008.1 GCA_030698775.1 bacterium
CAAGAGTTGAGAAAAGAAAAACAGTAATTCGAAGATTATCAAGGTTATTACTTGGACTTTACTAGTGAGTGATTTATCATTGTGTAAAACACCTTGCCCTGAGGTAATTCTCTCGAAACGTGTCGGGAAAAAATACGGGAATCTTTTAATAGTAATTCCCTCCATTGTTTCTGAAAACACTGAGCCGGGAGAATGAGGAGCCAAGACGGTTATTTCATATTTTGGCCGGGGAATATGCGTGTAGATGTTTAAAATAAATCTTGCCCACCAATCATCAGTCTTCCTCGGAAACGAACTGGTAAGGACTAGTATACGTCTCATTCTTTCCTTGCACGGGCATTTATTCCCTTCACCGGCTTATGTAAAACAAAACTGTAGTCGATAGGAAAATAATTCGGATACTTCGGTAGGAATGTACCAAAAAAAAGAAGCAGAGCACCAAAAAAATTTAATACTATGATGCTAATAGGGGAGATAACAACGAGAAAGAGAAGATAAAAAAAAGAGAAAATAGTCATCTTTGCGTGCAGTATATCCTTAATCCTTGTCATAAAAAAAACATTTATTGACTGCACAATTTGGCCAATAAATGACCCTTCAGCTTTAATAAGAACGATTTGAAAACCGGAGCTTATAAAAAGTTTCCGAAGCATTTGTTCTGTATAACGGGCCATATCATACGGGCTATCATGAATCGGATACAGAAATGGAAGTGCCCCGATAACAAAACCTCCCGGCCGAAGAATACGAAAGATCTCAGCGAGCGCTTTCTTCGGATCATCCAAATGCTCAAGAACTTGTAAAAGTAATACAGTATCAATTGTGTTACCTTTCAACGGAATATCTATCACATCGGCCAAAATATCCGGCTTCCATCTGCCGCCATAGAGTTTCGATACTTGCGGATGATCTAATCCGAGGTATGTATCAACAAGTGGTTCGATCTCAACCCGGTACGGCATTCTGCCACAACCAATATCGAGAAGTGTGCCACGTGAATACTTCTTTGCAAGTTCAATACCTTCAGATGCTGCCTTAACGGTGAAATACTGCGGATGAAAGACAGTCTTTCCCAAAGTATCACCATACTCCACCCAAAGATTTTTCAGAAATGTGTACTTCATCGTTCCTTGCTCCTTGCTAGCTGATTTTCAGATCATATTATCCTAAAGTCTATAGATAAAAATAGCAAGAATGCCATCATTCACTTGGGACACTACTAAGGCCAAACAACGTTACTTCTGCTTTCTCAGGTGCGCAATTGCTTGCCGCAGGGAACGTAAACTGTACTTCAGAAGCAACCGGATATAGGAAGAAGTACGAAAAATTTCCGTTCGCTCCTCCCATTGAGAACTCCGGGAGTGTGTACATCTGTTCATCAAACGGCTCAGGCAATATTGTCCATGAACCGTGCTTTTTAAGTGCTACTCTTCCTGATGGCCGTTGCGTACAGGAATCAGAAAAAACAACATCAGCTCTCGTAATCCGGACAGTCTTCTCCAGATAAGCGATTATTGCACCATCCTCATAAACGGTTTTCGTCGGGAACTTGGCCTCTTGGCCGAGGAATTCTTTTTTTGTGTGGGGTACGTCATTTTTGTAGACATAACCTATTGCTATATCATTAACGGTAATCGTGTGAACCGGTATGAGTGTTTTATGCTCAAATGCGACAGCATATTTACTGTTCAAAGGAAATGTTACATTGGTTTCGATAATATATTCTCCCTTTCTTGAAACACCGCTCCAATACTTCCCTCCGACGAGAATATCCGGACGAAGTTTTGACAACGGAAGATTACTTTCTGCACCAACAATTGAAAATGAAAGCTTCGCATTTTTCTCCGCGTGCTCGTTAATCCACCGAACGCCTTGATAATATCCGTTACCGAAAGAATTTTCCCAACCTGGAAACTGCCCTTCCTTTGCGCCCTTCAACCCGCCAACAAAACTATTAAAGAACAGGTTTTCGTAAGGGTGAAGATTATAGATCTTGTAACTCATATGTATCGCTGCAATCACAAAAATTATCATGAAGATGTAGTCTAGTCTGATTGGGTATCTCCTCTTCTTAAAATATCTTAGGATCACAAAAGCTGCATACCCTGATAGGAGCGACATGCCTACGACAAATTCAAGTGCCTGTCGAATACCTCCATATGAAGAAAGTCCAGGAAGCGCAAGACGTAGCAATGGAACAAAAAACATTAACATCCAGAGTACCAGGACTTTTGATTGCGCTTTTAGGAGTTGTCTAATAGCCGAAATTATTCCTATACATAAAAGTACGAGTGTTGGGAAGGGAGTTGTATAAAAAAAATAAAGAAGAGGATACGTGTTAAATCCTAAAAAGAAAAATGATGCATCCTGATAGGCTTTTCCAGTTCCGATCCCCAAGTAGTATTGAATAGTGCTGATGAAACGGTTGAAAGTATGCTCCCAAAGATAAGGCCAGGAGAGATAGAAAACAACAACAGCAATAACCTGAATGAGTAATAAATATTTCACTATCCAGGCTAGTTGAGCTTTAGATATTTTTTTTGGATAAAAATAGCAAATAAGCCACGGAAGAAGTATAAACGGTAAGAATACGACATTAAGCTTTATACCAAGAGCTAATCCTGCGGCTACACCAGAAAAAATGAGTAATTTTTTGTTTTGCCTGCGAAAACCGAGATAGACAAGAAATATAGTGAGCGTTAGAAAAAATGCCTCCGGTGGATCTTTAAAATTAATTTGGTTTTCAGCAAAAAGAAAAGGGTAAAGCGCCAGCGATCCGGAAGCAACTATTGATGCAAGTACGCCAAATTCCAGCCCAGCCCAAACACCAACGAGTAAAATCATTAGGCTTGCCACGAAAACAACAGGGATACGATAGCTATCGACATCATCGACTACTCCTAGTAGGCGATAAAATATTGTGTTGGAAAGTGCGGCAAAGAGTGAAAATGATCGGGGATGACCGCCCCGCACCTGAATCTTATAATTAAAATCGAGAGGATATTCATCGTCCTGATAGACGCTTCGAAGAAGGCCATATTTTGTGGGACATTTGTTTCTAAGCTCGGATTTATCGATAAAAGATGAGCCTTGCAAATAATTACATGGAGGCAGACTCTTGTAATCGCGCTCTCCAGTAACTATATAACGAAGCATTGAATTGCCCACTTTATAGTTCCAAGGCCCATCCCAATTGACCCCATAATCTCCTAAGACTAGAAGTGAAATAAAAAAATAGCACAAAGCAATAATGGATGCAGGAATATACTTCTTCATTTGTTTTTTCCAAACACAAATAGTTTGAACGATACTCCTCCTACATCACAGGAAGATGAGTCAGGAAGCTGAACGCGTATGAAACTTGCCTGATCCCCGGCAAAGAGAAAAACACTTCCTCCTTTATAGTCACGAACCTCCTTCTGTGTAAAATTTTGAGGGCTGAGAAAAAGCTGATGTAGGCTATCTTTTTTTGTACCTATAGAGATTGTTGCTGATTTAACAGGTATCTCACATATCGGAGAATAGGTAAACTCAAGTCTTTTCAGAGTCCTTTCCACTGGGAGGATGATCAAAAAACCATAGTCTTCATTCTGTCTTACACCTGTTGTTTCTTCCTTTTCTGCAAATGAAACCCCCTTTTTCAAATACCTTTTCTCATTCTTCCAAATCTTCAAAATTGGCACTCCCTCAATCGAATCGACATACACCGGAGTAAAAAATCGGTCAAGGTACTGATAACTAAACTTGTCAACCTGTGGATCTCCCTGAAGAATAAGTACAAGTTGATACTCCCCGTCCATGTGATATCCGCTCCTGTATGCATTACTATACGAAATGTCATTCCTGAGACTTGCCCGTGAAATATTCTGTCCCAGCCCAAACACCAAGGCAAGATTTCCATTTTTTACTGCATGTACATTTAACCACTTCACTCCCTGTAGATTGGCATTTCCATATGAATTTCCGTAGCCTGGAAAATTTTTTTCTGCCGCACCAGAGAGACCCCCGACTAATGCGTTGAAATAGAGATTCTGATTTGGGTGCAATTTTATAAGCGTGAATACTATCGGAAGATAGAGCCCAACAAGCAACACAGACAGAAACGTCACAAGTATCCGTGTGCTGAAGTTGGTATAGTTTCTAAAAAGCATAACTAATCGATCCCGAAGTGCCACCCCTCCTAAACCTGCAAGAAGCCCCATGGGTCCAACAAATTCCAGAACCTGCCGAAGTCCACCGTATATTGATGAGACGGAAAGTGTGACTCTAAGGAAGGTAAGGAAGAAAAAAGAGAGCCAAAGAATTGTCACCATACTATGTTCCTTCCGCTTTTTAACTGCTGCGATAACGCCAACAGCGACTAATACAAGTGTCTGAATCGGCACTGTGTAGAAAAAATATGTTATGCTAAGAAAATCTGAGCACGAGATGAACCATTGTGAAGAGAACCTTGTGTATGGACAAGACTTTACGCCAATGTCACTATAAAAGGCAATAAACTTTGTCAGTCCTTGCACGGTATCAAACCACATAGCCGGCCATGTGAGAAAAAAGACAAGCGCTATCACAACAGGATAGAGAATAAGAGCAAGAATGACGCGTGGCGGAAACAACTTGAGAAGAGTCGAAAAAAACTTTTCCCTCAAGAGAGCAGGTTTTTTCTTAATCAGAGAATAATAAGCAGGGAACGTATACAAAATGATCCATGGTAAAAGGATAATTGGGGCAAATGTATAATTTATCTTGGTTGCAAAGGACATTCCTCCAAAAAGCGCCGACAGGATAAGATGTCTTGCCTTCTTTCTGGTAATCCCGAGCCAGAAGAAAAAAATCCCCAGTGTAAAAAATGCAGCAATGGGCGGATCTTTCACATTGAAATGTTGCTCTCCGAAAAGAAGAGGAAAAAGTGCGATACTCAGAACAGCAATAAGAGAGGCAAATTTCCCATATGTTATGTTTGCCCAATATGCAACGACAATGAGCAATACAAATGTCATAAAGAGCGGAAATAAATTATATGCCTCAATATCCTCAAACCATCCAAGCCATTTGAAAAATACTTGATTTGAGGCTGCAAGCATAATATCGGAAAGGGGAGGATGACCGTAGGTTACTTTTTTCGCCCAAGTGAAATCAAGGAGTGTGCTTTCATATTCACTCACCCTGTTTTTTCTTGTTTTGTCACATACTTCACCAGTGAGATAGTCGACCCTCTTATTTAATCCGTCTATATTTTGGCAAAACAGGGGAAGATCATTATAGTTGGTTTTTCCGATAAGCATGAAGCGCAGAAATGCCTGCCCCCTCGCAAAGTGTACGGGTGAATCCCAGTTCATTCCGTACTGAGCGTGTGTCAAAATTGCTATTATGAAAAAGATAAGGGGTAAAAAATAAGGAAGTAGTCCAAGAAGAATTGTGCGTAGAGTCGCTTTTTTCGTCTGACTTCTTTTTTTGACCATGAGAGAATAAAAAAGATTATAACAGGTTTACACTCCTCCCGTTTCCAAAGCCCAGAAGCTCATATAGCATACCGGGGAAAGTATTAAGGGTTTGCAGCAAATGATTACTCTGCTGCTTTGACGGATTCCAGTAGCACTTGGTAGCTTTTCTCGGTCTCTTTTTCCCACGAAAATGACTCCTGCCAGGAAAGACAGGCATCCTGCATTTTTTTGTAGAGCACTTTGTTTTCAATGAGCAAAACTGCCTCTCTGGCAAGCTCCTCTGGTGTGTTCTTCCGGATTACTATACCCGTCTTACCGTCCTGCACTACGTCCCGGAGTCCTCCGACGTTGTACACTACCGAGGGCGTTGCCTGACTGGCTGCTTCGAGAATCACAAGTCCCCAGCCTTCTTTCACCGAGGCATGCAGAAAAACATGAGCGCTACGCATCTTCTCCAGTTTTTCTTCTTCTGCGAGATATCCAAAAAACATTACTTTTTTTTTAATATCAAACCTTGCAACACATGATTTAAGGTGCGTAAGATAGTCTCGTTCACCCTCACCTACCACCCAAAGCATTGCCGATGGTATTGATTTCTGAATAAGGTAAAAGGCTTCTATCACCCGCTCTATCCCTTTCATTGCAACCAATCTACTCGTAAAGATAAATGTCGGCGCTGACTCCTTCTTTGGTAGCGTTTTGAGTGACGGAACATCGATACAACAATAAATAAGGGAGCACTGATCTCTTCGGACTCCCATTTGTGCCAATTCCTTTATCGTCGATTCTGATGAAACCATGAACGGCACATTGGTGTAAAAACGGAACATTACTTTCTCAAGTATTTTTCCTACCCAGTTTATCGGAAAAGGGTACATAACGTCCCAAATTTTCCCCGCGACTTCATGGATATACCCGACGACAGGAACTCTCACATACAGGGGTGAGAAGTAAGGGATTCCATGGAACTCGTCAACCACGACATCAAACTTTTGACCGGAAAACAGGTAGAAAAATGCTGCTTGGAAATAGACCGTTCTGACAGACCCACGTCTGAAAATCTCAACGCCATCGATGTATTCTTTCTCTTTGGCGTTCTGAAACGATGCGGAAAACCACACTACCCCGTTTCCCTTCTTTCGCCATGCCTTTGCGTGTTGTAGTGTTACGTATTCTGCACCTCCTGATTTTGGATTTTTTGGATCTCGCCAATTGAGTATGAGGATATTCATCAACGTATGTTTACCTTAAAGTTTAACTCAGGATCGTATTTCCAAATCCGTCGTGAACCATCATCGTAGTAACGAAGAATTTTTAACCGATAGAATACGGCAACTGTATCGAGAAATACGTCCCATATTGCTCCGACCAGATTTGAAGAGATACTACTGCTCGCAACATCCCGCCAGGCGAGCTCTATAGGAGCCTCATAGATTCGGGTATACCCAAGCCGGTTTGCAACCGCAAGAAGCTCAATATCAATGGCAAACCGCTTTACTAATAATCTCGGAAGCACTTTCTCAAGTACTTCACGTTTGAATACCTTTAACCCGAGTTGTGTGTCCTTCACGCGAAGACCGAAAAGGATTTTCACCATCACACCGTATCCCTTGGAGATTATCTTTCTAAGAAGTGGATAATCGACTTTTGATACCGGATGCCACTTACTTCCGACAACGATGTCTGCTTTGTACCATTCAAAATGCTCAAGAAGCATCGAAATTCCGTTTGGATGGAGATCCATTCCCGAATCAATAAAAACAATAGTATCCCCTTTCGCTCTGGCTATACCGTAGCGGAGAGCGTGACCCTTCCCCTTGTTCTGCTTATACCCAACTACTGTGATTTGCGGACCGGCGACCTTCTTCGCTCGCGCGAATGTTTTATCCTCCATACCATCAACGACAACAAGCATTTCGTATGAATACCGAAGCTGATCAAGAACGCTTTTTATATGAGCGATGTCATTTCGGATAGTTCTTTCTTGCTTGTAGGCCGGAATAATAACGGAGATAAAACGTTTTTTCGGACGGTTCATGTTGTCGAGGGAGTTAACGGTTTTGTATACAAAACATCTGATCGTACGCTAATCTTTAGGTAATATAACAAAAGAGCTGCGAGAAGTAAACCGCTCGTGAAAATTGACGAATAATAAACCTGCAAAAGCGAGCTATGAAAAATCCAGATGAGTACTCCTTGGAGAAGTGCGCATACCAGTATAGGAATATAGACAAAAGTCTTTTGGATTGAAAGGTAAAAACTGGTGATGACGAAGTTCAATGAATAAAGGCTAAAAAAGACCCCAATCAGCCCCAAATATGCTGTCCCTGCTAAATATTCCTCCCGACTCCTGACAACGATGTTAATGACAAGTCTAGGATCCACAAAAAAAATTACGGTGAGTAGAAAAGACGGTAAAAAAATCAGGAAAGAAGCAAGGCGAAAATCCCCGTGGTAATTTTCTTTTTTTGCATACTTTTGAACGATCATAGGAAACATAACCGACCCAATTGGTGCCGAAAAGAAAAAAATAATCTTTCCGAAAATAGTAAGTCCAGCGTAGAGCCCTGCGGTACTTGGAGCAAAAAAATGTTTCACAAGAAGTACATCTGTCGTTGTAAACGCAGTGAGTG
>JAUYMJ010000015.1 GCA_030698775.1 bacterium
ATCTTTTTGAAGCGACTCGAGATACCTGAGGATCGCGACACTACCCAGACTATGACCGATTAAAAATGTTTCCGTATCCGGCCTTCCTACTACCTGATGAAGAAAAGGGATCCATTCGTGCAGCTGTGGAAACTGTGTATGTGGCATTTGAGGATTATGAAACGCGATACCGTGTTTTTCCAGTTCTCTTCCCAACCACGGCCTCCATCCTTCATCGGCATGTCCACCCCAACCATGTACCGATATCACGCGCTTCATACAATCAATCTTGCACCGTTTTCAATTTCCGCTCTTTTTCAAACCGTTCAATAGCCAACTGAATAAGCCTATCAATCAATTCTGTATATCCTATTCCTGATGCCTCCCAAAGCTTCGGATACATACTGATTTTCGTAAATCCGGGGATTGTATTAATCTCATTCACGAAAAGCTTTCCGTTTTTTGAGAGGAAGAAATCAACCCGCGCCATACCTTCACAACAGAGTACTTGAAACGCTTTTACCGCGAGTTCCTGCAGGGTTTTCAAAGTTTTCTCCGGGAGCTTTGCAGGAATCAGCAGTTTCGCACCGTTTTCATCAATATATTTTGCGTCGTATGAATAAAACTCATGCGTCGGCACAATCTCACCTGCTAGTGAGGCTTTGGGTTCTTCGTTCCCAAGAACTGCACACTCAAGCTCCCGCCCCTCAATATATTCCTCAATGAGAATCTTAGTGTCATAAGAGAAAGCATCCGTAACTGCTTTTTCAAACTCCCCTTGCGAATGCACTTTGGTTACACCAACCGAAGACCCGAGGTTTGCCGGCTTTACAAAAAACGGTACTCCGAGTTTTTTTACGGTGTTACTATAGTTAATCCCTTTTTTTTGAGAAATATGGTAGACAAGAAAATCCGCAGTCGGAATTCCCGAAGCCACCAAAAGCCGTTTCATCACGTCCTTATCCATCCCCAGAACCGACCCGATTACCGATGCGCCAACGAATGGAACATGGGCAAGCTTGAGAAGCCCCTGCACCGTACCATCTTCTCCATATGTCCCGTGAAGCACTGGAAAAACGACGTCGATTGATGCACTGTCTTTTTCTCCGACAGCTTGTAAATTCTTATCACTTCTCCACGGAGTTAGTGAAACATTCTGCGAAGACGTATTCAGGGCAATCAACTTGGGGTTGTTAGCGTTGAGGAGAAATGATGACCTCTCCTGAAGATGCCAACGGCCAGCCTTGTCAATTCCTATCAGAACGGGCTCATACTTCTCCTTATCAAGTGCTTCGATGACGTTTTTTGCAGACTGAAGCGACACCTCATGCTCAGCCGACTGTCCCCCAAAAAGAATACCGATTCGAAGTTTTCGTTTTCTCATATTACTCTTTGTACACCCTCTGAACCCGCTCTGCAAGTGATGTGAGTACTTCGTAGTTAATCGTGCCGATCCTGTCCGCTATTTCCTCCGTTGTTATCTCCTTACTCCCCTGTTTTCCGATCAAAATTACCTCGTCTCCGACTTCTGTCCCGGGGATATGGGTGATGTCAACTGATGATTGGTCCATAGACACCCGACCGACAAGAGGCGCCCTCGTGCCGTTGACTAACACGTCCCCGTAATTCGGGCTCCTGCGAAACCCGTCTGCATACCCGATGGGAAGCGCGGCAATCACCATATCTTTCTTTGCGATAAACGACCTACCGTAACCGACACTCTCCCCTCTCCCGATCCTTCGGATTTGCACTATCTTTGTTTTGAGCGTAAGGATTGATTCGGAAACAAAAGGGAGGGTATATGAGGCATTAGGAAGCGGGCCGAATAATATTTTCCCGGGGCGAACCATAGTGAAATGGCTCTCGGGGATCCGGAGGGTTGCCGCGCTATTTGCAGCATGGATCATTGGCGGATGTATCCCAAGTTTTGAAAGTTTAGCAATGACTTCTGTAAAAACCGTGAGCTGCTCGTAGGTAAACGTCAGATCCTCGTTATCCGCATCTGCAAAATGCGTAAATACCCCTTCAAGTCTACTATGTTCAGCCTTTGCGACCTTGGAAACAAAGGCAACCGCATCTTTTGGCAGCACCCCAAGCCGGTGCATTCCCGTGTCAATTTTGACGTGGACAGTTGCGGTTTTTCTTTTTTGCTTTGCCTTCTTCGATAAAGCTTGAAGAATATCGTCATCCATGACATTGACTGACAAATCTAGCTCTAATGCTTCATCAAGGCTTTGTTCATCCGTATAATTTAACAGGAGAATTGGAAGTTTAATTCCAGCTTCACGTATAAGACGTGCTTCAAAAAGACAAATGACCCCGAGGTAATCTGCTCCGAGCTGTTCTGCTTTTTTGGCAATACGGACAATGCCGTGGCCATATGCATTGCCTTTCACAACAGCCATGAGTTTTGTCTTTGAAGAAAGAAGTGAGCGGACTGATCGGTAGTTTTTCCCGTAGAGACCTAAATCTATTTCTGCAGTAACCAGTCTTCCTGGAATAAGCATCGCTTGATTATAGCACTTTGTTGCAACAGCTCATTCGGATGGTATCTGGTCGCGCCTTTTCTCGATGCTTGAGAACCGTATTCTGTCTCCACGAAAAAGGATATCAATTTCCCCCGTGGGACCATTCCTATGCTTTGCCACGAGAAGTTTTGTCGGGATACTATGACCGCTCACTTCAGCCTCCGGGCGGTAAAGAAACATCACCACGTCCGCATCCTGTTCGATTGCCCCCGACTCACGAAGATCGGCAAGTTGTGGTTTTTTCTCCCCCCTATGCTCAACAGCACGGGAAAGTTGGGACGCTGAAAGGACGGGTACGTTAAGCTCACGCGCCAAATTTTTCAAGGCCTGCGATACCATCGAGACTTCCTGTACCCGGTTATCATACCGCCTCCCAGGATCAACAAGCTGCAGGTAGTCAACGACAATGAGCGAGACATTATGCTCAAGCTGCAAACGCCGCGCTTTACTCCGCATTTCGGTAAGTGAGAGCCCCGGTGTATCATCGATGAAAATTGGCGCATCCCCCAATTCTCCCATTGCATCTGACAGTTTCACGTAATCCGAATCTGCAAGCTTCCCCGTTTTAAATTTCCACGCATCAACATCGGCTTGCGCGACTAGCAAACGGTCAACTAACTCCTCTTTGCTCATTTCAAGTGAAAATATGCCGACAGGCTTCTTCTCCCTGACTGCGATATGCTGCGCGATATTGAGGACAAAAGCAGTCTTTCCCTGACCGGGCCTCGCTGCGAGAATCACTAAATTGGCTTTTTGTAAACCGGAAAGAAGATTGTCGGCATCAACAAAACCTGTACTCACCCCACGAAGGCCTCCACCGCGACGGTGAATCTCATCAATTCTGTCAAAGCTCTCAGCCAGTGTATCTTTCACAGGCACAAACCCTCTCGTCAGATGCCCCTGTGATATGGAAAAAAGTGAAGATTCGGCCTTATCCAGAAGTTCTATCACACCTTTTTCCTCCTGGTATCCCATCTCGGCGAGTGAGGTTCCTGTTTGGATAAGTGAGCGCTTAAGAGCTGTTTCTTTGACAATTTTTGCGTACTCGCCGACGTTGGTTGCAGTCGGGACCATATCAACAAGTCCCGCGAGATACCCTCTCTCCAATTTGTCAAAAACTTTTTTCTTCTTCAGCTGTGTCGTCAGGGTGAGCAGGTCAATTGGCTTCCTTTCTTCATACAGCGTGAGCATGCAGTCAAAAATGATCCCGTTGATGTCGTTGTAGAAATTCTCTGCACGCAGTACTTCGGCCACAGCATGAATCGCGTCTTTATCAATGAGAATTGCACCAAGAACGCTTTGCTCTGCCTCGTCGTTATGTGGCAACGTTTTAATTTTTGTAGCCATACATTTAACGTCTAGTTTGTTAGCGGCTAGCGTCTAGTTGGAGTTTATTATGAACAAAAGATAACCAGATCAACTGAACGCTAAACGCTAGATGCTAGATGCTAGACGCTCAGCAATATTGTTTCTACCTCCTGGGGAAGTTTTTCTTTCGTCGACGAAAATTTTTGTGACGTTATAACATTGTCTTTCATGAATGTATTGACGACTTCTTTGGCTTTTTCACCGGTGAGAAGGATCACATGCGAGCTGAGTGACGAGAGAAACGACGGGTCAATAAGCGTGTCGACATCGACCAGTACGACATCATGTTCTGAAAGTTTGCTGTGGGATTTCTCAAAAGATGACAATTTTCCAAGGAGCACATCAACGGAATCGACAGAAAGGCTGAATGTAAGTGTCTCATCAATCTGAGAACCTTTTATTTTCATCCCGGCGACTTCATACTCTCCGGGAGATGCGATGATGACCCCATCGCGTACGGAATATTTTGATCCCGTTGTTCCTTCTATGAAAATAGATGCATTCCCGTCAGTTTTTCCGGCAGGATTTATGACGACAACCGCCCTTTTTCCTTTTATCCGGACTGACGATTTCGGAAGGCTTGCAATTTCCATGTACCTCATCCTAACAGAATACACTTTTCTTGACAAGAGTAACGAATTTTCGTATCATGGGACAATTCTTAGCTGCCTTTCTGACTGCTCTCTTTATGCCACGAAGCAAAACCTATCGTTACAAATCGGTGAAGAAATAGCAACATTCTTCGCACATCTCAAGAGACGAACGGATTGTCCCGGATAGTGATACATTCCGCATATGAAAGCCGAACGAGTCATACTGTCATTTATTGCCCTTCTTATCGGGCTTGGGGTCGCAGGCGGTGTTTTCTATCTTTATCAATCGTCAAAAACCGTCCAAACCCCCGGCAAAAAACCTCTCCCGACAGTCGTTCTCCCGTCACCGACCCCCGATGAGACAAAAGGCATTTTGGTCGTTGAAAAACCGAAAGATGAGGACGTGACGACGGACAATACGGTCACCGTTTCAGGGAAAACGGAAAGCGACGCTATTGTCATCATCAGCTCGGCAAGTGATGAACAAGTCGCATCCCCAACGGCAACAGGATCATTTACCGTGACACTGTCACTTGATGACGGTGAGAACCTCATCCATATCCTGGCAAAATTTTCAGACGGTACAGAGAAAAAAGAGGATAGAACGGTAACTGTTTCATCGGAGAATTTCTAAGATATGAAAGATATATTTGCTATCATTCTCGTTATCCTTCTTCTAGGTGCATCAACCGCACTCACACTCGCAGCAGAAACAGCAACCCCTTCTCCCTCTCCAAAAAAGTCACTTCCCGGCGACTCGCTGACGAAGGAGATCACAAATCTGAAAGAAAAAATCGCATCCAGGGTCGCAGAGTTAAAATTAGTTGAGAAACGAGGGATAGTAGGAATCGTTACTGAGGTGAAAGACACCGAGATCACCCTGAGTGACAGCAAGGGCAATACGCGGTTTGTCGATGTTGACGAGTTGACGAAATTTACCGGTTCGGATAGCAAAGCAACATTTGGCATTTCGGATATCAAAAAAGATATGTCTCTGGCAATTCTCGGAAGGTACAACAAGCAATCGGAGCGGCTTCTTGCACGGTTCGTAAAACAGATAACGCTTCCTAAATTTCTCTCAGGGACAATAACCGATATCGACAAAACAGGCTTCTCGTTCTCGCTCAAAGACGCTTCGGGTAAGACAATCGATATTGACGTGGAGAATGTCACAAAAACCCAGAGCTATACAAAAGAAAACGGTGTCGTCAGGTCGGGGTTCTCAAAACTCTTTGTCGGCGACAGCGTTGTCCTGAGTGGCTTCCCGGACAAAAAAGACCCGACAAGAATTGTCGCAACACGAGTCTTGTTGCTTTCGGATTTTACAAAGAAAACGGAAATCGAATCTTCCCCTCCGACAACGAGACCCTCCGCTAAACCAACGGCAACTGAACAATAATGGATGACCGACGGATACTTCTTACCTCTTTCCTCAAAGAACAACGGGTAGACGCGATTCTTCTATCCTCCCCTCTTTCAATCAAGTACTACACAGGTTTTCATGGATTCTCCCACGAAGAACGGGAAGGATACGCACTCCAAACAAAAAACGCCCTCTATCTTCTCACCAGCAAACTCTACGAAGGATCAGTGCAATCACTACCCGGGGTGACCCCCCTGATATATTCTCAGAAAAATCCATTCTCCAAAATCTTGCAGACACTTTTTAAGAATGAAAATATTCAGAAACTCGGTGTCGAAGAAAATAATCTCACGCTCGCCGAATTCCGATCACTTAAGAAACTCATAGCGATCGTACCAACGCAAATCAGGCATCTCAGGATGCAAAAAACAGCAGATGAAATACGAAGCATCAAAAAAGCCTGCGCTATCGCAGACCGAGCTTTGGCAATAGTCAGGCCACAAATCAAAACCGGCATAACGGAGAAAGATATCGCTTCGTTGCTCGAAAATGTAATACGGAAAAGCCATGGGGAAATTTCATTCCGCCCGATCGTTGCCTTTGCAGAAAATTCTGCCATCCCCCATCACGTCTCAAGCGACAAGAAACTCAAGGCAAATGACATCATTCTCATCGATTTCGGCGCAAAGTGGGAGGGCTATTGTTCCGACATGACAAGGACTTTTTTCCACGGAAAACCAACAGACGAGCAAAAAAAGGTGTATGAAACGGTATTAAGAGCACAACAAGCAGCTATTGATCACCTGTATCATAAGTTAATATATGATACACATTCCTCAAAACATCCATTAAAGAAACCGATAAATGCTTCTGGTGTTGACAATGCTTCTCGCAAATACGTTGTATCCAAAGGGTATCCGGCTATCCCGCACTCCCTGGGCCACGGCATCGGCCTTGAAGTGCACGAACCGCCCTACCTCGGTCCGGGAAGCAAAGATATACTTGAAGAAGGCATGATCTTCTCCATCGAACCGGGAATTTATCTACCAGGAAAATTCGGGGTTCGAATCGAGGATCTGTTTGCAATAAAAAATAATGCAGTCGTTCGTTTAACTAATTCTTCTTATTGAGGTATAATAGTTACATGAACATACAAACGCTAAAAGGATTCAGGGATTTTTTACCCAAAGACGCCAGGAAGCGGCAATACGTGATTGGTAAGCTTCGTGCTGTTTTTGAAAAATACGGCTTTGAGCCGCTTGAAACACCGGCGCTTGAATACGAAGAAATCCTCATGGGCAAATACGGTGAGGGGGGCGACAAAATGATGTATAGGTTTGAGGATAACGGCGGACGCCGTGTCGCCATGCGTTATGACCAGACTGTCCCCCTCTCCCGAGTTGTAGCGCAGTATCTAAATGAAATAACATTCCCTTTCAAGCGTTACCAGATCCAGCCTGTCTGGCGGGCCGAGAATACACAAAAAGGAAGGTTTCGGGAATTTACCCAGTGCGATATCGATACCGTCGGCGCAAATTCTGCCCTGGCAGATGCTGAGGTACTTGCAACTGTTGTCGAGTCTTTTCAGGATTTGGGGTTTACAAACTTCAAGATTCTCATCAATGACCGTGAGAACCTCAAGTTTTCAGACGACCTGGGTGAGCTCGCCCCGGACACCAATATCAAAGCGGTGAGGGTTCTTGATAAGCTGAAAAAAATCGGACGCGAAGGCGTACTGACAGAGCTTCAGAAAAGCGGCTTTTCGGAAAATACCGCACGCGTAATCCTCGAGACGGCAGAGCAAATGAAACCGACTCAAAGGCTCATCGACGTCTTTGCGGCACTCAAGAAACTCGGTACTGACGAAAAATATGTCGAATTTTCAGGGACTCTTGCAAGAGGGCTCGATTACTATACAGGCATCATTTTTGAAACAGAGATTGAAAGCTATGAAGCAGGTGCAGTATGCAGCGGAGGAAGATACGACAAACTTATCGGGATGTTTGGCAGCAACGATATTCCTGCAGTCGGCTGTGCATTTGGATTCGACCGGATTCTCGATGCGATGGATGAACAAAACCTCTTCCCAAAAGACCTACCGGGACAAACGCAGGTACTTGTGACAATTTTCAATCCGGAACTTGCTGAAGAGTCAATGAAAATTTCTTCTCATCTTCGTTCATCCCAAGAAAATTCGAGGGACGAAGGTACTATCAGTGTTGCACTATGGCTTGACGAAACCGCAAAGATGGAAAAACAGCTCAAGTATGCCGACCAAAAAGAAATTCCTTATGTCATCATTATAGGGCCTGAAGAAAAAGAAAAAAATATCGTCACTGTCCGTGATATGAAAACAAGGGAACAAAAACAAATGAATATTGATGCATTTGTTACTATACTTAAGGAAAATAAGCAACGATTCTTGCATAGATAACCCCCACTTGTTACATTGGTAGTACGTGGAAGAACTTAACGATAAAACCCTCCGTCTTTCCAAACACCGCCTAGCAGTTGTTGCCCTCATCGTAGCCAACATTATCTGGGGAGCCGCTTCACCTATCTTCAAATGGTCCCTCCAGGACATCCAGCCGTTCACTCTCGCGTTTCTTCGTTTCTTTCTTGCTGCACTCATCATCCTGCCATTTACGCTTCATCAACTTCATGTGAAGCGGCAAGACTGGGGAAAACTTGCTTTGATGTCTTTTTTTGGGATTACGATAAATATCTCATTTTTCTTCGTCGCACTCCAGATTACCGCGAGCGTCAATGCTCCGATCATAGGATCTGCCGGTCCGGTATTTATTATTCTTGGGTCGCTTCTTTTTCTCAAAGAAAAGCTGAAAAAAATTGTTCTCATCGGGACACTCGTAAGCCTCATAGGCGTCGTCGCGATAGTCGCCCAACCGCTCATCGAGAAGGGTCTTGATGCATCATTTATAGGAAATCTTTTTTTGATCGTTGCCGTACTCGGAGGTGTCGGACACACGCTTCTTCTGAGAAGAATGACAAGGAACTATTCCTCCCTTACCATTACGTTTTGGACATTTGCGTTAGGATCAGTCACATTCATTCCCATGATGTACCGGGAGGTGCAGCGTGGAGGATTTTTAACGGGTGTCGGAATGCAAGGATTTATAGGAATTGTTTTTGGTGCGCTCCTCTGTTCGGCACTTGCCTACTATCTCTTCGCAATCGCTCTGAAGTACGTCGTTGCATCAGAAAGCAGTGTGTTTACGTACATGGATCCTATTGTCGCAATCGCGATTGCAGTTCCGCTCCTTGGTGAGAAAATAACTCCTATTTTTACCATCGGCTCACTCCTCGTTTTTACGGGAATCTTTATCGCAGAGAAACGAATTAACTGGCATCCTATCCATCTCCTCTTCAATCACCAAAAAAGGCCACATGACTATGCCTCTCCTCCTGTGTAAGCGCGAGGCTCTATTTTGAGGCTGACTGAGCCTCAGGATACTTGCGTAAACATGTCCGCATCCTGTATAATATGGTCATGAAAGCAAATATCCATCCCACCTTCTTCCCTGAAGCACAGGTTATCTGTGTCTGTGGGAACCGGTTTACGACAGGCTCAACGAAAGAAATTATCCACGTTGAACTTTGTAGTAATTGCCACCCGTTCTATACAGGTGAACACAAATTTGTCGATACCGCATCAAGAATCCAGAAATTCCAAGCAAAACAGGAAATCGCCAAAAAATACGTCGACAAAAAAGTAAAAAAAATGGAAGAAAAAAAGCGCAAAGACGATGCCCCCAAGTCACTTCGGGAAATGCTCCTTTCATTAAAATAGGATTTCCACAGATTAAGAGCGGATATTCACGGATCAGTGCAAATCAGCTATAAATCCGCGTAAATTATATGTCAGACTACCGTCTCATCCAAATCCAGGAACTCGACAAAAAAATTGAAGAAACCAAACTTCTTCTCACAGACCCTTCCCTTGACCAAATGGCTGAGGAGGAAATAAAAAAATTAGTAGAGGAAAAAAATACTATTGAGGCGACGATGCATGAAGAAGAGGGGTCATTTGAAGATGACCTGGACGAACGAAATGTCATCCTCGAATTTAAAGGTGCAGCAGGAGGAGATGAGGCAAAACTTTGGGGACAGGAACTGCTCCGCATGTATACGAGATATGCAGAGCGTAAAGGATTTAAAGTCGAGGTGGTTGATGAAAATGTCATAAAAATCTCAGGCGGGGGCGTATTCGGCACATTTAAATACGAGGCGGGAGTCCATAGGGTGCAACGCGTCCCGACAACCGAAAAAAAAGGCAGAATCCACACTTCAACCGCGACAATTTCAATTCTCCCCGAACTTGAGGATATTGACCTGCATATTAACCCTGATGACATCACCTTTGAAGCATTCAGGGCCGGCGGACACGGCGGCCAAAACGTCAATAAGGTCTCATCTGCTGTAAGGCTTGTCCATTTACCGACAAATACTGTTGTCACGGCGAGGTCTGAGCGGTCACAACTCCAAAACCGTGAAATCGCGATGACGCTTCTGAGGTCAAAACTCTGGGAAATGGAAGTTGAGAAACAGCAAAACGAAATTGCATCATTGCGATCCACACAGGTAGGACGAGGTATGCGTTCTGAGAAAATTAAAACCTACAACTTCCCCCAAGACCGAATGACTGATCACCGTATCGGAAAATCATGGGGAAATCTTGAGGCAATCATGGATGGGAATATTCCACAAGAACAACAACCTGAATAATTACTAATATCTAATTTCTAAATCCTAAATAAATCCAAATTCCGCAAATCATGAATGCAAAACATTTTGCTAAGTCTATTTAGATTTTGTACTTGTTTCGGATTTAGGATTTCGTGCTTCGGATTTATACGCTAGAGGGCAGCGAGGTCTTTCTGCTTGTAATCTTCAATAATTTCCAAATGTTTATTTTCAAGAAGTATTTTCGCAAGGTGACGTCCCCCGGCAAGCTCCGGCAACACCACATAATCTGCTCCAGCTTTGTATAAGAGCTTCGCATCTTCGTTTTCCAGTGCCACTGAGACAATCTGCGCATCACTATTTTTGTGCTTCACCGACCCTATCAAAAGAAGGTTGTCCTCAAGATCGGAAACTGTCGATATGATAAGTTTTGCTTGGTCCACTCCGGCTTTTTCCTGTATTTCCGGATCGGCAATATCTCCAAAAACAACAGGAATAGCCAGATCTTTCGCTTTTTTCGCAATATCAGGGTCAAAATCAACGACAACGATTTGTTCACCGGATCTTTGCATCGCGTGAATAATACTTCGGCCCATTTGTGATGCCCCGATGATGACGACGTGATTTTTCAGCGAGGCAAATTCATCGGTTTCAAGGATTGTACCATGCGCGTGTTTTCGTTCAAAAAGAGGGACATATGTACTGACAAATCCATAAAGCCTGTTCGTATGCACTACCGCATAGGTTGACAAAACGAAGCTGGTCAGCGCAACAAGGATGCCAAGGGTGACAATATCCTGGGAAATCACCTGCAGCTGGCCTCCAAGGAAAAGGATGATCAAACTAAACTCCGACAGCTGGCCTAAACTCACTCCGGTAATAAATGACGTTCTCTTCCGAAAACCAAGAAGGCCGGTTACCCCCATAACAATAAACGGTTTGATGACAAGAACGAAAATCGAGAAGAGTATTGCCGGTACGATAACCCGCTCGATGCTCTGAAAACTCATTTCAAGCCCTAAAATGACGAAAAATATCGTGATGAAAAAATCACGAAGTGCCTTCATCCGGGCAATAATCTGAAAATTTTCTGCTGCATTTGCGAGCGAAAGCCCAGCAAGAAAACCGCCAATTTCAATAGAAAAACCGATAAACGGCGATGCCATAAACGCAGTCAGCGCAAACACCCAGGCGAGTGAAAAAAGAAACAGCGCCTCTGAAGACCGTGCGATGCGGTGGACAACTATCGGAAAAACGTACTTACTCAAAAGGATAATCCACCCAAAAATGACGATAACCTTCAGGAAGAGTAGGCCTAGTTCGAAAACGACGTTTGTTGAACCGCTTAACCCGGAGAGAAACATAATCGTCATGACTGCGAAAAAATCCTGCACAAGGAGAATCCCGATCGCAAGTTTTCCGTGGAGACTCTTGAGATCTTTCTTGTCTGAAAGGAGTTTGACAATGATAATCGTACTTGAGAATGCTGTCGCAATACCGAAGTAAAGTGACCCTGTCTGAGAAAATCCAAGAAGCATCCCGAGACCCATGCCCAGAAGCACGGTTATCGCAATTTGCAGCGTCCCGGCGATAGCCGCTGTCTTCCCGATCGAACGCAATTCTTTGAGTTTGAGCTCAAGCCCGAGCATGAAAAGAAGGAGTGTAATTCCCAGCTGCCCGAGGATTGCAAGTTGCTCACGATGCTCAATATGGAAAAGCCCGGCCGTCAGCCCTCCGGCCGGCCCGAGAAGGATGCCTGTCAGAATATATGCCAAAACCGGAGGTTGCTTGAGTATCCGGAAAAAAAGCGTGAGAACTGCAGCAAGACAAATGATGATTGTGATATCAAAATAAATTCCACCCACATTTTTAGTATAAAGTATTTAGTATATGGTATCTAGTATTCCGAAATATGTAAGCGTAATTGAAAATCCAAGAATACTTTGCTAGTATTGTGTCCTTATGCTGCCTAATCCTCTTGCTTACGTTGACCTTGAGACCACAGGTATCAACCCACGATTTGATAGGATTATTGAGGTCGGAATCCTGCGGGTTGAAGACGGGAAGATTGTTGCGTCATTCACGTCACTTGTCAACCCGCATACATACCTTCCATCCGAAATAACACGCATTACCGGTATAAACACCAATGACCTTCTTGATGCGCCTGACTTCTCCGAAGTAAAACAAAAAATTCTTGACGTATTAAGCGGTGCAATTTTTGTCGCACATAATGCGCGGTTTGATTATGGCTTTCTTAAACATGAGTTCCTCAGGCACAATGAACGGTTTACTGCCAAACAAATCTGCACCCTGAGGCTTTCGCGAAGCCTGTATCCGAAACTTCCCCACCATAACTTGGAATCGTTGATTGCCCACTTCAACCTTCCCGTCAAAAGGCGGCATCGGGCGCTTGATGACGCAACTGCCATCTACTATTTTGTAAAACAAGCAACAAACGAAAAGAAATTTGAGAACGTACTCACATCGATCATGAAAAAAACGGCAATTCCTCTCCACCTTGACAGAAGCGTGCTGGATGCGCTTCCCGAAGGCCCGGGTGTCTATCTTTTTTACGGGGATACAGAGCTTCCCTTGTATATCGGAAAAAGTAAAAACATCAAAGAACGAATCCTTTCACACTTTGCATCAGACATTACCTCCCCCAGCGAAATGAAAATTTCACAGCAAATAAAACGTATTGAATATAGAGAAACTGCCGGAGAACTTTCAGCACTCTTTCTCGAATCGTCGCTTATCAAAACAATGATGCCTATGTACAATAAACGGCTTCGCCATAGCAGAAAACTTATCGCTTTAAAAAAGCAAACCGATGAGAGGGGTTATGACCGGATTGTGAAAGAGCCGTTTGTAAACGGGGCTGACCTCCAAGAAGACCTTTCCGCAGTTGTCGGGATCGTGAAGTCAGACAGGGAGGCGAAAGAATTCCTCTACGCTGCAGCCAAGGAGCATGGCCTCTGCCCCAAACTCCTCTCGCTTGAGAAAACATCTGCCGGATGCTTCTATCACCGTCTGGGGTATTGCCAAGGGGCATGTATAGGGAAAGAATCACCGCTTCGATACAACATGCGGCTTATCACTGCATTTTCAACTACAAAACTGGCCTCGTGGCCGTTTCCCGGCCCGATAGCGATTGAAGAAACTTCTTTCGATAAAAAAGGGTTCCTGCTCGTCAATAATTGGTGTTTTGTCGGACAGGTTACGTTTGACGAGGAAGGAAACAAAAATGAGAGTGCTATTGTATCAGGATTTGACGTTGATACATATAAAATCCTGAAAAGCTATTTAAAAAACGGGCAAAACTCCGTTCGAGTTCTTAAGGCTGATGAACTGGTAACCAAAACCATGTAGCTACGCGAGGTTCCCTATTCTACGATGACTTTCCCCCTGACGTTTGGGTATGTTGTTGAATAATATGTGTATTCTCCCGGTTCGCTAAAAGTAAATGACCCCTGCCCCCCCTGGTAGATGGACCCTGTTGAAAAACTATTATTCGTTGCAGCAACCGTGTGAGCAACATTGTCCTGGTTTGTCCAGGTAATGGAATCACCACGGGTTATTGTCATCGTTTCCGGCTCAAATGAATAGTCTTTTATGACGACGACGTTTTTCCCCATAATCTTTCCCGCTGCTTGTTGGGAAAAAGACATGAATGGCTTATTACCGAAAAGAAAGAGTATAAAAACGACCAGCAAGAATCCTCCACCCACTATTATCAAAAATGATTTGTCGTCAGTGCGAACCCGGGCCGCTCTTACTGATTTTTTTCTCTTTATCTTTTTCATAAAATGAAAATGCTCCCTACCAGTACTATGATACACCGTATAACGCGCCTGTTGTCAAGAGGTGTCTGGGGGGGAATTTAGTAGCTGACGAAGTAATCAATTTTTGCGTCTTTTTGCAATTTTTCTATAAGGTCCTGTTCCTTCTGTTTAATTTTCTCGGCAATCAAATCCTGCTTCACCTGATCTGCTTTGAGCGTCCCGCCGTACGCTTCATTGTTCTTCTCGATGAAATCGGTAACCTCTTTGTCGGTGACTGTTACATCGGTGCCGACCATTTTATCAAGAAGAATAAATGGCCTCCTTTGGTCAATCACTTCCTGTTTTGTCACCCCGTAGAGTTTGAGCACCTGGTCAAGCGTCTGTCCCTGTTGCTTATAACTCTCCTCAATTTTTTTGAGATCATCGTCAATATCTTTTTGTGTCAGTGTCATGCCGCGCTTTTTTGCTTCTTGTAAGATGAGGTCTCTTGTAACGAGTGACTGCAAAACCTGCTTTCCTCCCTGTTTCTCAAGCTGCCCGATGACCTCAAGCCTACTAATCGGCTGTCCATTCACCATGGCGGCGATTAAGTAGCCCCGCAATGCAAATGCGGCAAGAAGCACGAGCGCTGCAACTGCTACCGCGATATACACCCTTTTCCGCTTCGTGGATGTTTGGTTCATTGTAACGTTTGCTGGAGTTATGCTTTCTTCAAGAAGCATAGAGGACATTCTCTCTGCTTGGCGTCCTGAGCTTCTTTGTTTCGGGGAGGTTTTTTTAGTCGTTTTTCTTGCTGGCATTCGCTTATTATAAAAACCAAACCGTCCTAATGCAAGGGGGAAAAAGATGTTATTGCTCTGTCGCGTTTCCAAGAGTCACTTGTATTTCATCCGTACTTCCTTTCCCGCTCTCATCTTCCGTCCAAATGCCTACTTTGATACTCTGTCCAACTTTTTTCTTTTCAAGCACCTTCCCTAATTCATTATTCCGTTCTTCAATTTTTACACCGTCTACTGAGGTGATGATATCACCATCCCGGACACCCGCTTTATCTGCTGGAGAATCCTTTATCACCGACTGCACGTAGGCCCCTTCCGGCACATCATTTTGCAAAGCAAGCTGGCGTGTGATCATTTTGTAGGAAACACCAAGATACGGCCTTTCAAACTGTCCTGATTGGTTAAATGCTTTCATCCTCTCTTTCACCAGATTGATAGGGAGTGCAAAGCCTAAATTCTCACCATTTTGGGAGACTGCAGTATTTATACCAATTACCTGGCCGGATGAGTTGAGGAGGGGCCCGCCACTGTTACCTGGGCTGATTGCGGCATCTGTCTGGATGACATTGTCAAGCTTCTCGACAAACCCCTCAAATGGGCTTCCGGCGACGATCCCCCGCCCGAGACCTGACACAATCCCTTTTGTCACCGAATTGTTGAATTCACCAAGCGGTGTGCCTATGGCTATTGCCATTTGTCCCACCTGTAGTTTTGAAGAATCACCAAGCGTCACAGGGACAAGGGTCACGCCCCGATTCTCGTCGGGGTTCACCTTGAGGATCGCGACATCATTGAGGGGATCACGATAAATTTTCTCAACAGCATACTTCTTGTCAGTTGCGGTGATCACCGTATATTTTGCTTCCAAGTCCGAAACAACATGTTTATTTGTCACGATAGTCCCGTCTTTACTGATAACAAATCCCGAACCGATGTTTTGGGTTTCAGGCTTTGTCTGCCTACGCTGCGTGGGGAAACCGAAAAACGAGAATGGGTCATTCTGGTCGATCTCAGGGACTTGTGACGTTGCTGCGACGGTCACAACCGACGGACCGACTTTCTTCACAACATCAATCACAACCGACTCTTCGGATACTACCCTCACCTTCTCAAGTCCGAGTGTTGGTGTCGAGATGCCACGCGTTTGCAGATAGTCGGTGACGTATGGGCCGTATTGGTCAATTGCACTCCCTATGCCGGCTAGGATCAAAAGCAGTGCGACAAAAACAAGAAGCTTTCTCATAAAAGACGAGAACATAGTATACAATACCGCTTACTTCAGAAAAATCGTACCATGACAGCCTGAAAAAAACCTGAAAATGGTTAGACAGTACGCTAGTTCTGCACGGTCGCGGTCTGGTTTGCCAAGAGTGTCTGGATGGCTTTTTCAAGCTGCGCATCTCGCGCTGCGTTTTTCGTATCAACCTCTGTTTTCACATCAGGATCAATACCTTTCAGGTGTACCCAGTCACCATTTGGGGTAAGCCATTTGGCAACCGTGATATGCAATCCTGCACCACCACCGAGATCCTCGGCAGTTTGGATCGTCCCTTTCCCGAAAGAGGTTTCCCCGACAATAAGCGCCCTTTTATAATCCCGAAGCGCCCCTGAGAGAATTTCGCTTGCCGATGCAGAGCCTTTATTGATAAGGACAACAAGCGGGATTTTTAGAAGGAGCCCCTGCTTCTCCACTTTCATGTCTATTTTATTTCCCACGTTATCATCCTGTGAAACAACCGTTTTCCCACTAGGTAAAAATTCGGAAGCAATAAATGTCGCGTCTGACAGATATCCTCCGGGATTGTTGCGAAGGTCAAGTATGAGGCCTTTCATGTTCGGGTTCTTCTCTGACTCAAGCGCAAGTTTATTCACGAGCGATAACCACTCCTGGTTTGTATTGTCGCCAAATTGTGAAAGCCTGAGATATGCAACCTCATTGTCAAGCTGGTCTTTGGTAAAATTCTTCTGGTCGACCTCATCGATTGCGTTAATTTTTTTCGTCCAGAGAAAAACACTCTTCACATTGATCGTATCCCTCGGGATTGCGATATCGGTGAGTTTGGAATCGTCCTTGTGGACGACAGACAACAGCACTTTTGTCCCTTTGGGACCCCGTATTTTGTCAATCGCCTGGTTTAACGTCCACCCATATGTTGAAACATTATCGACCTTGACGATCGCATCAGCCGCCCTGATGCCTGCCTTCTGGGCCGGACTTCCTTCAAGGGGCGCGACAACGATGATTTGCTTATCCTTCATCCCAAGCTCTGCCCCTATACCTTCAAATTGTCCGGCGAGTGTTTGTTTGAAGCTGGTATTTTGGACAGGCGGGAGGTAGACAGTATACGGGTCATCAAGGCTTCCGACGAGTCCCGTAATTGCACCGTTTATCATTTTCTGTGAGTCAATCTTCGTTTTGTCGTAATACTGCGTCTGCAGTTTATCCAGGACAATCCACAGCTGCGCGAGGTCAAGCTGCTGGTTCGGATTCGGCGGTTCTTTATTGACGACAGTGACATTCGGTTTGTAATTCCTCCAGTCAACAGTGATTTTATTGACACCAACCGTATATCCTAAAGAAAAGGCAATGACTGTCAAAAGCAAGAGTTTTGGGAAACGCATAAAGGAGTTTACCTAAGGTGAAACCAGAACGGTTTTTGCAATAGGATCTAAATATACCTTCTTTCCACCCTGCTTTGCAAGTGCTTCAAATGTTTGGGAATCGACAACGAGAATGGGAATAAGCATGCGTTTTTCCTCAAGAAGCGCCAGCTGCTCATCGTCAATGTGCGAGAGAATAATCCCCGCAACCCCCATCCCCGATGACTTTGCAAGTGCTTCCCCGGTCAATATACCGGCTAGGATAATATTCCCGATCATATCAACAGTTATCTTGCCACCATCAATCTCTGCCTCTTTGTCACCTGAAAGGACAAAAAGCACTCCCTCTGCCTTACCCCCTGTTCCTTTTACTCCAACTGCGCCGGTATTTTTTGTCTCAAGGACGACTTCATGCTCGCTGCATTCACTGACGGTTGCAGAAACTGGTGAAACCACATCTATTGCTCCCTGCACGTCTTTTCCCGAAATCTCAAAAACAACCTCCCCGGCCTCCCTCTCAAAACGGAGCATGGTGCCGCTTGCCGAACTCACGACCTCAAGAACACTCACAAACAGGGGTTTCCGGGCGATAATCTCACCTTCTTTAATACTGTCCCCGGGGTTTTTTTTGAGTAATTTTGCTGCCTTCTTCGGGGAAACATTCAGCAGTTTCGCAAGGGGAATTTTTCGCTCAAGATACGACTCATCTCTATCTGCTAGGACTTGTCCTTGGGTAACCCTTTCACCTTTTTTGACAAGTACACGGAATCCGGATGGAATAGGTACGGGCAGCAAGCTCATAGCGTTATTTGGGATTATGAATTATGAATAAAGTATACATCCAAAAAAAGGAGAAAGTAAGTGGTTTTATTTGAATCAGTCTCTTACGACGAAAGGAAGGAGCGCTACGTGGCGGGCGTGTTTGATTGCAAACGTAAGACGTCTCTGGTGCATCGCACACAGTCCGTTTCGAAGCCGCCCCACGATTTTTCCCCTGTCTGTGATAAATTTCTGAAGCGACTGCGTGTCGGAATAGACCGGTTCTTTTTTCTCTTTGCAGAAATAGCATTCCTTCGGAACGCTTATTTTTCGTATCGGGCGGCGCATTTGTTTTTTCTTCATATGTTTTACTGTCTATCTAGAACGGTATATCATCCGGACTGACGTCTTCTGACGTTTGTCCCTCCTGTTCCTTCTCTTTTTGCTTCGTCACATGAGGAGCTTTCTCCTCCTGTTTCGGCTTGGCCGGTTTTTTAGGCGCTTCCTCATCACCGTGCTCTTCAGGTTCGGTCTTTGAAGGCTGTGTAGCCTGCCCTGCGGAACGTGCCGAATCAAGAAGGATCATATCATCAATGACGATCTCGACAGTCGTTCTCGCCTGTCCGTCCTGTCCTGTCCAGTTTCTGGTTGCGATTCTGCCCTGGACGTAGACTTTTCGCCCCTTTACCAGGAACTGGCTGCATAACTCTGCGAGCTTATTCCAGGCGACGATCCTGTGAAACTCAACCTCTTCTTTCTTCTCTCCACTGTCGGTATTCCAGCTTCTGTTCGTCGCAAGTCCAAATGTACAAACGGCGGTACCGCTTGGTGTGTACCGAAGCTCAGGATCCCTTGTCAGGTTTCCTATCAACTCTACCTTGTTTAACGACCTAGACATACCTTGATCTATTCAAAACCGAACCTTTTGATTTATTTCTTCCTGATAAGAAGATGCCTCAAGACATCTTCACTTGCAACGAGTTTCTTCTCAAATCCTTTTTCTATTCCTGTTTCACTCTCAAGATGCAGTATATGGTAAAACCCTGCAAGTTCCCGCCTGATTTTATATGCCAATGGTTTCTGGCCCCACTCATCTTCTTTGCCGATTTTCACTCCTTTGAGCATATCCTTGACCTGGTCAAGAAGCTTTTTCCTCTGTGCATCAGAGAGTGATGTCTTCAAAACCAAAACTAATTCGTAGATTCGCATAAACTTCCCTGTATTTTACACTAAGAGGCTACGACAAGCAAGTAGAACTCAGGCTGCCTGCAATGCTAAATGTTCCGGATGAAAAACGATGCTGTGTTGAGGAAGCAACGGAAGTTGGGTTTCCCACCTCGTTTTCGAAAATGTAACAAGTGGCGGAATAAATGACAGGTCAGCATTTTCCAGCCATCCATTGAGCTGATGTAAAGACACTATTGTCGCGCCTTGATTGGCATCTCCCATAAGCGGGTCCCATATCCTGACTGATCTCTCTTTTTTCTCCGGACAGAAAAAAGAATCATCAACAACATATACATGTTCCCATGACTCGTCACCCACACTAAGAAGCGCTACCCCATTTGCAACAGAAGCAAGAAGTGATTCCTCTAAATCATCATATTCGTCAGTCCAGGCCTTGACCGGTAATGAGGCATCCCTATTTGCCTTATTAATTGCAGCAGCAAATTCACCGTTTCCACTCATATCCAAACGGCCATACTGATCAAGGCGTCCGGCCATATTCATAGCTGCTGCGATGTTTCTTATCACATCAAGCCTCACTTCCGGATTCCTCAAAAAAGCGGAAAGAGCCATGTCAGTTGTCGCAAGCCAACAAAGCCCTGATGTTTCAAGGTCATCAATGATACCCTCATCAACCATAAACCTATACCGCTCACTCCTCTGGTGAAAAAACTGGATCGGATGTTTACCGGATGTCGCTCCAGAAGGCTCAATTTCAGGCATCAGGCGATTTTATCAGATCTGAGGAAAAAGGCAATTTTTCTCGAATTGACAGGAGAACGCAACAGCATCAATTAACTACCGATTTTAAACTCAATCACACTTGCCCTTCCGAAGTTCTGCATTTGCAGAACGAAGGAGGGTCACCCTCAACTCCCAATCTTAAATTCTATAACATCTCCATCTTGGACAACATAATCGCGCCCTTCAAGTCGTGCCTTCCCTACTTCGCGTGCTTTTTTTCGTCCGCCAACCGAGACGTAGTCATCATATGATATGACTTCCGCTTTGATAAACCGTTTCATAAAATCTGTATGGATCTCCCCTGATGCCTCAACGGCATTTGCTCCCTTCCGGCATGTCCATGCCCTAACTTCCTTCTCGCCTGCTGTCAGAAATGAAATCAATCCGAGTAACTCATACGCTTTTCTGATAAGCCGCTCAAGTCCTGATTCACTGATCCCCAGGTCTTCAAGGTAGAGTTTCTGCTCCTCGCTTGACAGCTCGGCAAGCTCAGCTTCGACTTTTGCACAAATGACCACAACGTTGTCATTGCGAGGAGTCCCGCCAAGGCGGGACGACGCGGCAATCTTATCTATATCAGATTGCTTCACTCCGTTCGCAATGACAGGAAAGAGAAGCTTCTTGTATTCTTCTATGACTTTTGGAATATTTTCTTCAGTGTATTGATCTTCAGTGACATTCAAAACGATTATTTCAGGTTTGCTTGTGAGAAGAAAAAGATCTGTGATAGCTACACGCTCTTCATCTGTTAAAGAAACGTCAAATGCACGCGTCCCTCCGTTCATCTCTTTCAGGAGCTTCATCGCTGCTGATTTTTTGACGGCGTCTATTTTGCGGTTGTCGATTGTTTTTTGCAGCGTCTGCATATCAGCATAGATCAGCTCCATTTGAATGGTTTTATAGTCTTCATCAGGACTGACACTCCCCTCCCTCACAACATCGGGATCTTCAAATGCACGGACGACATGTGCGATGACTTTTACTTCGCGGATATGTGAGAGAAATTTATTCCCAAGCCCCGCTCCCTCAGATGCGCCTTTGACAAGCCCCGCGATATCGACAAATTCGACTGTAGCGGGTTTCAGCGGGGGCCACCCGACCCTCACCCCTTGCCCCTCTCCCATAGGGAGAGGGTTAAGATGAAGTTCTTTTGTAGCAACAATTTCTGCAAGTGTAGTGAGACGTGCATCAGGTACGGGTACTACACCAATGTTGGGTTCTATTGTGGCAAAAGGATAATTTGCCGCCAACGCCTGCTGTTTTTTCAAAAGCGCATTAAACAGCGTCGACTTTCCAACGTTCGGTAATCCCACTATACCCACACTAAGATTCATAAACTCCCCCTTTTGATGAATTTCGAAAAACAAATAAGCGGAGTGCAGCCCCGTATAAACGCCCCTTCGACGCGAGGACGTAGACCTCGGGAGAAGGTAAGTTCCGTATGGGGCCGACATTCGGGAGTCCTACAATTCCTACGCTAATGTTCATATATTCATTTGTCTAAACGGTCAAAGGATAGGAAAGATTATACCAAATATCCTAAACAATACTTCTGGTGTATAATGCTAGTTACCTCATGAAACAAATACTAACGATTGTTGCGGTTGTTTTTGCGGTTGTTAGCCTTATTGCAATTACATTTACCTTAAATCAAGTTAACCAGGAGTCAACGAGACTTGAGAATGATATCCAATATCGGTCATCGCTGCTTGCTGATGGCCTTAAGGAATCTGTAGAACCAAATTTTATCAATAAATCAGATTCATATCTACAAACACTTGTTGAAAGATATGCAAATAGACAACGCATCGCGGGTTTAGCAATCGTAGATAATGCGGGAAATATTGTTGCCGTCTCCTCAAGCCTACCAAAAGAGCTATCCCAACCTCAACAAATTGCAACAAACGTTATGGATTCGGATGAGGCAGACGGAGACTTTGTGACGTTTAATGGAAAGAAATTATATGTCTATGCTCAACCGCTCCACGACAATAAAAGTGTTGTCGGAGCATTGCTAATTGTCCAAAATGCGCAGTATATAGATGGTAGGCTTCTTGAAATTTGGACGAATAACGCTTTGAGAATAATTATACAGGCGCTTCTTTTGTCTGTTGCTATATTGCTGATCCTGAAGTGGATTATTTCTAAACCTATTCAAAAATTAGTCGAATCTCTTCAATCCACAAGGCTTAATAGTAATAACCACCAGAACCAAACCCTTACTCAAAATCCCCTTTTTAACCCTCTTTTAAAAGAAGTCACCCATATGCAGCAAAGCCTTATCCAGGCACGAATTGCGGCAAGCGAGGAAGCAAAAGCGAGCCTTGAAAAACTTGATTCCCCATGGACAGCAGAGCGTCTTAAGCACTTTGTAAAAGATTTAATAAAGAACAGGCAGATTGTTGTTGTCTCGAATAGAGAGCCTTATATCCACAAAAAAAATGGTAATAAAATTACTTATTATTTTCCGGCAAGCGGAGTGGTAACGGCGACCGATCTTTTCATGCAAGCAACAGGAGGAATATGGATTGCAAACGGAAGCGGTGACGAAGACAAAGCAGTTGTTGATAACAATGATCATATACAAGTCCCTCCCGATGATCCCAAATACACGTTGAGGCGCGTGTGGCTTACTGAAGAAGAAATACACGGTTATTATGAAGGCTTTTCAAATGAATGTCTTTGGCCGCTTACCCACTCTGCACATGTACGACCAACTTTTAGAAAAGAAGATTGGGAACAATATAAAGAAGTAAATGAAAAATTTGCTGCAGTAGTCCTTAGTGAGATTAAAAATCTTAAAAAACCTATCATTTTAGTACAAGATTTTCATCCTGCCCTTGTCCCTAACATCATTAAAAAAGCCAGGCCTGATGCAATCATAGGAATGTTCTGGCACGAACCATGGGTGAGTGCGGAAACGTTCAGCATTTTCCCCTGGAAAAAAGAATTTTTAGATTGCATGCTGGGAGCAGACCTATTAGGTTTTCATACGCAGTTGCATTGTAATAACTTTATTGGGACAGTCGGCCACGAGTTAGAATCATTGATAGACTACGAACAGTATAGCGTTACGCGTGATGGCTATACGACAGTCATCAAACCGTTTCCTGTCAGTATCGCCTTCTCTAACGGTAACCATCAAGCAACAACTGAAGATGAGAGAGAAAAACAAGAAAAAATATTGAAAGATCTTAATATCCATACAAAATATATTGCTCTAGGGGTTGAAAGGCTTGATTATATAAAAGGGATCCTTGAAAGGCTCAAGGCTCTTGAAATTTTACTCCGGAACAATCCCTCGCTCCGAGAAGAATTCACTTTTATTCAGATAGCAGCACCAACAAAAAGTAATGTGAAAAAATACCGTGAATTTGACGCAGAAGTCGCAAAAGAAGTTAACCGCATAAACAATTTATATCAAACACGCAACTGGAAACCAATTGTATTGCTCAAAAAGACTTACGCACATGAAGAATTGATACGATTCTATAAACTCGCCAATGTTCTACTTGTTACGTCTCTCCACGACGGGATGAATTTGGTCGCGAAAGAGTTTGTAGCGGCTCGTGATGATGAGAAAGGCGTTCTCGTCCTTAGTCAGTTTGCCGGCGCTTCCCGTGAGCTAAAAGACGCATTAATTGTCAACCCATACAACGCTGACACAACGGCTGAGGCAATCTTTACTGCATTACAGATGAGTGAGTTTGATCAAACAAAACGAATGAAAAAAATGCGCACTGTTGTAAGGAATTACAATATTTTTCGTTGGTCAGCAGAGTTCCTAAAAACGCTAGTGAGCTTGGGTTAAATTTTATGAGATTAGCAATTATTGGATCAAATTATATTAATGTAGACAAAAACAGCCGGAAAGGTACGGAAATCTTTACCTATTCCCTTATTCAGTCACTGTCAGCACATGCGAAAGAATACAGCTTGAAGATTACCGCTTTTGCGTCCGGCGAATCAAAGCTTCCCATACCTATTGAGAGTATCGATTATTTGCCTTCAAATTCATACAAAAATATTCATGAATATAATAAACATTTTATCTTTGAATTGGCTCTTATCTCAAAGGCGATTTCTCTCGAGAAGGAATTTGATGTTTATCATATGAATATTGGCGATGGAGATCTAATATTGCCATTTGCGCAATTTGTCTCAAAGCCCATTGTCATTACCTTACATCGCATCATCGACGAGGAATATACAAGAAAATATTTTTCTTTATTTCAAGAAAACAAAAATGTATATTTTATATCAATAAGTAATTCCCAAAGAAAAATATTGCCCCATATCAATTACCTTACAACAATTTATCACGGCATAGATACGTCAATCTTTCGATTTCATGCAACAGGAGGAAAAACAATCATGTGGGCTGGGAGAGCAATTCCTTCAAAAGGACCGGATGTGGTAATTGAAGTAGCAACCCAACTGAAAAAAGAAGTCATGCTTTATGGCATACCCAAGCCAGAGCACAAACAATGGATGAATGAAAATATCTTAAAAAAAGTTGAAACAAACCCCTCAATACATTTTATTACTGACAAAAGCAGGTATGAACTTATCCCATTTTTCCAGACAAGCAAACTTTTTCTCTTTCCAACTACTGAGGAGCACTTTGGATTGGTATTGATAGAAGCAATGAGCTGCGGTACGCCAGTGGTTGCCTATGGGGTCGGATCTATTCCGGAAGTAGTCAAAGATGGTGTAACAGGATTTATCGTCAATCCTTCCGATAAAGAGATTCAAGGTGAGTGGATAGTAAAAAAAACAGGTATTGAAGGTCTAAAAGAGGCGGTTGAAAGAATTTATGCAATGTCAGAAGAAGAATATCTTGCTATGAGAAAAGCTTGTCGCGATCATGTAGAAAAATATTTTAGTCTAGAGAAAATGACACAACAATATATCGAGGCGTACAAAAAAGTAATTAACCTGAATAAATAAAGCAAGTTATTGAGAAACTTTCGGGCTACAAATTCTTCTACGCTTATCTCGTTGCACAATTATTTTTTTTGTTTGGAAAGCTTGATTTTTACTTTAAAAGGCACACTCCTTCGACCTTGCTCAGGATCTTCGGGATGTCGGGTTGTGTCCGTACTACACCTACAGATAGATTCATATCTTCTTTGTGTGTGTTTTAAGCCATTCGGCAATCTGCTCAAATGATAAACTCTCGTTTTCTACTTTCAACGCAAATTCGAGCTCTTTTTTGTGCATGTTCAACAAACGACTATTGTTCATCCTCAAAAAAACACCAGCAGACGACAATGCTGTACGCTTATTACCGTCAACAAAGGGATGATTTTTCAAAAGTGAATGGAGAAGCGCTGCCGCTTTATCAAAAAGAGATTTATAGAGATCCACCCCATCAAAGGTTGCCTGTGGCCTATCAGCCGCAGATTCCAGAAGACCTATATCGCGAACTCCCATTGAGCCGCCAAATCTTCTAATCATCTGATCGTGAATCGCGAGAATTTGCTGTGTAGTGAGATATTTAACGATTTGCGAGTTCCTTGAGGACGTCTTCATGTTCATTGATAAAATCATCAACCATCTTCATAAACTTGACATCCACACCACGAGCGATCTTTCTCTTTGTTTTTTTCACCCGAGAGAGTATAAGCTGGTCTCCTTTGCGTTCTATAATAAGAGGATCTCCAGGAAGCAACCCGAGATCTCGGTTGAGAAACTGTGGAATAATAGTTCCTATTGAATTTCCGATCTGAATTACTTTCTGTTGCATGTTATCACAATGTTATAACATCACTCTTTTTTTGTCAAGTACCTGAAGCTTCTTCAAAACCGCATTAAACATCGTCGACGACTTTATCCTGAGCTTTTACCCTGAGCATCGTCGAAGGATGCCGAAGGACAACATTTGGTAAGCCAACTATTCCAACCGATAGGTTCATGGGGAGATTATATCAAGCAGGCAGGAAAAAAATAAAGAAGATATATAAAGTTAAATTTCAGTGGGTTGGTTACAACAGAGAAAACCCTGGGAAACAGACTCCCAAGGTTTTTCGAAACAAACGCATCACAAAACTACAGATCAGGGTGCGCTTGGTGGTTTCCATTCTTCAGATCACCTGAGAAGGTATACGTATTGACGCCATCTGAGATGACAATCCTTGCCGTATCATTCACTCCAGGTTCTCCATCATCAGTAAAGACCCATTTCGCAGTTGCACCGGATACACCGTTTAACCGACCAGTTCCTGTTCCTTTGTAGGTATCAAACCCAGCAACTGGTTGCTGCTCATCAAGAGCTGTATCTGAACAAACTGCTGTAGTCAGGCTCTCAAGATGGAACTTGTTACCTTTACCCCAGTTGACCTCGAGTCTGTTTGGTAAATCCGCAACATCACAGTGGAGTTCAAACCCATGTTTGCCTTCCAACGTCGTTATGCCAACAGGGATCGTTCCTCCACCTGTCATCCGACCAGGCAATGATTCCCATTCTTTCTCTACCCGAACACAGTGTTTCTCACCATTCTCATCAGTAAAGCATGCTTCAATTACGTCTGTGCCAACTGTACCATTGCTGGTATACGTCCAGGATGTTTGACCCGCTGCATCAGTATTGCAATTTGGATCAACACTACACTCACCTGGATCACTCACCTGTCCAGCGTTTGGTCCAGCAACAACTGAGAAGCTTACCAGTACGCCTGATAGTGGATTGCCACCTTGCGTCACAGTTGCAGTCACCGTATGATCTGAACCAGATGGATTGCTCGCTGTTTTAGGATCCAATGTAATTTCTGGTGGAACAACTGGCGACACACACGTGCCTTCCGGCGCTTCTAAGACAGCAATTGCACCGGTAAAGAATTCTCTTGAAAGAATAGTTTCAAGTCCTTTAACCACTGGTCCGCATTCGAGATCTTCATCACGCCCATCGACTGTCGAGAAAACACCAAGGAATGCTTTGGCAACTGGATCTACCATAACGATCTTGCTATCCCCGTTCGTTCCAGCAAACAAGGTACCGTCAAGACCAATAGTTAATCCACTGTTGTTGCAACCTTGCACTGGGTCTGGATTTGGGAATGGTTCTGTCAGTGGACAGACATCTGCTGGTGCAGATGTTAATGTCTCAAAGTCAATTGGGTCGTTCCCAGCTAATGTACCATCTTTTTTGTAGTGATGGATGTACTTATGGACATCAGGACTCAGATACAGCGTATCTGTCACCGTGTCAACTGTTAACCCGTCAAAAAAGGAGAGGTCACAGCCTCCATGTGGATCAACAAAGCTAAATCGCAGTGTTGCCACACCAGTGCTCATGTCGATACTCCATATACGACAAGCTGATACGCCAGCCGCATCTGGACCTATGTCTCCCCCCCACAGCTTATTCTCATTTGTGTCCCAGGCAATTGCATCAACGGAGACTGGAGCACCAGCTGCATCTGCTGTCGCAACCACACCGTTATCTGCACCGGTTAGATCAGTCTTTCGAATCGCCGATTCGCCCGAGCATGTGTAGAGGATATCGGTGCCATCAAATGCAACACCAATTCCACTACAACCTGCTCCTGCTGGTCCTGGAGGACTTATCGGTGGTTGCACCGGGTCTCCAGCTGCTGCGAAAGCGATACCAACTGCAAGAGCTAGCCCGACTAAACCTGCTGCTCCTGTTCCAATTAATTTTTTATACATATTTTTTCTCACCTCCCTTCTTTTTTAAAAACAGCCAGGTCTGTTCTGGCTGTTTTAGGATAAACGAAAACATTTATTACGTGCACTCGTTGTTTCATAGAATAATTGAAAAACAAGGAATTTCACGCTTGAGGACTTTCTAAAATAGTGAGGAGCCATATGGACAGTTAATAAAAAGATGGTATTACACTAAGAGTACTCTCGCTTTTTTTAGGTTGTCAAGTGTTATTTTTTAGCTTACCTCAGCAATATTTTTTGTGATAAAGTTGAGATAGTTCTTCCACAAGTTCGGAACCTTCAATGTGTGTGAATCCCGACACTTCAAGTCATAATGTATCCTGAGTTCACGAAGAATGAGGCTGATTATAGCACGCTTTAGAGAGAAGCCTTGAGGTTACTGATCTTCAGAGGTTTGAGGAGGAGTATCAATACCCATTTTTGCTTTAATATCTGCGATGTACAGATCTAATGCAGCCTGTTGATCTTCAAAAGGGATATCTGCATGTGCTTCAGGGTTTGGATCACACCAAGACCTGTCTCCCCAAATTTTATCCCCTGAATCTGTAAGAAGAAGTGGTGATCCTTTTTCATCCGGCTCAAGCGTTTCCTGATTAAATAAACCTAAGCATACTCCGAATTGCCCAGATAAGTCTCCTGCTGGACCGTACTCCTCAGGATCTCTTGAGTCTCTTGTTACTCTAATGCGAAACGGTGAACTGTAGTCGATTCTTTCTGGTTTCTCTCCATTTGGTTGGTCAGCTGCAACAGGGTCAACTTCTGTTGGCATTGGGTACCATCGATTGATTAAACCGTTCACATACTCTGTATAGGATTGATGCTCATCTGCTTTAGAAGAATTTGCAGTACTATCATCCCTATCTTCATTGCCAAGAGATGCAAAGAGCTTTCCGAGTTCGATTCTTGTTCCTCCACCTTTCCGAATAAACTCTATACCTCTTTCTTTTGCAGCGTCTTCCGTTGATCGGCTTATCCGACCCAAACTAAAGGTGTCGCCTGACACAACAACCGTTCTTGCTCCTTGAGCCTGTGCTTCAGTATGCACATGTGGCCATAAGCCATCTTGTCTTGATGTAATAACTAAATCGAATCTACCTTCGTTCAGTTGCTTCAGCGCTTCTGGAACAGTTGGGACTCCGACTACCTCATGTCCAGACTCAGTTCCCCATTTTGCATATTTCGTTCTCCAATCCTCATCTGGTTCCACCGTAAGAACTCTACTTGCTACAACCGACAAAGCCTCAGGGGTAGATGGCCTAAGTGCAGCAACAATGCCTGCAGCTTGAGGCATGAAATCTGACGGAGTAACATCGCTGAATGCTGGAATCTCACCTCCAAGAGGTGTTTGAGGAGCAGGAGAGTTGACAACTTCTATTGCCATTTGATTCTTATAACACAGATAGGTTGCAATAGCAAGCTTTTCTTCATTCTTGGTGAAACCGCGTCGACTTCCCAGCGTTTGGAAGACCAACTATTCCACAGAAACAGATGACATATTTGAGATTATAGCATGAAGTATTTTGCTGAAGAAATTAGAGAAAACGCAGTAAGATTAAGCAGAAACTCTCACTGAAGGGGCTGGAGAAGTTGGAATTCTGGACCTATCAATTGGAACCATTAATGCGCCTTCAGGCAAAGGATACTGTCTTTGCCATGAAGGATATTCATAACCATTTGTAGAAATGACACGCCTACTTTTGTCGGTTGATACGATCACAGAATTTCTACTATTATCATACTTTAGCGCCTCTCCACTTAAAAATACAGCAAATTCTCTTTCTGCAGGTGCATCCTCAGAACTGAAAACTTCAACTGGCATGAAACGAACGTCTGGCCTAAATCCCTCAAGTCCTATAGCTGTTAGAACGTTCCCACCTGCATGACTCACAATACCCCCCTTGATTGGATATAATTTCCTACGCGCAGGTACGCCTCCTATTAATGCCTCCATTACCATAGGCTCACCTTCTGCATCCAACTCAACTGAGTCCTTGCCATCAAGACAAAGTGCGACTGTCATTCCAGTCCACACTTGGTTTTCACTTAATAAGAGCCCATTGAATGGAAGTTCTTGAGGTTGCTCTGTTCCGCTCCCAATTGATTGTTCTTGATCAGGTTGTGTCATAACACTAAAAGCATTTGATACAAATAATCTAGGCTGAGGATACAACCTAAACCCTCAAATGTCAATACTGAACCAGTTTCTCTAAAATATGATTTGAAGGTAGGTGGTTATTTTTTCAGGAGCCCTTCCACCATTTCTCACCAAAAGTGTACATTTAAAAGGAAGAATCAGCGAGGTTTTCGTTTTGTAATCCACTGAGGCTAATTATAGCAGACTAAAGCTGGAAGTGCGGCGTTTTGGAAAAGAGTGCTCACAAGGGCTGGTTTTCGTCCAGAACGTCTACCTTGTGGTCTGGATACCTTCCTATCCTCTCTTCTATACCTGTATGATCCAATAACCCCGTCGTCGTCCCGACATGCTCTATGACACTTGCAGCATTTGCAAGTCCCCACTGAATGCACTCAGTAACCGCCCTGTCTGATTCATACGCCCCCGTAAAACCGCTCGCGAATGCATCTCCCGCCCCTTCAAAACTGACAATGTGTGTCGGATATGGAGTCGCTTTATAGACTGCGCCATCCCTCTCCTTCACCAATACCGGATTGCCCGCATCAGTCATGACAACGACCCTGGGGCCTCTCGCAACCTTGTGATACGACGGGGCATCAAACGGAGTAATCCCTGCCTCCTCATACTCAAAATATTTTCCGGCATTCTCAATATTTTCCTTTTGCAGCCGCACTCTTTCATCATCGGACGGACGGATATGTTCCGCCTGCCGTATGAGTTCCACCGCGTCCTCAGATGGCGTCATCCCCCAACCTGCAACAAGCCCCTGTATCTCCTGCTTGTTTGCAAAGACGATCTCTGCAAACTGGAACAGATCGTAAACCGTATCCCTTTTCTCGGTAAGCTCCCGGTCTTCGGGATTGGCAAGCCAGTCGCTGAGAACCCGTAACTCTGATGAGCTCGGCATATATGCGACGGGTATTTCCGATACATACATGCTAGCCATAAATGCATTGACTTCCTGCACAAAATCCGGGCCGTTTCCGGATTTGAATGCAAGAGCAGGAGCATGCTGGCTGTCACGTGGAATTCTCTCCAGCGTAAACGTATGCACCACCATAGGCTTAGAGGAGAAGATGATTCTATCCGTATTCCCGCTCTCAGTCTGCATGGTGACGATGACACCGGTCGCCATAGGCCGCACTTCCTCATCAGTCTCCGGAATCACCTCAATGCCGTCATGACGGATATCCTCTGCAGTTTCTTTGCCAACATCTGCGTAGAGTTCGATTGTTCCAATAGGAGGCACTTCGCGGGATCCTCCCTGCCGCAACCTGCTTAGCCCTTCGCTGACGTTTAACACGTTTCCTCCTCGTGTCTCTTTGTGCTCAATACTTGGAATTTTTCCACTCATAATTTCTTCCACAATACCCGTCGTAAGGGGATCACCGTTGATAGGAACTTTACTCCCTAACTTTACGGGTACCATCTCTGTAATTCCTTTTTCATCGATGGGAATGGGAAAAACCGCGAAGTCTCCCGCAAGCTGCACAGGACCGTCCTTCGGAAGGAGATAATGGAGATCTTTTACTGCTGGTCCGACCAGCAGAAATGCCGGCTTCGCAGCCATACACGTGTCTAATTGGTCAAAAAATAATTTCTCCGTTGCGATCATAAAGTACTATAATAGGATAGCTCCCAAGTGAAACCCGCGTCAGTGACTCAAATCACGGGATTTTGAAGCGGAAATTGAACGTAAGCTGGCTGGGAGAGTGACATTTTCAGAAGTTCGAGGACTTTATAGAGGATGACACCCGGCCAGAATACCGGTCTGATTCGCTATGTGTCATTTCACGTCCCGCCAAACCTGCATGGTCCGTTTCGGTGTGATTTTTTTCCTTCTTCGTCTCGACAAGTTGCATTCCGCATTTCGGACATGAACCAGGCTTATCCTGTTGTACCTCAGGATGCATCGGACACGTATAGATAGAGATAGTGCTCGTTTTAGAGTTCATAGTTTAGGATTTAAACCAGCTTCTTCCATTTTATATGTTCATAGATACTCGACCACAAAAATCCAAAACTTAACGCAAACAGTAGCTCCTCAAGCGGAATGCCTACAATCAGGATTCCCGAGATACCTTTAAGATTCCAGACCTTTTCTACATATCCTGGAGACATCGCAATCAGGATTAGGAAGTAGAAAAAATAGAGTCCTAAGAAAAGAATAGCACTAACGATCATTTTTTTCTTTAAATCAGGCCTGCAGTACCAGGTGGCAAGACCACCAAGAATCATCGCAATAATAGCAATGTAAATAGGGTTAAATCTGGTTGTCAGTTCAAGAAGTATGAATATGATAGGAGCCGCAAGAATCGCCCAGAGATGATAGCGGTGGCGCGGGTCGTGGTGCGCCTGTGAAGGAATCTGTTCGTACATAGTATGGAAGATACGGTCATAGAGCACAACTGCAATACCTCCTATACCAAACGAAAAAATCAAGCTTTCAATATCAAATCCTGTCCGAAGCGCGAGATTAAAAAGAGATGGCGGAGCCCAATACTCGGGCACAAACAATGGTTCGCTCAGTCCCAAGAGTGAAGTCAGCAAACTGACAATAAGCATTTCTCGCTTCCTCTCTTTTGTATCTAAGGACAGGTAAGTAGCAAACCAGATACCGATGAGTAGTAAGCTCCAAATAAACCAGGAATATTGCATTTATAGCTCTCTTCTTTTTACCAGATAGATCATCGATACAACAACCAAAAATGATGAGATAAGGATTGGGACAAATACCGGACCGACCCACGGGGTTGGTAATAAAAAGAAAATATCAGGATCGGTAAAGCCTACAGGCCAATCGATGGTAAGTTTTAAAAAAACATAGTAGAAAATATCCCAAATACCAAACGCCACAAAGAAAAAAGCAACCTGCTCTTTAAAGTTTTTACCTGCTGCAAGCAAAGCAACGGATCCTAACATGACTATCGTTGCCGCCTCGCGTATCCTCTCAATGTTTAAAATTGCAGTATTTGCAATTATCTTAACTGCGGTTTGAGGTTCAAGAAATGCAATTCCCGGAATCAAGAATAATATTTCCCGACTATTCACAGGTGTTTGCGTTGCCCCTAATAGATGTCGAAGATACACAACAACCGCTGCCTCAACAAACGCAAAAGCGAGGGCAAATAGTACTACTTTTACGATTCTTCCCCTCATATGTTTATGCTTAATGGGTTCGCGCAGAAAAATGTTCCTTCGTGCCTTTTCGTTCGTCGGTTTCAGTCTTCATGCTCCCTCCCCCCATCATCCACGAAGAGTTATTCATATGTGAAGAAAAATTGTTAGGGTCATCTGCATAGGCAAATACATGCTCCGGACCAGCGTCAATCACAGTTCTTTCCTCATAATGTCTCGTAAATCTTTCTTCCGTTGCCATATTTTAAGTATTACAGATCCCAACTAAATACTCTATCGGAATTATCAATGTGAGAAATTGTCAAGGTTGTTGATCGAGTTCTTGTCTTATAGAAAAAGGTACAGATATATATTGTTATATCTTAAGATTCTCCACAATCTTCACTCTTTGATGCAACTTCTTGAATATGTTTCTTGGTAACGGCCCGAGAAAGGAAATTGTTAACATTATTACCATTACCTACAAATGCAACTAAACTATCATATGGCCAAATCGTGCTGTCTTGAAAATTAGTAACCTTTTTACCGTTTATATACGCTTCCACTTCAGCGTAATTGAGATCATATGTAATATTAGTAAACAAATCTTTCCATTTTGCCCCTCTCGCTTCAACATGTACGACGTCACCTATACTGTCATGCAGATGGGCTTTTTCTCTTTGTGTATCTTCTTCAGAATCTTCATGGTTCTTTGCTTTGTCCAGAACACATGGCTTTATGCTCATGTATTTCTGATCAGAGAATGATACCTGCTGATTATCTTTGATAACAATAAACCCTGCGTGGTAGTGTACCGGCTTTTCAGGTAGTATCTTATCTTTAACCAACGAGACAAACCATGCTAAGGAAATGAGGAATATTGGAACAGCAATATACAACAACCTCCTCATGAGTTTCGTGTTGTTCATCGCAACCATTTCTTTTATTTAGCCCACCTGTTGTAGAGTACAATTGTCACGTAGGTTGTTACCCAAACCAAAACAGCCAGACTTACGCCTCCAAAAAGAAACGTTGCCATATCTATAGGTGCTACTCCCTTAAGGCTATCAACGCTAAATGTATGGAACCAACTTCTTGCAATACTAAAAAGGAAGTCAGGTGCGACAAGTGATGCAACTCTGCAAACAACATAAAGCACAAGTATTACTGCCGTGCTCGCATTTGCAAATGCTTTTGCGTTTAACATGCTTCTCACCTCCCTTCTTATTTATGCTTATGTCCACCCATCATGAACATCATCATGATTGGACAAATGAGTAATAAAGCAAAGGGAAGAATTCCCACGAAGTTATTCGCATTCGTGAAAAGCAAAATCGCAAGCACTACAGCGATTCCGGCCCATATTTGCCACATTGTTAAGTACCCTTTCATGACACTCACCTCCTTGTCGTCACCAATTTGCTAACCAACCCCTCATCAGGTCGATTTCATTTGACTGTGCGGTAATGATGTCATCAGCAAGTTTCTTCATTTCCGGACGGTTTGTTCCGTTTTTCAGCATGCTTGCCATCATCACAGCCATTTGGTGGTGTGGGATCATCTCTTCAACAAATTCACGGTCAAAGTCAGCCGCATTTTCAAGCGTAGCAATATCCGCCTCATTCCCCATCATGCCCATATGCATAGAATTCTGCTGTGCAGAACCCATCCCATGTTGACCCATCACATTTTCTCCCGTAGGTACATCTTTTCCAAACCAGTCTGTGTACCAAATCTTCATCTGGTCTATTTCTTTGCTCTGGGAATCAATAATATTTTGCGCAAGGGTCCTGACTTCAGATCTCTTTGCGATCTTTAATGCAAGTTCCGCCATAGTAATAGCGTCTTCATGGTGTGGAATCATTTGCTCGATAAAATGAGCGTCAATCGCACTCGAACCCGTGATCAGCGCTTGGCTTCCTCCACGTATTCCCATCGCCTGCATCATTCCATATTGATTATTGTTTACGGCATTCGTTGCGAGAAACCAAACAAGGACGCCACCGATTAGCACGCCTATTATTCCGTATACCAAAGGATCTCTTTGCTTCATAATCTTCACCTCCTTATTCTATAGTTAGTTTATATCCTTTTTGCAATCTTATAAAGAACAAAAATGAGCAGAATGACAAAGAGTAGATTGAGAGCAATGTTTCCCCCAACATATTGATTGACATACCCACTCGTTCCGGTAATCATCGTTGTAAATCCTTCCGTATCTTCCTTCCCGAGTCTTCCGATAGACTTAAGATAAAGTATCAAAACTCCGGTAAAGAAAAAAATGATGCTAGCTACTACGTTACTTACTATTACGATTCGCTCTCTTCCCAAGAATTGAAAGCTGAACACTTTCTTTCTCAAAAACATGAACTTTGTCATTTTTCCCGA
>JAUYMJ010000017.1 GCA_030698775.1 bacterium
TTTTTAATTTCTTTTTTACTGTTAAACTACTATTCCATTTAGAATGTCCAGCGGGTAAAAAGCAGTATGGACATGTTTTCAATACCCCCATTTTCATGTATTGACAGGAAAAAAAAACTGTTTATATTGGATATAGAGAAAAAGCATCTGCTTTACAGTATAAATTGAGAAACTAAGTAATTTGCCAAACTGCCGGAGTGTAGGGCCAACTTGTTCCCAAACCTTGTACTGAACATAGTGAAGTATCTGTTTGGGAGGGAGCCGTGTATTGTTTACGCTGAATAGTTACCTTTATTGACGAGAATTCAAGCATGGAATTAATAGCCTGCTTGAAATATTCAAAACTGCACAAAAAGACGCAAGAATAGGTAAAAAATTAAGACTAAAAATCTAAATACTTAACCCAAAAAAGAAAGGAGAATTACTATGCTTTTAGTTATTGCGGCTATTCTGATCATATTGTGGATCCTGGGCCTGGTCACTTCCACCACTCTGAGCGGTTTCCTTCACATTATTCTGGTGATCGCCATCGTGATCATAGTGCTTAGGCTCATTCGCGGCCGAAAATCTTAGTGGCCACTTTGTGTGGTCAGGTATGAAAATCAAAGGAGGATTTTTCTATGAACAAAGTAGTCTCGCTCGCAATTCTTGCCGGGGGTATCCTGCTTATAATCTTTGGCGTCAGCGCAACGAAGTCATTCAGTTCTGATATTTCCCGGTTTTTCACCGGCTCACCTACCGACAAGGCGATATGGATGTTAATCGGCGGCGCTGTCGCGGCCGTTATCGGTTTGATTGGACTGTTGCGTTGGTCAAAGGGACGTTGAGGGTGTTGGCCTGTTTTTACATCAATTGAAAGGTGAAAATAAATGAGTAAACCTAAAGTCTTAACTACGGCAGCAGGCATACCTGTCTGCGATAATCAGACTTCCCTCACCGCCGGAGAGCGCGGCCCTGCATTGCTACAAGACCATCATCTTATTGAAAAACTGGCTCATTTTAACCGTGAACGTATCCCAGAGCGTATTGTCCATGCAAAAGCAGCCGGTGCACATGGAACTTTCATCGTGACCAAAGACATCACCCGATACACAAAAGCCAGAATCTTTTCGGAAATTGGGAAAAAAACTGATGTGTTTGGCCGGTTTTCTACGGTAGCAGGGGAAAAAGGGTCTGCCGATACGGTTCGGGACGTCAGAGGCTTTGCATTGAAATTCTACACCGGCGAAGGCAATTGGGATATGGTAGGAAACAATACTCCCGTGTTTTTTGTACGGGATGCCATAAAATTTCCCGATTTCGTCCATACCCAGAAACGTGAACCTCAAACCAATCTAAGATCTGAAACCATGAGGTGGGATTTCTGGTCTCAGGTTCCGGAATCATTGCACCAGGTAACTATCCTGTTTTCGGATCGCGGCATTCCCATGGGTATCCCTTTTATGCATGGTTTTGGTAGCCATACCTATAGCTTTATCAATGTAGGCAATGAACGTTTTTGGGTGAAGTTTCACTTCAAGACGCAACAGGGCATCCAGAATATGACTCCGGAAAATGCAGCCCGTATTGCAGGGGAAGATCCCGACTATCATACACGTCAGTTATTTGAAGCTATAGAGCGTGGGGATTACCCTAAATGGACATTTCATGTTCAGGTGATGCCGGAAGCTGAAGCGGAAACGTATCGGTGGAATCCGTTTGATTTAACCAAGGTCTGGTCGCATAGTGACTATCCTTTGATCGAGGTAGGGGTATTGGAGATGAACCGCAATCCCTCGAACTATTTTGCCGAAGTCGAGCAGTCTGCTTTTTCTCCGGCTAACGTTGTTCCCGGTATTTCCTTTTCTCCATGTAAAATGCTCCAGGGACGTATTTTTGCCTATGCAGACGCTCAGCGGTATCGGCTGGGAGTGAACTTTGAGCGACTACCGATAAACCGTCCGCTCGCCACGGTAGCAAACACCTACCAGCGGGACGGCTTCATGAGATTCGATGATAATGGTGAAGCTTCGGTAAATTATGAGCCTAACAGCTTCGGAGGGCCCAAAGCAGATCCCGCATATAATGAGCCGCCGCTGAAAATTTCAGGTGACGCGAATCGCTATGAACAGGAAAGAGGCGTTGATGATGATTTCGTCCAACCCGGAAATCTCTTTCGGCTGATGCCGCCTGACGAACGGAAACGACTTATTGAAAACATTGTGTCAAGCCTTAAAAAAGCGCCGAAAGATATCCAGGAAAGGATGGTTCCGTATTTTTACAAAGCAGATAAGGTTTATGTAGAAGGTGTTGCAAAGGGATTAGGACTTGCATAATTGAATAACACGTTCTGCATTTGAGCCGGAAATAGAAAGGAAAGGTAAAATGATCTTTAAAAGCATAAAGAAAAATATAGGGTTTGGCTTATTCACGATCTTTGGGTGCTATCTCGTCTGTTTGTTGTCGCCCATCCTTGCTAATACACAGCCTGGTATAACGACTACCGATAAAAAATATATTGTTCTGGCAGCAGAATATGCCCTTCAAAAGTTTCAGGACGAAACGATAGATAGTCTGTTACCGGATTATATCGGTAGTTCTTTGCATCAGTATCGGGAATTGCTAAAGCAAACCGCCAAAATTGATGTATCAGATGAGTTAAATGAAACAGAAATAAAAAAGCTGGCTGGTGAGTGTGAAAGGATTTTTAACGACCTCGATAATGCTATACAAGAAAGGAAAACTACCGAGGAGGAGACTGGGAGAAGAGGAAGTCTTGACGATTGTTTAATTAATTGTGAGAGCGCCAACTTAAGACGTTTAGAGCAAACAGAGGAAAACGACTGGTTTGGTAGGTTTAATTGTAATTTAGATGGATCAAGTTGTGTGTTTGGATGCTACGTAGACGTAGCAAATGAAGAGAGATTAATAGGAGGTATTCCGAAAGATTGATTACTTGAGAGTAAACGCCTTACCAGCAAAAATAATATTAGGGCATATGTTAGCGTGAAAGAAAGGAGCGTTTTTATGATTGTATACTTTTAGAACCGGTACTGGTCCTGGTTATAGGCGTATTAATCTTGTTTATTGTCAGTGAAATTTTGGGTTTGTTACAGAGATGGTTTTTATGACTTTGCACTGGAAGGGGGCAAGGAAATGCATTCCGCCAGTCATTTCAGCGAAGTTCTTTATCATGTTATCAGGAGGAGAAATTATGGATAAAACAAATTTGATCAAGCGTCTTTTTGCAGTACTTTTTTTGGTTGGGTGGATTGCCGGCAGTCCAGGCTGTGCAGGTACCTCAACGCGTGAAAGCGTAGGGGAGTATATCGATAGTTCTGTTCTTACGACCAAGGTCAAGACGGCAATATTTAATGATCCTATGCTTAAGGTGCTCCAGATCGATGTTGAAACTTTCAAGGATGTCGTGCAGTTAAGCGGCTTCGTGGATTCCCCGGAGGCTGCTGCCAGGGCAGTGGAAGTGGCGAGATCTGTAGAGGGAGTCAAAGCTGTTAAAAACAAAATGTCCGTGAAATGAACTGGCTAAAAGTTAATGTGTTTTGAAATGTACTTTAGTTTGACCTTTTTTTTAACAGGAGGATGAATATGTCACTTGGCACAATCTTAATCGTAGTTCTGATCCTTATCCTTTTGGGAGTAATCCCAACCTGGCCGCATAGCCGGTCATGGGGTTATACACCCACCGGCGTGATCGGGGTGGTGGTGGTAATCATAGTGATACTGCTCTTATTGGGTAGAATCTAATCGCAAGAGGTGATTAAAAATGAGGCGTTGAACCCTGGAATAGCGGGTGCATTCCCGATTTTTTGTAAAAAAGCTTATTATTTTTTCAGGATGGGTCACTCGACAGAAGACAGAAGACAGAAGACAGAAGTCAGAATTCAGAAGTCAGAAGT
>JAUYMJ010000018.1 GCA_030698775.1 bacterium
TTTATTTTACAAAGTAGCAATGAAATAATAGGATAATCTTGCCCTTTTTTGCTAAAAATCAGTAAAAATTGCCTCAATATTTTATCCCATCAAAACAAGAAAAACGTATACTTTTGAAGCTATGATTTTTTCTTGACAAACATGATAAATGTTTCAATAATTTATTTACTCCGATTCTATCGGAGTAAATCATTCACTTTATAATTTCCGCAAGAAATTATAAAGAAAAAAAGAGGAGGTGAATTCCACCATGGCAAAGAAGAAAAAGAAGAAGAAGAAATAATTGGTGATTGCCACCCAGAGGTGGCTTAGTTACCAATTGATCAGTTGGTAAAACCCCCTGCCCATTTTGTGTAGGGGGTTTTTTCTGCCTGCCGGGCGAAGCGCTGTTGCCAGGCAGGCGGCTCAGCACTCGTAGCTAAAATGTGATAAAATATAGGCATCATGCTAGGTGTCCTCCAGAAGTTTTTCAACTCAAACGACTCTGAAATACAACGTTTCTCCCCGGTTATTGAAGCAATTAATGCACTTGAGGAAAAAACGAAGAAATTAAAAGACAAAGATTTTGCAAAAAAGACGTTTGAGTTTCGGGAGCGCATCGCAAAGGATGAAAAAATTGAAGCGATTCTTCCCGAAGCATTTGCACTGGCGAGGGAGGCAGCACATAGGACGATTGGGCTTCGCCACTATGATGTGCAACTCATGGCTGCTATTGCGCTCTCCGAGGGAAAAGTTGCCGAACAAAAAACAGGAGAGGGAAAAACACTTTCGGCAGTTCCCGCGCTTTACCTCAATAGCCTGACCGGGCGAAGCGTCCATCTTGTAACTGTTAATGATTACCTTGCCAGGCGTGATGCCGGGTGGATGGGACCTGTGTTTCATCTTCTCGGGATTTCGGTAGCATCAATGATCAGTGAACAGTCGTTTCTCTTCGATCCGTCACACGAAGAAGAACAGGCGAGTGATTATCGACTAAAGCACCTCCGTCCTATCACCAGAAAAGAAGCCTATCAAGCTGACGTCGTGTATGGCATAAATTCTGAATTCGGGTTTGACTATCTTCGTGACAACATGGCCGGTTCTCTAGAAAATGTCGTCCAGAGGGATTTTTATTTTGCGATTGTTGATGAAGTCGACTCAGTCCTCATTGACGAAGCCAGAACACCGCATATTATTTCACAACCCGATGAGGCCCCATCCGCAAGATATTACGAGTATGCAGAACTCGTAAAGAAACTTTCTTCAGAAACCGATTATAAAATAGACGAGAAGATGCGGACTGCCCATCTGACGGAGCACGGCATCGGAAAAATTGAGAAGCTTTTCGGTGTCTCAAATATTTATGAGAAAGATTTTGACACCGTGTATCATTTGGAAGCAGCGCTGAAAGCTCGGACGCTTTTTCAGCGTGAGAAAGACTACATCGTACGGGACAATCAGGTAATTCTCGTTGATGAATTCACGGGAAGGCTTCTTCAGGGACGCCGTCTTTCTGAGGGGTTGCATCAGGCAATTGAGGCAAAAGAAAATGTCCCAATCCAAAGAGAATCAAAAACGCTTGCAACCGTATCGTTGCAGAACTATTTCAGGATGTATGAGAAGCTCTCCGGTATGACGGGAACCGCGCTTACCGAAGCAGAGGAGTTTAAGAAAATTTACAAGCTCGATGTAATCGTTGTCCCCACCAACAATCCGACAATGCGAGAGGACCATCCTGATGCCGTATATAAGACTGCGCGTGCAAAACTGACTGCAGTTGCAAAATCCATAGAGGAAGAACATAAGAGAGGCCAACCTGTTTTGGTAGGAACAACATCAATCGATAAAAACGAAATTATCTCCCAACTTTTAACACGAAAAGGTATAAAGCATGCAGTCCTTAATGCGAAAAACCACCTTCGTGAGGCAGAAATTATCGCTTTAGCCGGGAAAAAAAGCGCAGTCACCGTCGCGACAAACATGGCGGGTAGGGGCGTTGATATTATTCTGGGCGGTGAGACGCCGAAAAATGAAGACGGTACCCCAAAGAGCGGATCGCCTGAGTGGAAAATATGGCAGAAAGCACATGATGAGGTTCTTGCACTGGGAGGATTGTACGTTATCGGAACCGAACGGCATGAATCCCGGAGGATTGATAACCAGCTTCGTGGACGGTCCGGCCGCCAGGGAGACCCGGGAACGTCGCGATTTTTTGTCGGACTTGATGACGATATCATGCGTATTTTCGGTGGGGATAGAATTGCCGGAATTATGACGCGGTTTAATATGCCTGAAGATGTTCCTCTTGAGCATGGGCTTGTCTCAAAAGCGATCGAAAACGCGCAGGTGAAAGTTGAGAAGTTTAATTTTGATAGTCGGAAACACTTGGTTGAATATGACGATGTTCTCAATAGACAAAGGGAAATCATTTATAAACTGCGAAGGGAGATTCTTGAAACCGGAACAGGAAAGGAAGTGTCAGGTGAATCAAAAGAATCTGGAGGGCAGAAAAAGAAAAAAGTCACCGATACTTCCGATTCGTCTGCCACACTTACGCTTCGTGACGAGGTGCTTTCTCGTGTTGATAATGCAATACGGATGTTGGTAGCAATGCATCAGGAGGGACAGTTGTCGGGAGGAGTTGGAGACGAAAATGAAAAAATCGTCCAAGAGTTTACGACGATTATCCCCTTTGATGAAGTGTCACAAAAACAACTCGTCACACAGCTCATGCAGCAGAAAACAGCAGAAGAAAAAACAAAATTTCTTCTCGGTGTAACTCACGACGTCTATGCCAAACGCGTCGAGTCAATAGGCAAGGACCTGATGGTGCAACTTGAACGATTTGTGATGCTTTCGGTGATAGACAAGACGTGGATGGATCATTTGGACGCAATCGACCATCTCCGTGAAGGGATCAGGCTTCAGGCATACGCGCAGAAAGATCCGCTAGTTGAGTACAAAAATCAGGCATTTGTCATGTTTGAGAAATTGATGGCGGGTATTGATGATGAAGTCGCACATCAGATTTACAAGGTCCATGTCCATAATCCGAATACGGTGCCGACACCAATTCATGTGCAGACGAATACGCCCGAATCGGAGGTTTCAGAAGAGGCGCGGAACACTGCGAAACAAAACGCTGAACAACACGGAGGAAATATTCAGCATAGTTCTGCGCTTGCCTCGCCGGCAGGTGAGTCGAGTTCAGCATCGGTCAGCGATGCAAAGCATAAACTTGGCCGCAATGATCCATGTTGGTGTGGCTCAGGAAAAAAATTCAAAAAATGCCACTATCCGCAGACTTCAGCTTGATATAACAATCCAAACTTCTACTTTAGGTACCGCACAGAGGCTCTTTTGTCTAGTACAGAGAGTATCAAGCAGTCTCAACAATTTTTCTCTAAAAATTGTTATAAGCTTTTATTTATAACCACCCGTGACCACATGTTTAAACATTGATTTCTATTTTTAAAAGAGCATATACTGAAAGTACATGGAAGCTGCCTTTTTCTGGATTGCCTGGGGACTTATTTCTTTTTGGGCATTAAAAACGTTTTACTTCTCTTTTTCAAAAGAAAAGCTTGACGGGCTTCGCAAAACCGCACTTGGCATAAATCTGGCTGTTTTGGTTCTGACATTTCTCCCGTGGTTACCCCAAAGCCTTGGAGGGCAAAGCGGACTCGCAGTTGCACTTGAGGGAAATGTTTTGGCATTGTTGTTTCTCGTTCTTATTGTCACTTCGGCGTTAATATTTCTTACGAAGGATAGTTCACTATTAAAGTTTGCTGCGATTACAACTATTGTAAATACGTTTCTACTTTTTATTCTAATGTACCAGCTTCGTCCGGGAACGTTTATTCTCACTCCATATGATATAGTTCCAATTGCTGCAGTTTTATTCCTGCTCGTTGGCGACGTTGTCGCTTTGCTCTTATGGCAACAATTGCAAATAAAGGATCGCAAGAGAAAAAGGAAATAATTGAAGTATGGAAGAAAAAGAAGGAAAGAAAACAGCATCAGATAGCAGTGTCTCTTTTTTGCAGGGCAAGAGAAAATGGTTTGACAGCCTGCCAAAACTCCAAAAAATTTTGGTAGTTTTTGCGGGGATAGGTCTTCTATTTATTTTCTACATTATTTCTGTATTAGTGCGATACGATGATTCTTCAATAAGCAGCAGTCCTATCGATAGTGATTTGGCTGAAAATCGATTTGAAAGTTTTCCTCTCGAAGAGGCAGGGTTAGTCTGCTTTGGAGACAATCGTTTTTCATTCAGGATAGATAGTCCGTATCGGGTTTTATCAGATGAAAAGAATGGTGTGGCAATATTTGCAGGCGATAGCATGGTGACGGTATCCATAAACGGCAAATCGCTTGTTGAACGGTTAAAGGATTTCGGCATAGCCTATACACAAGAGGCGGATGTGTACTTCTATAAGGTTCTATTGAATAAAAATGCGACCGGCGGGGAAAACACAAGTTACGGGGTAAGTCAGGAGAAGAACGGGTCGGTCGCATCCGTTTTTTCATTCAAAAAAGACGACAAGGAAGCGTTGCAAGTATTGGCCGGCGTCGTTGATTCATTAAAGGAGGGATGCTATGAGAATAAATAAAGGTACGATTTTGATTGTATTTTTGCTTCTGGCGCTTTTCTCACATGGAGCGTCTGCCCAGACGGTGGACGAGCTGAGAAAATTCGCTGAAGTTCAGAGAGCACTGGCTGGAGATCCAAATCAGTGGGCATCACGAAGAACAGACGCAAATAACTTTTTTTATCCGATACTAACTGATCCGAAACAGATAAGTGATGCGGAAAAAGCACAGCGAACACAACCCGTTTTGAATTCAAATCCGTTAGCACAAAATGATAAAGATTATATACGTTATTTTGAAGCTTTGTACGATGAAGAGTCTGATGAAGGAGCATTTTACCGGGAGCAGGCAGGTACGCCTGATCTGTTATCGGGAAACATCAAGTTGCGAACAGATGCGGAAACAGAACTGGGGAAAATCAAAAGCATGTACGAGCAGATTACAACCAGAGTGGCACAGTATGCCGAGCCTTCAGGCGATAAGCCGAGTTCGTGTTTGATAGAAAATATGGGAGAGTGCCGGCATATGGCAACAATCCTGCAGGAGTCAATGGAGGAATATGGTATTAATAGTGAACTTGTCGTCGCCCCGGGACATGCATGGGTGCGGGTGACACTTTCAGATCCACGGTATGCCGGAATAACCTTTGATTTGGATCCGACATGGTACGCACAGCCAATTCCTCTTGCTCCAAGAGATGGAACTCCTATGTCGCCTTCCTGGGAAAAATTGATGACGGCAATTCTTCCGAGTCCCACACCTACCATTACTCCAACTCCGAGTATCACACTAACTCCGACAATTACAGAGACTCCTACTCTAACTCCGACTATTTCAATAACCCTTGAGCCAACTGCACCGGCAGCTTATCCAACATCTACCTCTGGCGGAAGTTCTTCTGAATGTAGTGGAGGTGGTGTCTGCTCTCGCTGACAATACCTGAAAATAAGACTTTTTTTGCCTATGGTTTTTTAGTTTTTAGAAGTGTGTATACTAGAACTATATGAAAACTACCCTTAAGATATTTATGGAAAAAACTGCTCTTATTCTTTTTATTGCAATCTTAATGCTTCTTCCGTTCCCTACCCGTGCTAACGCTCTATTCGAAAATCTTTTTACCTCACAAAGTAGTTCATCAGCTGGACCTCAACAGTCTCAGTCAAATCAAAACGTTTCAATTCTCAATTGCGATGAAGTTTTTAGAAAGGAGATTAGAGAGAAAGATGGTCCTGATACAGAAAAGAACCAAAGTTACACAGTGGATAAGGCGACCGTTAGCAAAAAGGATAATGATTATTGCTTACTCCGTTTAATGTCAATAGGGTCCGGTTTTGAGGGCGATTTTGAGAATACAGTCAAAATTACTTATATTGAAAATACCGGTGATACTTCTAAGTTTGGGGAATCAAGAGGGCAGAAAGGAGAAGCAAAAACAGTGCTGCCTTTGGGGCATTGTGTTATTGAGGATACGTTTTTTGATCACAGCGGTACTTACGATGCGGAGCAAATGGCAGCTATGGCCAAATATGGAGGGTTAGCGGTGAAAATGGGTACTATTCCAGTTGTTTCAAATTTTTGCGGAGCAACGGCAATAGCTGATACTCAAGCATTCTCTGTTGGTAAACTTGCTGTTGTGGGTGGGGCGCTAGCAGCAATTGTTGGCGGAGTAGCTTTCCTTTTAAAAGGAAAAATAAATATCAAGGGATTTAGCAAAAAGAAAAAATAAAAAGAAAAGATGAAAAAATTGTTGGCTGCATGTATTCTTGGAATACTTTCTTTTGTGATGGCGATAACTGGCGTTTTTAGTCTGTTTCTTTCAATCCCAGGTCTTATTTTGGCAGTTATGTCATTTAAAGATAGGGAAAAAAAAGTTACGATTCCTCTTGGGTATAAAGGCAGAGTAGGAAATAAAAATTTTACCGCAGCGCCTTTTATGACTACGCGGTACTTATCTTACATTGCAGTAGGATTAAACGTGTTTAGTATGGCGGTTTCTATTTTTGCGACAGCGGTTCTTGCTGCTTTATTTACTGCCGGGACAAGATAAAAAGAAGCAAGTTACCGGGACCCAGTAAATCCGGGATAACCACTCGTACCATCTGTTTTCTGAGACTGTTGGGCTCCCGTACCTCCGGTTTGTGGCGTATCTGATCCATCAGCATCTGTTTCTTCTCCAGTTTCAACTGGTGCTCCGGTGTCTGGTAGGACTTCATCGGTATCTATGGTACTTGTTTGGTCAGTCCCGGCAGCAGTGTTACTCTTCAGATCAGCCGGTGTATCTTCCGCAAATCCGGGAAGTGTCATACGGTAGCTTTTGTTTGCTGTAATTTGGGAAGAAAGTTGGTTATATAATTGGCTTGGTGTGAGACCTGCATTTTTACGTGCATTACTCGCGCTAACATGTAAATAGTT
>JAUYMJ010000020.1 GCA_030698775.1 bacterium
GGGGAAAACTGCAATTATTTATTTACCGGACTTTCTAAGTACCTCACCACTAGCAGACTATATCCCGCCACATCGTTCCAATGATCCTTTGTGTTACAGTTCCCTGCGATGATTCGTGCGATTTTGTGTAAGATCATTTCAATGGCTTCTCGCTGCACAGGGTTCATTTTCAGCCAGCCATCCGAGTGCCTCACGTCTTTTAACTGCTGCGATATCGCACTGTGTATATCAAAGCTTCCGTGTGTCTTTTCTCTCTCTTTAAGTATTTCTTCGATGCTCATGCTTTCCCCCTTGCCTCTCGTGTTTTGATGAACATTCTTAAGAACGCATAGATTTCGTCAGCCGTTGCGTATGCTGATATGGTATTCTTCACACTGCCTATACGCTCAAGAGCGGCCGTAATGTCTGTCCGTTTCTTATCGTCAATGGGTAACTCGGTCAGAATTGTAAGTATTGCGTGCTTCGCTTCGTCATAATCTTCTACAAAATCATTAACACCTGCTACAGCCGCCGTGAGAGCAGAGTCCATCTTCCCACCCGTTGCAGATTGCTTCTTGACTACCACGCCCAAGATACCATTTGCAATGATGGAAAGCAATCCACCAACGGCGGCGGCAATGGGAAAGAATAACCCAACGCTTTCCCCCAAGTCTGCAACTGTGCCTATAGCGTCTGTCAATACGGTCGTTGGCTGTCCATCGGCCCCGGGCTGTATGTCCAACACACCACAACCACCGGCAATCATTACTGCCGATACAAACATTACGAATACACTAATCAGTTTTATATTTCTATTTAACATGGCCACCGATCCTTCCTTATAAAAAATGTCTAAGTAAAATAAGCACCGCACCGTTAACCAGTGCGACGACCGCTCCAATAATGTAGGCCTGTTTTTTGATACCTTTTCGGTATGAAAATTCCATGTCCCGGAACATCGCAACCGCATCATTGTCACGGAACAATGCTGCGGCTGGGCAGGTAGCGACCACTTTTTCATCGTTTTCCCTGCACTGCTCCAAGAGTTTCGGCATCTCTTTCTCAAAGGCTTTTATTACTGCAAGTTCAATGCGGATTGACAGGTCATCTTGCATGGTTCTTATACCTCTTTGGTTTGTTTGAAGGATTCCAATTGACACTCCCCACGGCTAAAGCCGGGGGATTCTCAGGCTACCAGTTCTAACATATCGCTGGTTGGCGCCTGACAGCTCTGACCGAGCTGACGTATGGTAAAAGGGTTTTCTTTCCGGTATTCCTTCTGGCGTTCCCTTGTTTTTCCCTTCTGTTCCTCTGTCTTAGGGTGTTCGGCATAGTATTTCCTAGCATTCGCCCTCACCTTCGCACGATTTTCTACTCGATATTCTCTCTGGTGCTCACTTTTCCTTTTCTTCTGTTCTTCTGTTAATACTCTTTTCTTCTTTTCCATATTGTCGCTCCGTGGATGTTGGTACCGAAAGGAGGGAAATCTCCTTCCCGGCAGATGTGTTCGGAAGTCGCTCCCATTGTATCGTTTTCCCGGTTGAGGTCAAGAGTTTTTACTTACTTGCTGCTCTTTTTATTGCATTGCAATATGCAGGCCGTAATTACTACCTCATAGCTCTGGTGGATGATAGCCGCCGAGTAATTGCCGTCGATGGCCGCCGCAGCCTTATTTCCCATTGCCGTGCCTTGTAAATCCACCAGCATTGCTCTAATCTTATCCAACCTCGTTACTCTTTTTTTGTATTCCTTCATACTCCCTCGCTTTCTGTCCAATTCTTCCGATACAAGTAGCACTCGCCACCATCACTTGGCTTACATAACCTACCGGTGCATGTTATGCAATATTTTTGCTCAATCTCACTTTCGTGCACTCGCAAACGCTTGCCGAAATCGGTTCTATTCTCGCCCGGTAGTTTCAAATAATGTATGCTTATTGCGCCCCCCAACTTCTCCAATACCCAATAAGAATGAGTCTCTTCAAATAGATATACTTCCCCGCAAAAGACAACCGCTTCTTTATCTCTAATCTGCATTGTCAACCCCCTTTATCCTTGCAGGAAAAAGATAATCCATCTCCCGGTATAAACTTTGCGCCCGGTGGTATCTCCCCAGTCTCTTTTATGTGCTTTATGAGCATTTTAACAACGATGCTTTCCTTCGTTTTGATAAACCCTTCATCCGTGAACCCCTTCGCCCATGCAATAGTCGCAACTTCGTCCAGTATGTCCACCTTGTCGCTTTTTTCCCGCAAAGATAGTCTAAAACCGTTCGGCAACACTAACGTCTTTGCGTTTGTTTCCAAAAAGTATGACAGCATAAACTGTTCAAGGAAACTATCTATCTTTGCTTCCTTCTCAACGTGCCTAGCCTCCGCGTCTTCCAGCCATGCCTTCATAACTTCTATTTTCTTGGCTTCCTTCCTACGCTGCTCTGTTAATCGAAGCATTAGCGATAAATCCAATTGAACTGCTGCTGGCGAGTAGTCTGCATCAAAAATATGTTGTAATTCCTGTTGAAGATCTGTGTTCATATCTTAGCTCCTTTCTTGCAATTCTCGGTTGCAGTTAGTATCTGTAAGTTCTCCAGTAAATTGCTACCGCCCTTGGATAATGGAATTATGTGGTCGACGTGATAGGGAATACCAGAGACTTCGGTTAGCCACTTTGCAGCACGGTAAAGATGAGCTACCATGCGTTTGCGCGCTGGGTCGGTTTCCTGCAAGGCTTTTAGTTTTAGAGAGCGGCGTTTAGCGCTAAAAGCGCTTATTTTTTCAGGATTGGCTTTTTGATATTCTGCCCTACAAGCCTTTATTTTCTCTTGATTCTTCTTGTAATATTCTGCACTGCAAGCCTTACAGCGCCCATCTAGCCCATCACGGCGGCCACCATGCTTACTAAATTCACTCACAGATTTTATAGCCCCACAATTACTACACGTTTTCACATTCTCACCCCTTTGTATGCTAAAAAGTAATCATATAAAGGGCATCTAGCACAAAGAGTTTCTTGCATCCGCTTTGTCCGTTCCTCCCGAACATCGAGTGGAATACAATTCCTGACTGCTTCCCTGACAAGCTCTTCGCAATGAATGCACTTTTTTACGATGTCCCCTCTGGTAATATCCAACATCT
>JAUYMJ010000021.1 GCA_030698775.1 bacterium
TTCTTTGTGCTTTTGTGTCTTTGTGGTTTTTTTATTTTGATTTGGAGGCATAAATCATGAAAATTGCGATAACGGGTTTAACAGGCTTCCTCGGTCACTACGTTGCAAAAAAGCTCTTCGAGAGGGACGTTCACATCCAGGCGCTTATACGGGACAGCAGTAATATCTTGCATCTCCAGGATTATCAGAAAAAAATCACATTTCATAAAGGTGATTTGACTGATAAAGAGACCTTGAAGAAATTTGTGCAGGACGCCGATGTCGTTGTCCACATGGCGTATGAGCGGCAGGGCGCCACGTTTCATGAAGCGGCAAATAGGGACATTAAGCGATTCGTAGAGGCAAATCTCCTGGGTAGCATAGAACTACTTGATGCCTCTAAACAAGCAGGTATCAAGCAATTCATCTTTATCAGTTCCTGTGCGGTGTATGGGCGCATCTTTCCAAATATCAAGCTGGATGAATTACACCCCTTGTTACCCGACTCGAATTACGGCGCTTACAAGGCGTCGGTGGAGGCATTCTGTCATGCATATTATCTCTCAAAAACTTTTGATACAACCATCTTTCGCCCTGTAGGTATCTATGGTATAAACCCGCATCTGGCGCATTCTGCCTGGTATAATATCGTAAAGGACATCAAACACGGCGGTAATGTGGAAGTCTCTGAGGGTGGAAAGGTCGTCTATGTTGAAGAAGTAGTCCATGCTATAGACCTGGCAATTGGTAACATAGAAGCCGCAGGAAAGATTTATAATCTGGTAGACTTTTATGTAGATAACATGAGCATCGCTCGTATGGCTAAAGAGATTTGTGCTTCCCAATCCAATATCAGCGGCACACCCAGGCAACCTGTCAATACTATCGACAATACCCAATCCAGGGCGTTGGGAGTACGTTACGCAGGCATGGAAGGGTTAAAACGATATGTTCAAGAGTTGATTACCCGTGTTTAGTGTTTTGCTTTTATTTTATATCAAATGCAAGGTTTGATAACGTTCGAGTGGCTTCGCCTCGCCGTGCCGTGCGAGCGGGCTATAATGATACGTTCAAAAGCTATGAATGACGACTACCAATACACAGCGAGCACAGCATGGAACGAATAGTGCCCTCATCAAATGACGTGAGTGTCGTGGCCTCGATTGTTATGCGCCGACGTCAACTCGATTTACATTACAAATTCCTGAAGACCTCCCTGTATAACTTCGTGAACTCTCTCTCCGAAGAAAGCACGGAACCTCGATTCCGCAGCTTCGTCATCTTTCAGGACTACAGTTATGTTAAGTGTCTCTGCATCACGACGTCGACGAAATGCGAGTTCGGCGGTTTTCAGAAGATGCTTGAACTCAAAATCCGCATCGGGAAGAGAGTATCCGACAAAAATCCACTGAGAAGATTTAGATAGAGTTGTCTGTGCGTTGTGCCAGATTGCCGGGTATGCAAACGTGCGGTAGGATTTTCGGAAGCTGAATGTGGCGATATGGGTAGCGAGCATGTTGCCGCACAATGGACATTTGCGGCTTTCTGGCTCGTCTCCAATAGGGTCATCGAAATTCTGATTGTTGAACTCCTCCGCAAATAGCCGAAAGTCCGCCTTGATCAATCCTATCATTTTGTGCAAAGCGAGCTTTTCATCTAAGTCATAAAAAATCGTTGAACAGTTTTCACAATACACCCAGTTGCTGGATCCGTGCAGCTTGGCAACAGTAATGTCGTCGGCGCTAGAGGTTTTCCTTTGCTTGGATCGCCAATTGAAGCACTCGAATCCGTAGTCGATTCGGTTGCTTGCATCTTGATATTGCAGGCCCCTTTCTAAGACTATGTCCCAGTTGGTTACAACAAAGCCTGGCGAATTCGTCCGCAGAAGGTTAGAAAGAAAGGTGTCAATCGCATCAGAGCGGTTATACTTGCGGTCTAGGATTTGGAAAATCCTGTGGATGGTCATCCGCCGAATGGCTCGAAGCTTCTTGGGTGTATACTGGATTCCTAAATGATGGCCGGAATTGGCTGAAATGTCTATGCATGTGAAGTAGTCCTCTAGCGACGGCATAGGTGGACGTTCCCGCCAACTAAAAACATCCCTGAGAAAATGCTTGATAACCTGCGTGATTGATTTTTGCAAGGGCGTTACAGAAAGTTCGTCCGAAAGCAAATAATCAGAGAATTCCTTCTGTGTCGGCAAGTTTGCACAACGAGAAAACCCGGCTCCAAGTATTGCAGAAGTGGGCAATTGGACTCCTGTCAATATATGTTTCTGGCGTTCGTGCATAACGTTTTCAGCGAAAAAAGAAGCCTTCAAGTTTGGGCTTTAGTTGTTTGTGCTGTGTTATCTAAAGTTGAACGTTGAACTTTTTGAAGTCTTTTTTGCAATTCTTGAACTTCCGCATCGGTTAGACCTGATAGAAACAACGAATAAACACCTGATTTAAAATCCGTGAGTAGTCCACATGACCACTCTTGAAATTCTGGGTCACAACAACCACCAATTACCGATGTGTCTACATATATGCGGGTTTTCTTCATGATTGTTTTATCTTATCATCTTCGGCATTCAATTGCAGATAACGTCTTGCGTGTTTGTGAAGTGCCGAAGGCATTTGGGTGATGCCTAAGCGCGAACCACAAACACATTGTTAATTGCTATTGGTTGCGTCATCCTTATTGTGCCTCAACAGAAAGGTCTTGTTTTGAGTAACCGAAAAGAGCAAGAAGGTCTAAGCATATTTTAACTGTGAAGTTTGCACTGAAGTGAGTCTCCACATAGAACTGAGAATTATTTACTTGCGCTGGCTGCTTCATAATATTCGGATCTCTGCTGAAATACACGCGTTTTGTACCTCGCATTGAGAGGATTTTCTGAAAATCTGCCTTATGTGTACGATATAAGATTTCTGACAGGGTTACTAGAAGCTCTTTCCAAGTTCTGACCAGGTGACGGGCCCCCAAAAACGTAAAACCAACGATTGATTTTCCTAAATAGCCTCCTTTAACAGTTGGAGAAGTTGTTAGTCGGGGCTGAGGAGTTCCTCCATGTCGTCTCGGTGTCGGCGCTACTTCTGAAATGAGGAATCGGTCAGTATACTTTGCCAAAAAATGTTCAACATTGTCAACTTCTGGCCGGAAACCAGAAAGCTTTTCAGTTGTCTCGCCAATAAGTTCAATCAGAAGCTCATCAGGGTCTGAGACAATTTTGTTCCACGCCTTCGGAAGGGTGTTCTTAAGTATATTCTCCTTCTGTTGGCTCTTGTATATTTTCTCTGCATTGTCGATAGCTTTTCCAGAAACAAGGTTCTCCTTTGACAAAAAATCTACTAATCGTGCGGTAATATCTTCAGTATCTTGTTGTAAGAGGTCAACGGTATAGAATCTCCTTTTCTCCCAGCTTCCCTCATGCAAAGGGAGATAAAAAAACCAAGTGATACCATTGGTGAGGATAGCAAGCTTTACACCTTCTTGAAAGGAGTAGTTCAGAAGTTGTTCTTGATGGTCTTCCAAGGCCTCACCGATTCTTTTCACTTCAATGAAGACTTTATTCATATTGGATAACCTGAGAGCATAATCAACTCTTCCC
>JAUYMJ010000030.1 GCA_030698775.1 bacterium
AGTGGGAAGCCGTCTCTAAGATAAGATCTCGTTTCCGTCGCAAGACGGGAGAAGACCCCTGGAAGACTACCAGGTTGATAGGCTGGCGGTGGAAGCACAGTAATGTGTTAAGCTTACCAGTACTAATGGTCGAGCAGTAGATTATGTTTTTTATTGGACAATTTCCGCCTTGAAGTGATTTCTTCAGGTGACTGGAGCAATTGCTTCAAGGTATTTTCTCTTCACTTTTTAGGAGCCATAAAATATTTTTGGTAGGCATTTGTCGGTATCTGGAGCGATGTGGTACCACCTCTTCCCATTCCGAACAGAGAAGTGAAACGCGTCAGCGCCTACGATACTGAGCCTTCGGGTTTGGGACAATGGGTCGATGCCGATGATTTCCTATCAAAAATAGAAAAGAACCACCGAAACGTGGTTTTTTTGTGGCTATTTTTTGAAGAAAGAAATGAGGGATCGTATATTAATCCCTAAGGAAAAAGCAACAAGTATGAGAGTTGAAGGCATTGCAAGGTTGTTCGGATAGTTGTTATTGGTTAGAGAAAAAAATATATGCGATCCCAATACAATAAAAGCAAAAGTAATGCGACGCCACTTTCGTTTGATAATAGATGCCAACTGCTTCTTCATATTGCCTATTAGATAATTTTTTTTTATTTCATGTCAAGTCGGTCGATCAAATTTTACATAAAAAAAGCCCGCTTCTTGAGACTTTAGTATCTCATTTGGCGGGTCATGTCCGATTAACGGATTGTGACCTTAACTGAGAATAATAGTATCAGATATTTTTCTTAAGGGCAATCCCCTAGAAGCTTGCTTGAGGAGGTAAGAAGTGGTATACTTATAGTATCTTCACAAGGAAAGGTGGAATAAATGAGTGGCGAACAAACTAGCAAAACTCTACGAAAAACAGCATAGCTCCTCGGATAGTACATCCGTCATGGGAGCACTCCTCGCAAAGAAATCTGCAGCAGTTTCAGGCTTTAAAAAAGGAGAGCTTGTCGAAGGTACGATCACAAAACTTACCCGCGGCGAAATCCTTGTAAACCTCAATGGGAAAGCAGAAGCGGTTGTCCTTGAGAAAGACAGACAGTTTCTCAATAACATCCTCGCGACACTCAAAGAAGGTGACAAAGTCACGGTCAGCATCCTCAATCCCGAATCAGATATGGGAAATTCAGTCGTTTCCCTCAGGAGATTTATGGAAGGAAAAGCATGGACCGTGCTTGACGAGCTTGTCAAAAGCCAGGATCAGGTCGAGGTTGCCGTCCTTGATGTCACAAAGGGGGGTTACCTCGTACGGCTCCCAAACGGCATGAGCGGATTTCTCCCGTTTTCACATGTCGCGCCAACAGGGACAAACCAACCGGCAATCGGTAAAACAATCAATGTCTTTGTCCTTGACCTCAAAAAAGAAGATAAGAGGATTATTGTTTCCCAGAAACAGCTCCTCAGCGATGACGAATTTGCCGATGTAAAAAAGCAGTTCAAACCCGATCAAAAATTAAAAGCGACCGTCGCTGCGGTAACATCATTCGGGGTTTTCTTTGTCTTGCCGTTTACCACGAAGAAAAAGGAAGAGAAGATGGTTGAGGGACTTGTGCACTCGTCACAAGTATCGTGGGAGCGAGGGACTGACTTCAGCGCCGCGTTTCAGCCGGGAGAGCAGGTCGATGTCGTGATTACAGGATTTGACGACGAAGCAAAACGGGTGGAGCTCTCGATAAAGCGGCTCAGTGAGGACCCGTTTGCGCAACTTGTGAAAAAATACCCAGTTGATGCAAAAGTAAAAGGTGAGGTTTCGCGGACGAGCGGAGGGAATGTATACGTCAAACTGGAAGAGGATGTTGAGGGAATGATTAAGAAAGAAAAAATTCCGCCAACCACGACCTATGAGGTCGGCCAGACGATTACCGTGCTTGTTTCAGATATTGACACCCGCCATAGGACGATCAACCTCTCTCCCGTACTTTTGGAGAAGCCAATGGGATACCGATAATTAGCGTTTAGTGGTTAGCGTCTAGCGTATAGTTACACGATTAACTAATCGTTAAACGCTAGCTATTCGACGCTTTTTTGTTCTTATGGCAAGTAAAACAAAATCGAGGATATCCTACGTCTGTCAGGAATGCGGCTACGACAGCCCAGAATGGCTCGGGAAGTGTCCCGAGTGTGGCAGCTGGAACTCTCTTAAGGAAATCCGCCTTGGGCCCTCTGTTTCGTTTTCTGGAGGCACTGCAGCGGCAAAACCAGCGTTGCCAAAAAAACTTCGAGACATTTCTGTCTCGTCTTCCTCCCGTTTCCCAAGCGGATTTTCGGAAATGGATACCGTTTTAGGGGGAGGAATCGTGCAGGGGGGAGTGATTTTATTGGCAGGGGACCCTGGAGTTGGTAAGTCCACACTCCTTCTTCAGCTTTGTTTGTTGCTCGGGAAGAAACAGGAGGTGTTGTATATCTCAGGCGAAGAATCGGTTGAGCAGGTCAAGATGCGGGCGACCCGTTTGCTCTCAGGAAAAAAGGTGGCGAATGTACTTGAAAACGTTCTGCTTCTTTCCTTAACCGACAGCGATCAAGCGGTTGCCGCAATAGCTGATGTAAAACCGTCACTTGTCATCCTTGATTCTATCCAAACCATGCAGTCGGTCAACGTGGCAGGGTTGTCAGGCTCGATACCGCAAGTCCGTTATGGTGCGCTCCAGTTAGTCCGTTTGGCCAAAGAACTGGGTGTACCGATCATCATTGTCGGTCACGTGACCAAAGAAGGCATGGTCGCAGGGCCTATGGTTTTGTCCCATATGGTTGATACGGTGCTGTTTCTTGAAGGGGAGAAGTTTTCCAGGATCCGTCTGCTTCGCTCACTCAAAAATAGGTTTGGACCTGTTGATGAAGTCGGTGTTTTTTCAATGGAGGAGGGGGGAATGGAGCAAGTGAGTGATCCTTCACAGCTTTTTTTGACCGATCATAAGACCGATGTGCCGGGAAGTGTTCTCGTTGTGACGATGGAAGGGAGCCGTGCGTTTCTGGTTGAGCTTCAGGCGCTTGCCGTTTCTTCAAGGCTTCCCATGCCGCGAAGAGTCGCATCGGGGATTGACCCGAGGCGACTTGAGCTACTCCTTGCAGTGTTGCAAAAACACTGTCGCCTTCCTGTCGATACTGCGGATATTTTTGTCAATGTCGCCGGAGGTATGAAGCTTTCCGATCCGGCTGTTGACCTTGCAGTCTGCCTTGCAGTCTATTCGAGTATGAAAAATGTGCCGCTTCCCAGAACGGTTGGGATTGCTGAGGTCGGGTTACTTGGTGAGCTCCGCCGCGTCAGTGGTGTTGAGAAGCGCATCAAGCAATCAAAGCAGTTTGGATTTACACGGATTATCAGTCATCTGACTCATGCAACACTCCCACAGGTTCTTGAGTCACTTGAGAGTAGAAAGTGACCCTGCTCTTGCACTTTTCGCAGACATTCATATAATGGGTGATGCAAGAAAGATGAGCAATTATGTCTACAAGACAAGAAAAACAGAAAAACGAGACGCAAATCCCTAAAGAGATTATCCCTCCGTTTCTCTCACCCCGGGTTGTCGGGATGCTCGCCGATGAAGTGACAAAGACGATGATCCACCGCCTGCCGCACCTTTTCCCGTCACCAAAAGAGTCGAGGAAGAAGAGAGCCAAAAAAGTGAAAAAGCTGGAGCATTCGATCATTTTGGATACATCGGCAATTATTGATAGGCGGGTTATGGAGCTGATGCATATGGGCCTTCTTATCGGCAATGTGATTATCCCCGAGGGTGTACTCCTGGAGCTTAAACACATCGCAGATTCACAAGATACGGTAAAAAGGGAACGCGGACGGAAAGGACTTGAGGAGCTTGACAGGTTAAAAAAAGTAAGGACGATACAGGTTACGGTGCTTGAGGATGAGGAAAAGCATGGAAAAATCGTGAAAGAAGTAGACGAGGTATTAATCCTTGTTGCGAAACGGTATAAGGGGAGGTTACTTACATGTGATTATAACCTTGAGAAGAAAGCGAGTATCCAGAATGTTTTTGCGATCAATGTGAACGCACTGGCAAATGCGCTGAAGGTAACCGCGGTACCGGGAGAAGCAGTGCATATAAGAGTCCTTCATCTGGGTAAAGACATAACGCAGGGTGTTGGGTATCTCGATGACGGGACGATGATCGTTATTGAGCAGGGAAGCGAGGCAATCGGAAAAACTATTGACGTTGTAATCTCACGCGTTCTCCAGACGGCAACAGGAAGAATTTTATTCGCAAAGAAGATTTAGCCATAAGCTCTCTCTTGCCCGCATCCATATTATAAGATATAATTATAGCTCCAAAATACTATGGCTATAACTATAGTTGAAAATTTTTCTCATCGTCATCCACGAGCAACTCGAGTTCTCGAAACCTTAGTGCCTCCACTAGTACAAGGCGGAATAAGGAAGAGGGTTTTCGAACAGAATGCAAAGACGGAAGCACCATTTCCAATAACAGTAAATGGTAGAGAAGCACGCTTTTCAATCCGCAATTTTTCTGATTGGTATCGAATTGCTGGAGAGGGCTTTGAGAGTGTTTTTTTGGGAGAGGTTTTAAACAACCTTCAGTCCGGTGACATCTTTGTTGATGTTGGTTCAGCACAAGGGCTCTATGCGGTAATGGCAGCAAAAACAGGCGCTGAGGTATATGCTGTAGACCCTGATCCGGTGAGCCTACAATCAATTAAAGAAAATCTTGCTTTAAATTCTGATATCAGTGATAGCGTTCATGTCTTAAATGTAGCTCTTGGAGATAAGGACGGAAGAGAGCATTTCTATGTAGATCCTAAAGGCATGTATGCACCGAGTTTGAGACGAACTACGCGTTGCTTAAAGGAAACAGTTGAGGTTGATGTACGATCTTTAGATAGCTTGATCACGGCGGGAAGCATAAAGCATCCAGATGTAATAAAAGTCGATGTTGAAGGAGCAGACGGACGAGTACTTGCTGGGATGCAAAAAACATTAACTTCTCCTCATAGACCAAGACATTTATTTATTGAGTTGCATCCAGTATACCTCCCACAGTTTGGAACAAGCACGGGTGCAGTATTACAGCAAATTAGTGATATTGGATATGTTCCTGTTGCAGAGATAGCTACACGCAGCTACGAAAGTCAGTATCATTTCGTTCCCGTGTAGTGCCGCAAGTTTTTATTTAAAGAGGCCCCACTGCTCCGCCAGTCGGCGGATTAGAGGGGTAAATAAGAGTAGTCCCGAAAAGTATTTCTGTTTTACTCTCTAAAGAGGTAAGAGTGCCTGCCCAACACTCCTACCTCAT
>JAUYMJ010000031.1 GCA_030698775.1 bacterium
CATTTGTTGAAGAGGTTGCGTTATTTGTCGAATCCGAACCGTTTCCTGTATTGCTTACGTTTTGTCCGAAGACACCACATCCGCTAATGCAGCCATCCGCAAAATTGAGTACGAGGTCACCTTTTTGGTCATCAACGACATCAAACTGGGATACGGCAACCCCGTCTATATTTGTATTGACTGCAGTAATAGCCGTTCCCGAAACATTGGCATCGCCCGTCACCATAGATGTGTCACCGACATTGCCGATTGACGTATTTGACCCTGTGAGTGAGTCAAGATCCATCGTATTGTCAACACCTGCCGAGTTTGTTTGATTGGTCAGATCATTACTTGTCGATGTCGTACTTGCATCATTCGTCGAGCCTGAGCCATTTCCGGCATTCACTACTCCACCCAGACCGACGAAAGATCCGTCCTGGCCTGTATTCGTAAGATTATTGTTCCCGGCCGTTAGTAACGTACCCTGGTTGTTTGCATCACCTGTCGCAATACCAGTTGTTCCGATATTGCCTCCGCCCTGCGTTGTCGATGGGGCAGTGGCTTGCTGTGTTTGCGTTGATTGCTGATCCTCTGAAGAAGCCTGTCGTTTTTTTGTTTGCTGATCTTGTGTTTGCTCTGTCGTTTGGTCTCCTGTTCCCTGAGTAGTTGTCTGGTCCTGTGTCGAGGAATTTGGTGTCGGTGGTGCAGATGGAGCCACAGGAGCATCACTTGGTGTCTCCTGTGTTGTCGGTGTTTCCGGTACAGATGGTGCAACCGGTACATCATCGGCAAACGCCGCTCCGATGCTTCCGCCTAAAGGCATGAACGTGAGTGTCATTGCGAGTATGAATGATAGTACTTTTTTATTCATTTTTCTTACTGCTTAAATCGTATTTCTTACATCCTTGCTCTTTGTTCTGTAGGGCGTCTCTCCGAAGTGCTAGAGAGACGACCCCACAGAAACAAATGTCCTAGTTCGATGTGTGAGAACTTGCGTTCAACCACGCCCAGAACAAGCTGAGGTCGAAATCGACATCAACATTCAATTCCGGAATATGGAATCCCAAACCAGAACCGATGACGTTTGCATTACCAGTGTTGGAAACGTTTTGATGTGTCGTTGCATCTCCGGTAACGATGACTGGATCACTTGGATGTTCTACATCTCCTGTGCTCCGTTCAATTTCGTTGTATCCGGTTTTTGCTTTTGCATCAACTTCATTTCTGGTGTAATCAACGTTGTCTTGGAAAAGACCCTTCTCGTCATTGAGTTTGACTTTGACATCATTGTCTGATTCATAGCCGTTTCCGTCTATTTTGACTTTGACATCAGTAAGGCATCCACAATCGAGATCTGCTGCGTTGAAGTTCACCATATTGTCAACATCTGCTATAGCAAGTGCATCTCCGGTACTAATAGCGACATCTCCGCCGGTGTTATCGTTTGCATCATTACTCCCTGTCTTTGCTTTCGCTTCGACCCAGTTGTAAATATCTGCATCGTTACCCTGAACGAGAGTTGTATCATTATTGTTGTAAATACGGATATCGTTGTCGCTGTAAGAACCGTTTCCGGAAATGATGGCTCGGAGGGAACCTCCGTCATGACCATTTCCTCCACCGATACTCGCTTCGTTTGCGTTTGCGACAGTTGAAACTGAAGCTTTCGCTTTTGCGTCGCCAGTAATGATGGTGGTGTCACCACCGGTGTTTCGATTTGCATCGTTGTAGCCGGTTGATGCTTTTGTCTCAACACTATTTGAGACTTTCGCATCGTTGTCTTGGTAGACACCTGTGTTGTTTGAGTTTTTCACTTTGACATAATTGTCAGACTCTGAGCCATTGCCTGAGATGACAACTTTTGTGTCGTCCTCGCAGTTACAATTCACTACATCTGCCGAATTTGAATTCAAAGTGTTCGAAACGTCTGCAACTGACTTTGCGTCCCCAGTGACGATTGCGACATCGCCGCCGGTGTTGTCATTTGCATCATTTCCACCCGTTGAAGCGTTTCCAGAAACATTGTTTGTAACATTCGCAGTGTTAGTCTGGACGACTTCAGTGGTTGATTTTTGCTCAACTTTTGCATCGTTATCTGAGTAACTACCGTTTCCAGTCACCTGGATGGTCGTCTCAGCGAATGCAAATGCTGGTGCCATTGCGTTTATTAAGAGTGCGCTCGTAGCAATAGCTGTTGCTAATTTTTTTGTATTCATTATTTTCAATTCACCTCCTTTCTTTCGTAGGATCTCCTGCCAAAAGGTTTTACCCTGAAGGACAAGAGCACTTCAGATCCGTTTTCCCCGATCGATCGGGGTTATTGAAAAACGGAAGCTTCTTCACCAAATGCAGACTTTGGTAAAAATGTTTCTGTTCTTCCTACTGAGCCAACAAAAAAGACCCACTCGTCTATGACGAGTCGGCCTCCGTTTACGGTCAGCTCTCGAAAATATTATTTCTTGTCTCTGTTGACTAAAGTATTACTTCAGATCCTATCTAGTAGAGATCTTTAGGTTACACACTAAATATAGACCACGTGAAAATTGTTTGTCAAGTAGCAATTTTCACAAAGCTACTATGCTGATTTATGGGACGTCTTCTTGATATTCCGTTCGGTAATTTGTACTACCTTGTAGTCCTGTACGTAAATTTCAACACTGCCCCAACCTCTGATATTCTTGAGGGCTTCTTTGATTTCGTCGACGAGATCGTCCTGTATTTTTGTTGTCGAATAATCCATGTGCACTTCAATCCCTTCGGTATCAACACTTCACTTTTTTCAGTGTCAACACTTCACAACAACACATTCACTGTTATTGCAGGTGTAACTCAATTTGTTCTTTTTTTCCGCTTATTTCCCCAACCTGAAGGACAAGTTTTTTGAATGAGTCATCGATTGCAAACCCTAGCCGTGAGTATTTGCTTGAGATCGCCTGGATCTGCACAGGGTCATTATGGATATCAGGTGCAAGCTTGTCCGGACTTCCGTCTACAATAAGTCTCATATAGTCTCTTGTCTGCATCGCAACGGGTGTTGTTGAGTCGTTGACAAGTTTCAAGTTACACACAAAAAAGACGCGTCCTTTCACGGCGACAGCCGGTTGCCCTTTGACGACAATCTGGTCCCTGAGCTCACAACTTTGAATAGTAAACTTTATCTTAATTTCCTTCGGGGCAGACTTATCGACAATATACGTATATGTCTTATTCAACTCTTCAACTGCAAGCGGCTTATTGATAGCAACCCGCTGGTCCTGGACTCCTTTCACAGCACCGTCTTGTTTTCCTAAGAATGACCCGATACCAACAACAATAATAATTCCTGTAATAAATACGGGGAGAAGATATAAATACTTGCGGTTGAAGTTTTTCTTAAACCGTTGCATCGATGACCTCGCGGAGAAGGAGGAGGGAGATACCTTCTGAAATTGACCTGCAACGAACTGGAACAATCCCGATTGGATAATTTTTTTTACAAAGGCGGAAAGGAAATCAGTCTGCACCTGATCTGTAAGTGAAGCGACAGTCGTTTTCATAATAAATGCCCCTTTTTCCGGAAAATATTATTCCGACGAGGGGCAGGTGCGTGAGGAGCATATTAGCAACTGAGAAAACGTCTTGTCAAGGGGGAGATGCTGCAATGACAATCAAAACATTTTTTTCATCAGGTTTTTTTGTCACGGTGACGACGATTTTTTGACCATTTTTGCTGACAGAGAGTGCGACAGTTTCGTTTTCTCCGTTGCCGTCACTACCTGTTCTTCTCTTTTTGCCAAATAAAATCGGGTAGTACCACGAAAGGACATCACCAAGAGTATCCGTCGTTGTTAGCTCAGCCCGGTTTTCCTCAGCAACTATACGTGCTGCATTCGGGTAGAAAAATTGATGCAAATTGAGCGGGGAGGCTGTGCGTTTCTCTGCAATTTTGCCTGATAGTACTCCGGTTTTTACGTGATCCCTCACCGTTTGTAAACGGAAGACAACTGAAAAAACGATGAGTGAAAACAAAAGCAGAAAAAAACGGATCGTATTCATGAAAAATGCAACCCATTATAACAGGCAAAAAAAAGGGGATTATTTCTTGACAACTGAACCGTTTGGCTTATTTTCCCCAAGATGCAGGCCTGTTGGGGTGATTACCCGAAGAAGGCTTGTTGCACCAGCATCAATTTGTCTCTGCAAACTGCTCTCAATGTAGGATGTGTCGATTCGGGCCAGCATCCGCTCAAGTTCCGGATCTTCACGTTTTATCCCGACTTTATTACGGATTTCCGAGAGCAACTCCAATACTTTTGTTATTTCTTCCTCTGCGATAAGGTCTACTTGTAGATGCAATTCTTCACGAAGGCTTGCGACTTGTCCCGCACGGTTTTGACTGAGGAGGACGAAGATTGAGAGAAATATCGCTTCAAGGGAGACAATCATCGTCAACAGGCCGTACGGAAACGGGTCAAAAGGTGAAACGCCGGGGATAAACCCGTCGTTTATGACAACCCAAAGGACAAACCAATAGATATGAAGGACAGCAAAACTGAAGCTCCCAAACGTCCCAGTGAATTGGTCGGCAATTTGTTCCGTAAAGTTTCTGTTACCAAGAGCCTTCCCTTCAAATGAACGGATAATTCTCCGGCGCCTGGAAATTTTATCGACTGGCGGATTTTGGCTCATAGGCAGTAGATGTGGTATTTACAACCTCTGTTTCGGGAATTGCTTCGGGTACCTGATCTTAAAACGGTCTTTATACCGAAGGCCCTGGAGTATTCCGCCGATTGTTACCCCGTTGAGAAGAGGGGACCTGATAATTCCCTCATAGACAAACGCCCCGAGGGCGAGAACGATTGAAAGGACAACCCAATGATGGATATGATAGATTTTATTTTTTCCGTAAATTTTGAAGTTAGGCGTTATCTGAATCCTTTTAAACCGAATCGTAGGAATTTTGTGGCGCTTCTTCTCAGGGTGAGAGAAGACAAGAAAAAAATAATATCCTACTGCAAAAGAAGCCAAAAAAATAATCGCCGTCCTCATAACTAATGTTACTAATGTATGGTATGGAATATTCTGCTCCTTGTCAACATGAGCCTACTGTGCTTGAAGTCTCGCATACAAGGTCTGTAGTTTGTAAACGGAAAACGAAGCGTTTTGGTATACAAGCGAAAGACCAAGCGTACGGGGCTTTGCGACAACAATATATGATACCCGATATTTTGCAGCGACCTCACGAAGATTCTCCTCAGGGATCCGGTCGTATGCATCTCTTGTGAGACGTATAGATTCTAAAAGATCTTCTCCGAATTGCTCGCGCGCTCCCGGGGCGAGAATATCAAAACGCTTTTTCCAGGAGTCGGTATATTCGGGAGTAAACGCGAACTCCAAAACTTCAGACAATGTAACAAGTGTCGAGCGTTCTGAGTAAACACGCCAATCAGGCTCAAAAAGCCACCACTTTTCAGGGGGTGTCATAAACATTGCATCTGTCGGGGTAGTATCCCTTGCCCACACTTGTACATCATACCAATCCGTCTTTTGCGGAAAAACATGCACTCCGGGGCGCCAGACATTCATTTGCCACGCAAGGACAGCAAATACCACAAAGGAGGTTGCAATCGTTGCATACCCCGCAATAATCCTGTCTCTTTTTGGAAGAATACGCATAAGAAATGCAACAAGGAGAGGCACAATTGCTGTCACGCTCAGAAAAAGTGAAAGAAACTGCATATGGAATTGGTTGCGGGAGATCTCACCCTCCTGAAACTTTTTAACAAGAGACGCAACAAAGAATACATAACAGAAGATGAACGAAAGGATACTTATCCTGATGATCTGAAACTGGACGAGAAACGTCACGGGAAGCCACTCGGAAACGATTACCTCAAGTCCCACAAGAAAAATTGCGGCATACATAAAATGCGTAATAACAGGTGCGTGTACGGACAGTTTTTGGTACTTCGTCATCACAAAATAGAGAAGAAACGCGCTGACTCCACACGTCGTTAAGAGAAGCACTGTAGGGAAGGTTGATAATGGATAAAAGACGGTGTACATCAGGCTATGACTCAGGATTGAAAACCATTCCGGACGAAGCGTAAAATCGAGAGGAGATTTCCCAAACTTCCATAAAAGTACGGGGAGTGAGGCAAGGAAAAAAACAAAAAAACCCACGGCAATTTGCCCTTTCTGCCTTGTTTGCCACCTCTCCTGCCAGACACGGAACAGGAGGTCAACACCTATCATCAACATGACGAAATTCACGGAAAGTGCATGAAGATTGTTCACCAAGCCAAGAAGAAGGAAGCTTCTGACGTACTTTCTTTGAAGATACCAATCAACTCCGAAGAGAAGAAACGGAAGGGCAAACGTCCGGTTTAAAAGGCTGAATTCAAATACCGGAAACGCGGCAAACCCGAGGTGGGGAAACGAAAAAGCAATAACAACCAGAAATGCCACGGTGTTACTCCCAAAAAGTGTTTTTGAGAGGCGCCACAACGCCCAAAACGTCAGATATGTTGAAAATACGTGTACGACAAAGAGGCTGACCTCAAGAAAACCCAGTTGAAGAAAGGGACGGAAGAGAAACCAGAAATACGAATAATGTGTCTTCCGAAGCTCAAAAAAAGGGTCATTTGGGAAAAGTGCGGGGTTTACCTCTTTTTTCAGGAACGGGATGTGTATTGATTGGTCAAATGTCCCGAAATAATAGCCTGTAATCCCAATCACAAGAAGCGAAAGGAGGAAAAACAATGTGTGCCTATAGAAGGCGTGTCCCCCGAAAAAATCTGCTATGCTTGTCACTGGTGAACGAGGCTGTGTTGTCAGCCTCGAATTCAGCTTCTCCATCCCGATATTATCTCATATCCCTGAAAAATTTCCCATTTTCCAATGATTGCATACGTCTTTTCATACCAAGCATTTCGTTTGACTGGGGAGTATGCTATGATAGAGACACAAAGAAAAGACGACATGAAAAAGAAAGTAACCCGGACAGAAAAACCTTTCTTTTCCGTGATCATTCCAACGCTCAACGAGGAAAAATATCTCCCAAAACTTCTCCAGGCACTCACAAAACAAACATACCGCAATTTCGAGACAATCGTTGTTGATGGCCACTCTGATGACAAAACGGTCGAGAAAGCAAAATCGTTTGTCAACAAGCTGCCGAAACTCAAAATTCTCATCAGTGACAGACGGAATCTCTCCCACCAACGAAATCTCGGGGCCGCTGAAGCCGAAGCGGATTATTTTGTCTTCTTCGATGCAGATGTTGACCTGCCTGTCACGTTTCTGCAAAAAGTCCACGCCCATCTCTTAAGGGAAAAAATCCAATTCATCACGACATGGTTAAACCCCGACACAAAACAAACAAGCGGGAAGGTAATAACGGCGATGTACAATGTGACGATTGAAATTGAGAAGCTGATAGGCAAACCGTATGTCCATGGCTGCAACACTATTATGCATAGGGACGTGTTTTTCAGAGTGGGCGGGTATGATGAGCTGCTTACTGTATCAGAAGACCAGGAATTTGCGCTTCGTGCAAGCAAAAAAGGGGTAAAACTCACCATACTCAAATCTCCGAAAGTAATATTTTCCCTACGCAGGTTCCGCTCGGAGGGAGTATTCTCTGTTGTACGAAAACAAATGCAAGCGAATATCCACATGATGGTGAAAGGCAGGATTACGAAAAAGCTTTTTAGCTATGAGATGGGTGGCCATGTCCATGACCGGATACATCAGAACAAGGTCGGAAACTATGTCAGAAGTATTGAGCGTGGACAGAAGAAGCTTCTGCGCTCTGTTGTACAAAAAGCCAAAGCGATTTCTAAATCCTCATTTTACGCCTGATATCCTGCCGACCTCATACCCCTGTTCCCGCATCTGCGAAAGTACAGCGTCAGGGAACCGTGTACTCACACTCTTTTTAATGTACAAACAGGTCGGTTTTCTATTATAGAGGACGTTTACGTACTGTCCTAAGAAGGCCTGGGTCACTTTTGAAAATGGCCACTCCTTACATGCTCCATAGAAGAAATCAGGTGGGGTATTGGTGAGCAGGTCCTCTCTGGCTTTTGTGTACCGTTCAAATCCGGGCATGATTGAGGTATACCAACTATACTTGTATTGTGATGCCCTTTGCGCCTGCCAGTAAATAAGGTCATTCCACCCGTCCAAAAAGAGTGTCTCCCCAGGTGTTGCAAGACTATTGACGAGTGCCCCTGTCGAATAATACTCACTGTACCCTTCAGCAAATAATCCGTCGCTGTCAACTTTTTCAGTCAGATATGAACCGGGGGAGAGTAAAAATACAGCGAGCCCTACCGAGAGAATCCCAAGTGACCAGGTAAAGAATTTCCGTGATTTCTGTCGTACAAAACATATGAGTGTGAAGAGTGAAAAAAGGAAAAGGGCGTACCAGGAGAGCATATGGAATGCCTCATAGAACGGGACTCCCGGCTCCTCAAAACGGAAATTGGCGAGTGCAAGAACGCTTACAATGACAGTAAGAAATTTCCATGAAACCCCATGTTTTTTTCCGACAAGAACAGAAGCAAAAAATATGCTACTCAGGAACATCTCAAAGAAACGAAGTGGTGAGTCGGGCCCGGAAAAAAATATAACAAACGGGTAAAAGACAATCTGTACAAAATCAGCTCCCGAAAACACGTTTCTCAGATGGAACTGTTGGTTCACTGTTATCACATTGAAAAGATAGTCTTGGACCGGAAACTGGAGATAAAGAATGACTGTCAGTATCGAGAAAAGGGCGAGTGATACATATCTCACTCTCCATCCTTTCGCCCGTATAAGAAGGATAAAATACAACACCAATGCGAGCGGGATATACGGCTCCCTGAAAAAAATAATGAGCCAAGACGACACGGTACCAAAAAAAACGTCAAATCGTGAAAGTGATTTTTCTTCTAGGTACGATGTAACAAGGCTACCAAACAGATACACGGCAGGGTAGACGATGTAGGCCTCGGCAAGGAACCTGTCACCGAAGAAATAATATTTTGTCGTTTCATAGAAGAGAAGAAAAAGAAACCCTTTCAGACGAAAACGGATTACGATAAGTAACCCAAAACAGAAAGAAAAGAAAAAACCGAAAAGCCTGTGAAACAGAATAAGTTGATGGATATCTTTGGGGGAAGAAACGTATTGTATAAATTCGCTAAGGAAAGCAATAAGCGGCTGGTGGTTATAAAAAATTTCCGAGTAGAGTACCTTTCCTTTAAGGAGAAACCACCCGGCCATGATATTGGGACAGTCATCAAAACACCCGAATGCACCGATGTTGCGGTATAACACACCATGCACCAGAACAAAAAGCACAACATATGAAGAGATCAGTAACAACGGAATTTTTTTTATGTGATGAAGAAACCCCGAATTGTTCATGTCTCAGGTGGTGTCGTATCAGAATTCCCGGCTTCACCCATCCCGCTCCCGACGAGATACCAAAAAACGACTAATTCCCAGACGCTTCCCGGATTAAATGAAAGTACAACAACCATCCCCAAAAGCATCGCTACAGAGACAAATTCTTTTCTCAGGAGATATGTACGGAACGAAAAAAAGAGAAGTATGACAAATGCAAGAAAGCCTATACCACCAAGGCTTACAAGCATATCCAAAAAGATATTATGACTGCTGTCAACGTAACGGACACTGATGTAACTCGCAAATTGCAATGACGCCTTGTGAAGAAGAAGCTCAATATTTCCAACACCGCCTCCGATCAGGGGATGGGACAAAAATGAGAGAAACGCCGCTCTCCAAATCTCGACCCTGCTTTCATGCGGGTCGCTCAGAAAAAGCGTTGAGACCAGAAAGACAACAAATAGTACTACACACACGGTGAAGCTCACGCCGACTTTTTTCGGAAACCTTCTGACGAAAAGGAGAAACAAAACTTCCAACAAAACCGCGATAAGCCCTGACCGCGAGCCTGAAGCTAAAAGGATGATAGCTGAGAGTGTGGCGCCAAAAAAGAGAAGCTCTTTCTTCACCCGTGGAAGGAAAAGGAGCGGTACCACAAATACCGAGGTCGCAGCAAAAGCGTTTGGTTCCCCCAAAAACCCGTATGAACGCCCCACGTCGTTTGAAGGAAAAAGTATGACCCCGGCTGCCTGCAGAAAAAGAAATCCGAACACAAGCCACGAAGGAATTGCCGCAAAAAGAAACCGCTTCGCAAAAAGGCTAAACAGTAGCAAATGAAAAAACAAAAACGCACCCTGCTGCCTGAACGGGTTACCAAAAAAAGAAACCCCGGACGTAAAGAGAAAAAGATCAAGAAACGGAATGAAGAAAAGGATGAAATAACAGGTTTTCTCAATAGCCGTCAGAATAATCCGCTGCCTGAAAAAAAGGGCAAAAAAAACAAGTGCCTCAATCATGACTTGGGCGAGTATGACTTTGGGTATCTCAAACTGTGAGGTACCAAACGGAAGGATGACAAAAGGGAGTCCAAAAAGAAGCAGCAGCGTTATATATCGGGGAAGATCCTTCACTCGTTACGGAAGATCCAATAATTGGAAATCCTCATGTAGCATAGCATGTTTTTTTAGCGGAACGAAACGGAACGGTGGCGCAGCGATATCTGCAGTATCGTGGCCGAATTTCGGTGTCACTTTATATAATCCCTTGTCATTTGTCATAAATACATACACGCCGTTTTCATCTGTCGTTGCCATCTGCGTCTCATGTGTCTTCAGGTTCTCCAGTTTTACACTGATAGCCTCCGCAGGCACAAACCGCGAGAAGAGAGGTCGAAAGTGGAATTGCTTCAGTATGATTTTACCCTTTATGGTAAACAAAAATGACGTGAGAGGAGGGGTAACAGGCGGTGTGAGAGGTGAGAGTTCGGCGTTTGCCGAAAGCGTTGTGATCTGGAAGAAAGAAACGACAAAAAAAGCAACAACAAGTGAGGAGAGGGCAGTACGTTTTCTCATCTACAAAACGATACAATGGTGACAAAACCCTGTCAAGATAGCAAACTATATCAAGTTCGTTTTGAGTACTGAAAATAATTTATATTATTATAGCGGAAGAAAAAGACAAGAAGTAGATATAGATAAATACTATATACCGACAAGTTTAACGGATTCCTTGTACACGCATCCTTCTCGCTTCAACTTCATCAAGAATTCTTTTTCTGATCCTGATGTTTCTCGGAGTCACTTCAACAAGCTCATCATCGCTGACATACTCCAATGCGTCCTCAAGGCCCATGGTCTTTGGCGTATTGAAATGCTCCATCGTCCCGTCGCCTTTTGAACGCATGTTCGAGAGCTGCTTCGTTTTACAGACGTTTACCCTGATATCATCTTCCCTTGAATTTTGTCCGACAACCTGTCCTTTGTAGACGGGAACCCCGGGACCGATAAACAACATGCCGCGATCCTGCACATTGGTGAGGCCGTAGAGGTTTGTCATCCCAGATTCATGGGCGACAAGGGAACCGTTATTCCGCTGATGGACAAAGCCGTCATCCGGCCGATACTCAAGGAACGATGCGTTGACAATCCCAAGCCCTCTGGTATCTGTCAAAAATTCGCTCCTGTACCCGAAAAGATCCTTTGTGGCAATTTCAAATTCAAGGTAGACGATATTGTTTTCATCACTGGTCATATCTTTAAGCTCTCCATGCCGCTCACCCATTTTTTGCATGATGATCCCTGAATAATCCTGAGGGACTTCGATAAGTACCTTCTCATAAGGCGTCATAGTTTTACCGTCAACTTTCGTCGTAATCACCTGTGGCCGTGATGCCTGAAGTTCGTATCCTTCACGTCTCATGCGTTCAATCAGAATCGCAAGATGCAACTCACCGCGTCCTGATACCATCCATGACCCTTCAGGCATGTCCTCAACACGAAGCGCCATATCGGTCTCAAGTTCCTTATACACCCGCTCACGGATTTGTCTGGACGTCTTAAATTCTCCTTCTTGTCCGGCAAACGGTGAGTTGTTTACGCTAAATGCCATCCTGACGGTCGGCTGCTCGATAGCAAGAAGCGGCAGCGCGATAGGCTCATCGACATCTGCCACTGTCTCTCCGATCGTAATGTCAGGGATTCCTGAAAGTGCTACGATATCTCCCGCAATTGCACGTTCAATACTTATCCTGTCAAGCCCTTCAAATGTCATAAGTGACGTGAGCCTGTATTTTTTCATTTGCCCATCACGATTTATCTGCATGACTTCCTGATTTTGTTGTATTGAACCGTTATAAATTTTTCCGGTTGCAATACGTCCTTTGTGAGAGTCGGTACTCAGTGTTGTTGCGAGGAATTGGAGCGGTTTTGTAGGATCTCCCGAGGGTGGAGGAATATGTGTGAGGATTGCTTCAAAAATCGGTGATATGTCCGTCATTTTTGACAAATCTGCCTCAAGTCCCGCCTTACCGTCTTTCCCTGAGCTATAGACAACGGGAAAGTCGGCTGTTTCATCATCAGCTCCCAGTTCTAAAAACAAGTCCAAGGCCTTATCATGGACGTGATGAATGCGTGCATCAGACTTATCAATTTTGTTGATGACGACGATGATCCTAAGGCCAAGCTCCAGCGCATGCTTCAAAACGAACCTCGTCTGAGGCATCGGTCCTTCCTTCGCGTCTATAAGAAGCAGTGCGCCATCGGCCAT
>JAUYMJ010000013.1 GCA_030698775.1 bacterium
CCTTTTCTGGCGAAGTTTTCATCGATACTATTGCCACCTCCGGAGCCTACTCAATAAAACTCAAAACACCTCGCTATCTTTCAAAAAGATCACCAGGATTTATTACAATTACAGATCCAGATCTTCAAGAGACATTCTCGCTTCTCCAAACGACACTCGTTGTTGGAGATAGCAATGACGATAATTCCCTTGATATCCTCGACTACAACATGCTTATCGATTGCTTCAGCATAAGTGCTCCCCCCAAATTCTGCAGTGATTTGTCAAAAAAACTGGCAACCGACCTGAACGATGACGGAAGTATAGACGGAGTGGATGTGAATTTGTTTGTGAGGAATGTGACAACGCAAACCGGGGATTAATCTGATGGGGTCTCAAAATGATTCCGGGTGGAGAGTAACATCCGATATATGGAGTGTTGAGGGATACGAAGGGCCGATAAACATAACTTGTTGCAGAAACGTTCCCTGACAATCCAGTGGTATGGAATATTCACGAAGCACATCATCCTTCCTCGTGCTTACCGAGAGTTTATGCCAAATATCCCCGACGACAATTTTTGAGGAATTTTTCTGTCTTCTCCAATCGTTTTCTTCAGCGCACGCATAGTACACTGTCATTCTATACGGTGTCACAATTTCAGAAATTGCATCAAGGGATTTTTGTGACGGAATATATGACGACATAAATTGCTCAAAGGTGTTGAGTTGGTCTGGGGAATATCCAGCTCCGTTGAGATCATCAACAGTAACTTCATCAAAAACAGGTCCTTGATCCTGCGATGTTGCAATCATTGTTATTTTCACCGTATCTGCGACTATGTCATGTAAAAGAATCGCCGTTTGGTAGCCCAAATTCGGACTCTGATCGACGATCGACTCATCAATCGTAAACGGAACTTCATTTGTAATCCCGCCGCTCCCTGCAGACACTGAAATTTTCGTCAACCTTGCCGAGGATGCAACTTTTTTAGGTGTATTCAGCAAAATTCGTGACACATGAGTAGGGTAAGGAAGCCTCAAAGTAATAGTAGCCGGTAAGGAACTGAACTGTGCATACTGTGTGCTTGATACAGGAAAGGGATATGTTGTGAACAGCCCGTCATGGATGGCATCGATCCTGCTCTCCGGAGTGAGATTTTCACTTGCACGAAGTGCCATCGACTGCTTCAGGATATCCCTATTCGTCAAGATTTGTTCAATATCCTCCCTTTTTTTCTCTGGGACTGAATCGATAGTCAACGCATCATCCCCGAAAAAAACAGTTGGATAATCCGGGGCCGTACCGAAAACAGTCTCTGTCACCTGGGGCAGTTGGCTCCATAGCGGCTCAGGGATATAGATAGTGCTTGGCCTTGCATTCACCAAAGGAAATGCAATGCCTTGCATTCCGGTCACACTCGCAGTAAAGCGCAGCGTGTGTGGCAAAATGATACGCTGCTTGGTTTTCATTGACGCAACCGCGATTGGCCTGGAAAACATCGTATAGCTATCATTCCTGGCAATGTGCGAAGTACTATCGGGTCGAGAAACGGTGAGTGGAATATTTTTCTTCTCCGATAAGAGTGCTGCCTTTACTTCATTTGTAACATCGGCAAAAGCAAGTGTTTGAGGATTGGTATAGAATGCGAACAAATCCTGTGTATCGCGGCCTTTTCTTGTAAGAAACGCTACGACGTCCTGCCAGTTTTTCGTATACGTAAACTCTTCTTTTTTATAAAATCCGTAAAACCAGTGCCATCCGGAAAATTTTGTATCGATATCGTTTTTTGTCTGATTCACAGAATAGACGAGTTTCTCCCTCCCGTTACGCGGCACATATTCAAAAATCTCTTTCGGAAGATACGAATATGCAGGAAGATTCTTGATATTTTTTATCCCGGGTCGGATAGTATAAAACGCTGTCATTAACAAAAGAAACGTCACGACAATAATCCCAGCTAGTCTGGTTTTTTTATGTTTCCTAGACAGAAAATAGCCGGCGATAAGTGAAAAGAGAAGCCCAACCCCGACTGATGCAATGAAGACGTATCGTGAACCGGGACCATACCCAATATTTTCATTCGCAAACCGTAAATCAAGACGAAGCGGTGCATACCCTACTACAGGCTTAAACTCTATCCCCTCATAACCAAAAGCTATATGGATCAGGTTTGTGAGGATATAAAAAACAGAAAAAAACACGAGCCACCAGACTTGTTTTTTTCTCTTCAGGAAAGAAATGACGAGTGTCACAAGCAAGATAATGACTGTGATACATCCTGTTAGAAGCGCTATGCTTATTGACCTAGTACCCTCATCGAGCCTGAAGAGATGAAGAAAATCCCCGAATAATCCCGGAGGGATAAAGAGAAATAAAAGAAAATAATACAGTTTAGGGAGAATTGTCTCTGGCGTAGAAAGTCCCCGATACGTTGTAATAACAGATTCGGCACCAATTGTGTCATGGCTTTTCAGATTTGCAATAACTGCCGATAGCTCCGGATAAAAAAAGTTAAAAAGTAAAAAACAAGCCGTTATGATGACAAATGGTGAAATGAGTTTGAGCTTTTGTGTCAATCCCTCTCTGAATTTCCAAACAGGGGCAGGAAAAAATATCATGAAAAGAGGGATGAGGATAAATGGAGCAATTCGCAGAAATCCGATTTTTGTTGCAACGAAAAAGAACAAAACCGAGAGAAGATAATACACTACTTTTCTGTTCCCTGAGAGAAAAAGGACAAGAAATGACATCGAAAGTAAGACACTAGCCAAAACCGGCGCATGGCCGGTACTGTACCACGTAAACATATCCAGAAAAGCAGGAGTCACACCGACAAACGCTCCTGAGAGAAACGCCAGCAAACGGTTCCTTGTCAGCACATAAAGAAATATATAAACGGAAACGACTGCAACACAGAAAGAAAGGATACTGACTAAGGAATAAATCCAATAATGATTAACCCCGACAAGTAAATACATCAGGGCATATGAAAAGATGAAATAACCTTTAAATACGTTTCCGTGGAAAAAAAATTGCGGGGTGTTTTGCGTCATCGGCTGGAGTAGCCATATCACCTCATCGGACCAAAAATAATAGCCAAGGACAAAGCTGTGGACGACAAATGCCACCACCGCTAAGAGAGCCATCAATGCACCATGCCTTCTGAGAACATGTTTTCTCAATGACGGTGATATTTTCTTGCGCAGGACAACAATCATAAGTCCAATTGCCGTAAAAATGACAACGCCCTGATCAAACACATATGACCAACCAAGACCCAAGTATGGAAAAAGAAACTGCTCAAGAAGGTAACGAAAACTGATGTAACATACGGCAAGTAACGCGAGATTGAGAATGAGAAAAAACTTACGGGGAGAGGATTTTGAGGAAATTGTAGATTGGAGCGATTTCATGATTTTTACCATCTATAAGAAAAATATGATACCATATGCACTATTGAAAAAACATGGCAAGAAACGCATCTGATAAACCTAGTTGGTACAACAAGACATATAAAATTCTCTACTTTGCCAGGGATATTAAGAACAGGTCTGTCTTTCCTGTGTTAAAAAAATATCTCAGTGGAAAAGTATTAGATGTCGGTGGTGCTGAGTTTTTTCATACAGCAAAGGAAAAAGGATATAACTTTTCCACCTGGACAACGATCGACCTGGAGCCTCAACTGGAAAAAGTAGATGACAAACGGTACACCTATGTCCAAGGGGATGGATGCAACATGCCTTTCAAGGCTTCTACGTTTGATACGGTGATAAATATGCATGTGTTAGAACACGTCTTTACTCCTAATCTAATGATTGAAGAAATAAAAAGGGTTTTGAAAAAAGGAGGGTATGGCATCTTCCTTATTCCCTCTTCGGCAAATCTCCACATGGCACCGAGACACTATTATAACTACACGCAGTTCTGGATCAGAAAGGTGATGGAAGAAACAAATCTGAAAATCGTACTTCTCAAACCGATTGGCGGGATGTGGAGCTCGAGTGGCTTGCGCCTTGCTTATTTTTTCCTTGTTGCGTTCAGGTTTCCCGGTATGTCGACAAAATACCATAAACGGAATTTTCTTTTCTACCTCCTCTCTCCTTTTATGGCAATCGCTGTCATCCTGATCGTCCCGGTTTGCTTACTCTTTAGCGTAGGAGACCTGACCGAGAACCCAAACGATCACTTGGTTGTGGTAAAAAAATAAAAAAATCACAAAGTGATCGGAATGCGGTTTTTCGCATGTTCTCGCTAGCGACGAAGCGTCTGTGAACAGGATATATTTATCGCGCTGAGAACAAGAAAAAGCGTGTTCAGATCACAATACTTCCATAAATACAGCAATGAACTATCCGGATTTTAATAATATAAAAATCGACAATCCTCCAGGAGTATCGCCGGTCGCCGGGGATACGACACTACTTGCCAAACACATTAAGAAGCTAAAACCCAAACACGCTTTGGAGATTGGCACCGGGACGGGGTTTGTCCCTATTTATCTCGCTACATGTGGCATCACATGTGATGCAAGCGATATCACAAAACAAGCAGTCGAAACTGCCAAAAAAAACGCCAGGAGGAACAAAGTCACGCAGAAATTTTTTGTCTCAGACCTTTTTCAAAGTGTCAAAGGACAATATGACGTTATTTTTTTTAACCCACCTTTCGGCAATACATCAAATAAAACACTCGCGAAGTACCTGGAAATTGTCAAATCGTTCATTCCCAAAAAAAGTGATATTGCAATTCACATAAGCTACCTGCTTATTGCACGGCAGAGACGAATACTTATACAATCATTTCTTAGGGAGGCGAAAAAACATCTTCACAAAAGAGGGTCTGTTGTTGTATTTCTTTTTGAAAAAGAATTGGACATCGCCGGTCCCTACAAACAGAAGAAGCTCGGGCAATACAAGGGTTTTCATCTCATGCAACTCTTTTTTTAACTCGATTGACATGCCGTCCGCCAGCTGGCGGATCGGCATCTAGATCCTGAATCCGAGTAGGCTCGCCTTTGGCGGCAAGTTCAGGATGACATCTTAAATACCAAACAAGCCTCTTATAAAAATTGTACTGCCTTTCCAAATGTTGTCACTACAATGTTGTGCTTCTTCAAATATGCTTTTAGTGAAGGCTTCATTAATTCCTTCATCTCACGTACCCTATTTTCACTTTCAAGGAAAAACACGATATGTTGCCTGTCGTAGTCGAAGTTAACTCCGCTGATGTCAAAAACGCCGGGGTGCGCGAGTATTTCTACAATTCCGGAATCATCTCTCATAACTATTTTCTCAATAGTTTCAGCTGTCATTGCCCGGGTATGGAGTATTCCGTAAAATTTCGGCATGATTTTTGCTTTCTCTCCGAGTAGCATATTTATTGCAGCATAACTCTTGAGCACAAACCACTTAAACATATTCATAGGCGCCGTCATAACCCATAACGGTTCTTTCGGATTCCGAACGACCGGGATCTTGTATTTCCTCGCGAGCTCACAGACGACAGAAAAAATAAGCGGCATACAATGGACATGGTACTGGCTGTCCAGATGGTCAATTTTTATCCCTGCCTTAAATATTTTTTGTATCTGAGCATCAAGCTCTGCAGCTATTTGCTTCCTCATTCTTCTCGGCATAAGAAGTGTTTTTACTAATAAAAGGCCCGAGTTTGCATAAAAATACCGGTCATTATCGATAAGATCCGGGATACGTTTTTTCGGAAGAACGGATAATCCGAGTGTGAGTGATAAATGCACGCCGACACCAAGTCCGGGGTTTCTTTTACAAAGCCTGACGGCTTCGGCAAAAGACGGGCCTGTCGCCATCATGCTTGCACTTGTGAGGATACCCTCCCGATGCGCTTTTTCAATGCCGATATTTGTTCCGCGGGAAAACCCTAGGTCATCTGCATTGATCACAATGATTTTTTTCATCGGGTTTTTTGGTAATACGCTATTGTCTCTTTCAAGCCTTTGGCAAGTGGCTTCCTGGGTTTCCACTTCACTTCTTTTTGTATCCTCTCAATTGCTGCAACAGAACGTAGACTTGCAACGGATTTTGGAATATACACTACTTTTATTTTCCTTCGCATCAGTTTTTCAACTGATGTAATAAGCGTATTGATACTCACCTCTTTGCCGCTCCCGACGTTAAAAATCCCTCCGGCGTTTGCGGTAACCACCGCGAGATTTGCCCTGGCAACATCCTCAACATATACAAAATCCCTCGTCTGTTCTCCGTTATGAAACACCGTCAATGTACTTTTCTCAATCGCTTTCCTGATAATATTCGGGACGATGCCGGCCTGTTCACCTTGCCTTTGGCCGGGTCCGTAGACATTAAAATACCTCAGGATACAACAGGACAATTTCGTCTGGGACTGAAAATATTGGCAGTAGTATTCAATTGATAATTTTGAAATTCCCAAAGGTGAAGTAGGATGGATGACGCCGTCTTCCGTACATGCTCCCCGAATCGTTGGGCTGTAAACACTTGCCGATGATGCGAAAACAAACTGCCTTACGTTATGTGCAACCGCTGCATTAAGAAGGTTAATACTCGCAATCGTATCAAGAGGAAGTGACTGCATCATGGAGAGCGATTCATAGACAAATGAGGTTGTCGAAGCATGATGGCTTATCACAGTCGGCCGTTCTTTACTTACACACCGATCGAGTGCGTCCTTATCCAAAAGATCGATCATATAAGAAGTACAGTTCGGGTGGGAAAAAGAAGGCATCCGCGATTTACCAAGTGCTATGACATGGTGGCCTTTTGCCAATGCTTGCCTGACGATATGTGACCCTATAAATCCGCTGCTCCCGGTGACCAATATCCTTTCCATACAATGTCTGCAATTTTCTATCTGCGCTGTTTTGCCCGATATTGTGAGTTATTCTTGCCAGTACTATACAATTTGTCTATTATTACATACAATACTCCCATTCGCTAGAAGCCAGAAGAACGAAATGAAATCATCTAACCCCTCCGTTTCTGTAATCGTCCCGTTTTTAAACGAACCGAATATCCTCAGGACATACCAAAAAATAAAATCCGAGCTACAGAGCTATCCGAACCGTTTTCAGATTGTATTCGTGAGCGACGGGTCAAAGCCATCAGCAATAACCGTATTAAAAAAAGCAATCAAAAAAGACAAACAGACGATGCTTGTTGAATACCGTCCAAACCGCGGCAGGGGCTATGCGGTAAAGCAAGGGTTTAAAAATGCAAACGGTGAATATCTTCTCTATATTGATTCGGATTTGGATATCCATGAAAGACATATAAAGAAAATACTTGCTGCACTGAAGAAATTTGATGTTGCTATCGGAAGTAAAGTCCACCCGAAATCACACGTCAACACGAGGTTTACAAGAAAAATAGCAAGCCCTCTGTTAAACGCGATCGTCCGTGTAGGACTTGGCACAAATGTACACGACCACCATGTCGGACTCAAAGGTTTCCGCAAAGAAGTCATAAAAACTATCCTCCCCTCTATCACTCAAAGCCGCTGGATGTTTGACGCTGAAATAATTAAACTTGCGAGGGACAATAATTTCACGATCGGTGAAGTCCCGGTTTCGATGACCTACGGCACTGGTCCACTCCGCCTCTCCTACGCGAGGTACTTCTGGGATATCCTCGTCTTTATTATGGCGTTTCGCCTCAAACGCCTCAAGCTCCAGGCAACCGGCCTTCTCGGGGTAAGTGAGTGATGCGTACCCATGATTCCGCTTGACACTACCAAACAAGAGGCATATACTCGTGAAGGTTTATGAATTTATCCCATTATTACAACATGTTCGTCATTACTCTCAAGTCTTCCTGATACGGGAGATTGACGTTTTTTTGCCCAGACACAATCTCCAAGAAACGGGAGATTTTTTTGTTTTAAGGGGAACTATGGCAACAAGAAGTACTGAGGTGTTAACAAGTGGGCAGAACCATACCAATGGTGATGGAGATTTTAATTCTGGAAGCGGACAGACTGATGAAGCGTCTTTTGGTAACCTCGTCACACTGCGTCTCATCCCTAACGGATCCGTACCCGCACAAATTGCAGCAGACCCTATACGTTTGGAAGCATTTTCCTTGGGATTTCAAGCAAGTAAGCAATTACATGAGCAAGCAAAGCCGCACGATGTTTCCTCCACCCCACTTGATACGCAGAAATCCCTTCTCACAACTGGCACTATCGGGCTTGGAAAAACGCTTGCACGCGGAGCACGACGTACACATACTGCCATAGCAGGCATTGACCTTCGTGTAGGAAAGCGGGTAGAACCGACAATGACCGTATTCCGCTCTGCTGTGGATCTACCCAAAATAACCATTACTACTATACAAAGGCATCGGGAAGAAACGGAAAAGAAACGGATTGCCGCAAGAGAAGAAGCGGCGGCGCGAAGAAAACTTTCACTAAGAGAAATACGGCTTCTTGAATTAGATAATGGAAACCCCAATTTTTTAGCAGCGATGCAGAAGCTGGCAGATGGAGACGGTATTACACTTACGCTTGAAGGACTCCTCAGTGATACTCCACCTAGGGAGGCTCAGACAGAGAAACGATCCCTTTTCGTAAATGTGCAACTCCCTTTGAGAAGACGGAAGCGTAGGATTGATTTTTCAGAAAGAAATTCGCCTTACTCCATGATCCCACCTGAAGAACTCGGGGTTGCGCCGCACACGAGAGAAGTACTTCATATAGATCCCCAAAACAAGCAACACACAGCAGAAACAAGAAAAAAAAGGAGGGGAAAATCCGCTCTACAACCGGTCGCTAGACACGACAATGATCCAGCAGGCATGCTGACCCGCCGATTATTTCTTGGGGGAACCATCTCAACTGCGGCTCTTAGCTTTGCAACGTTTTTGGGGATGAAATACCAAGAAAACGAAACTGATATTCCCCAGACCCCAAAAAAATACCAGATATTTAGCAATGGAAGTATTATAGAAAGCCCAACGAATGAGCACCCCCCGATGAAAGTCGATGGATGCAGGGTTAGAATCGATAAAAAATCCTACTCCAAATTTTTATCATCCATAAGACTAGGAAAATACACAACAATAATGCTACATGACCCGCTCGATGCGCAATCCCCCGGAACTTCTCTTTCGACCCTCAACGGCTCCCCCTTCAATCAGGAAAATATCTATGAAGACGGTGACGATATTGTGCTGATGGGGCTTCCAGGAAGTAACGATTTCCTAGAACTGACCTGGGTTACCCGGGAAGTTGGTGGAAAAATCATCGATGGCAGTGCATCCTATATCCCGACACAAAAATTGGATTATTTTACGGACGTTGACGGACCAAAAATCAGCTCCGAATTCCCGCTCTCGCCAGAACAGCTGGATTCCCCCTATCAGATCGCAAAAATCTTTTACGATGCCGGATTGGACACGGACATCATGGTCCATTCTTTCCGGACCGATTGCCAACTGGTCTATTTTGATACGGCGTCAAAAAAAGTAAAGATCGCAGTATCGGAAGAACTCCTTCGGAACCCGTCATTTCCACAAGAATTGGAAATGAGGCTTTTCTATGAATTAACAAAAACCTATTTTGATTACCTACTGCAATTCGGTTCGACTGAATTTGTGAATGATTCGGCTGATATCGCAGTACGGCTGGTACAAGGCCATGAGGAAATGTTGACCAAAGCAAAAAACCAATCATATATCTCAACAAGTATGGCTGCCGGCCTTTCCTTGTCAGAACATCCGTTTTTTGCAATCTCCAACCCACAAGCGTATATACCCGAATTTTTCCGTAATGACCCAAAAAAAACCGACGGCCCTATCCAAAACGCCCGGACACAATTCGCAGGAACCTTAACGGTACTACGGTTTCTCCCGGAAATGCTGGCCCAAAGATACCAATCACTACGTGAATTAGAAATAGCCAAAACAAATAATTCTGAACATATCCCAAGTGATATTTATATCTACCTTAAAACAGCCATGTCTGCATTAATGAACCGTGACAAAATATATGCAATAGAAGGGGTGACACCGTTTATCCCACTCGAAGCGCAGAAAATATTGGAAGACTTTGGGATCGGAGGTATATTCTATCCCGACAATTACAACACGGGAAATTCAATCCCGGGTGGTAATTGACATAATTGTCTTATATTGGTAAAATAGTATCTCAATCCAGAGACAGCAAGTTCGCCAGCTGGCGAATAAATCTTGCCGAGGAGCTTTTTAAGTAGATTTACACGGATAGATAGCAGATTCACACGGATCGAATAATTACAGAATCAACTATCACTAACGGTAATCATATACTAAGCGCTCCTTAGAGCGTTTTTTTATTGATTATCTGTGAGAATCCGCTACAAATCAGTGAAAATCAAATAAATCAAGGTATGGCAAAAGCAGCAAGCATGAAGTACCAGGCCAAGGCGCAAAAAGGCAAAGCCCGAAAAGAGGCTATTATTGCCGAGATCGCGGAGCATGTAAAAAAAGCCAAAGGGATGGTCTTTACCAATTATCAGGGTCTCACCCACCGCCAGTTAGAAAACCTCAAAAAAGCAGTCAAGCAAGTCGAAGCCGACTACGTCGCGACAAAAAACACGCTCCTTCTTCGCGCGCTCTCATCTTTCAACCTTTCAGAGGAGGACAAAAAGTTTTTTGAGCAACCGACCGCGACCCTTTTCACGTATGGCGACCCTATTGAACCGATTAAAGCACTCGCAAAATCCATCAAAGAGCTCAAGCTGCCTCTCATTAAATTCGGCATTTTGTCCGCCAAAGGCGGATCAGCCTCCCCAACGGGGGCTGCGCCTGGCCGAGATGGCTGGGAGATCATCACGTCAAGCCAGATTGAAAGGCTCGCAACGCTTCCCGCCCTCCCACAATTAAGGGCCCAGCTCGTCGGCACGCTGAACTCACCAATTCAAGGCTTACATAGAGCGCTGTCGTGGAATATGACTATGTTTGTGATGACACTTAAAGCAATTGAATCTAAAAAAGCGTCTAGTTAATTAGCGTCTAGTTTTTAACTAAACGCTAACCGCTAGAAGCTAAACGCTCACGGAGGAGGTGACTTTCAAATATGGCAAAATTATCAAAAGACGAATTAATGGCAGCAATTGAGACGATGTCTGTTCTTGAGCTTTCCGACTTAGTAAAAGCTTTAGAGGAAAAATTCGGCGTCTCAGCAGCGATGATGGCAGCCCCCTCTGCAGGTGCAGCGCCAGCGAGCGCCAGCGAAGAGCCGAAGGAAGAACAAACAGTATTCAATGTCGTTCTCGCGGCAGCAGGAGCAAATAAAATCGCGGTTATTAAAGCGATTCGTGAACTCGTGCCAACGTTAGGACTTAAGGAAGCCAAAGACTTAGTCGACGGCGCACCAAAAGAAGTGATGGCGCAGGTCAACAAAAAAACCGCTGAAGAAGCCAAGGCGAAATTAACCACCGCCGGAGGCACAGTGGAATTGAAATAAGAGTAGTATCTGGTATTTGGTATTTTGTATTTGGCAAACGCCGCAAAATATTTTTGCTAGATACTATTTTTTCTTCGCTAAACCTTCTCTTGAGCAGAAACGATGAATTTGTTCAGCAACTTGTGAACAATGACTGTAGTTTCGGCAACAGAGACAAACAGTTTCTGGTCGATGTATCCAAGATCGCGGGCGAGCAGTAGCTGATTTTGTAGCTCTGTAAGAGATCCCTTCGCTACATAATAAAATTGGATCTTCTCTTTTTTCCCTTGCCTTGAAAATCCTTCGGCAATATTTGAAGTGATCGAGATGACACATCGTCTCATTTGATCAACAAGTGCAAATTTTTCATCGGAAGGAAATGTCTTCGTCATCTTATAAATAATTAGTGCAAGAGTGTGCGCTTCTTTCCAGACAAAGAGATCGGTAAAACTGTGGATTTTTGTTTTCATATTGCTAAATACAAAATACTAGATACTAAATACTATTTTTAACTTGCCGCTAGCTGCTACATCAATTACTGATTCTTACCCCTCCCTGAATTCTGACTTTACCTTCGATTCGCGGTTCAATAACCGCTCCTTCAGCAGTAATTTCCGAGAATGTTACATTGAAGTAATCGACCGACAGCGTCTCAATCTGCAGAGTCGTTGGGGTATCCTGGTACAGCCTGAAAAATACCCAACAGTCAGTACCTGTTGCATTACACGTACCATTTGGCGAATTGGTTTGATAATACTCATCAACACTTGAAGCGATAGTTATCGCATTTAGGGTCATATCAGTATCCCCGGGACTACTGTTATTTGACGCGACAGTCTCCCAGTTATTCGTCGATCCTGCCCTATAGACTTGTAAATACACCGGTTTGGCAGATGCAGTTGCGGTACTTTTTACAATCGCCTGAGCGTCTATCTTATACGTATTATTGTTATTTGTATTATTGACTTTGAACATAAACGATGGGACTCCTGATGGAGATGCATACTGATTGGTAGCGGATATCGATGCATAACGCGTATCATCTGTCAGTACAGCTCCCAACTCTCCCGATGTTGTCGCCATAGGGTGATCCAGATTAGCAAAGCTCGCAGACCCACTCGCAAGCTGCGTCGCTGCCCCCATGGAGAAGTTATAGCTCGAGTTCCCAAGATTTATCTGCAGTGTCGGATCAAGCATAGGAACAGACGTATTATCAAATGAAGTAATCCCAGCAAAATTATCTGATGATCCGGTATCTGAGGCGATCAGAAGAAGCGCTACGTTACCCTGAGAATTCCAAGAACCTGCACTGTTAAAGTCCCCTACACACGGTTGACTATTCGCTGCACCGCGGCACACGATCTCCTGGACAATATTTGTTACATCAATCCGATAGGAGTTAGTAACAAGGGTAATTCCATCTGTCTCAAATGCCTTAGAACTCGTCGTCTTTGTCCTAGCTCCCACTGCATCAGAACATGGATCAGTACAGTTTGTCAAAGCAGTAAATGGAGTTGAAGAATCAGTATCTTCTCCATAAACAGTGAACTTGACAGCTCCTGCACTTGCAGTTGCAACCCGCACGTCAAGATACGCTGATGCTACCTTCGCCCCCTGCGTAATAGGTATTCCTGGAAAAAGAAATCCTGCGTGGTTTTTAGAATGAGCAGAGCTGTCACAAGCTACGTCTGTTGCCTCACGGCCAAGTTTTACCGTATTAAAATTTATATTCTGATCATCAGTCCCGCTGTCACAATCCCTGTGATACGCATCCTGCCCTGATGCTGTAACAGTCTTTGTAGCATACGCATTATCCACATAATGCCGCTCGTATTCGACGGTGGTATCATTAGGATTTGTAAAGATGACATCAATCGCCACTGTATCACCAAATGCCTTACTCACCACCGGCTGCGGATGATCACTTGTTTGAGTGCTATTAATAAGCGTATTTTCCGCTCCCCAATCAGACGCATTATCACAGATCGTCCCAAACCCGGCTGTTTGCGGGCTGCACTTTTTCCATACAAGGCCACTTGCCACATCCGAATTCAACACATAGAATATATACAAATCCTGCCCGTCTGCTGCCAGCGAAATGACCGAGTTTGTGGCTTCAGTCGTTGCAGGCAAAGCAGCATCAGTCCAACTCGCCGCAACAGTTACATCTTTATTATTAGGAACAGATTTGATCGTTATGTTACTTGACCCCACAGCCGTCCCCTCCATATACCCCACATAAGTACTATTATTGATAGGATCAGTCGTCGCCGAAAGCACGTAGTTGGTAAATGCCGCCTCAAACCCTGTATCGCTAAGAGCAGACGAGGCTCCCCCTGCATCCTCCCGCCAACCATTACCGACAACTGCAGGGTTATTTTCCCAACGATCATTATTTATTTCATCCCATGGAATATAAGAAGCCCGTAGGTCATTATCAATATCAATCCCTCCCACCACCATCAGCGCCCGCGCATTCCGATCGGTGATATAAACCTCAGCAACAGAGGTTAAAGTATTAAGTACTGTTCCGGTAACGCTAAATCGCACCCAGTATTTTCCATCAACACTATTAACACTCGTTGTTGTCCAATCCGACGGTTCGTCGAATAAATAGGATCCATCTTCATTGAAAGGACCTGTGTTTTTAGTATTATCTATACCATTTGAAACTGTCGTCCAAGCACTTCCGTTCCAATATTCAACGGTTAGCGTCGTTACTGCAGCATTGACGGTTTCCACGTCAAATGTTACCTTACTAAATCTGTTAGTATCACCAATGTATAAGTAGTTGGTAAAGTTGTCTAGGCTTATCGTGCTTGAAGTTCCTGTATTATTATCTCTAAGATTTGGCAGAGAGGTATACGTTGAGCTAGCGAATTTTATAACATCTGTCGGACTCCGCTTCGGCCGGCCGGGGATTTGGGTGAGGACACCATGATTGATCGTAGCAGTCGATGAGACACGAAGTACCGGATCTGCTGCACCGGTACAGGTCACAGAACTGGGAAATCCTGCTGTGCCATCCGTGCACGCACCGCTTCCAGTTTCTGAAGCGTCTGCATTTTTCCAGTTAGCAGCCGTACTGCAACCGTCTGTCAGACTACACTGCATAAAACGCATCTCCCCTCTCTTTCCACCGCCTCCTCCAGACTGATTTGAAGGCCAGACAACAGCCACTTTCTCTGCTGCTCCTCCAGCACCTTTATTTGCTACGACAAGAGACGGTCTATTCATAGTAGTTGTAGTATCAATCAATAAAGTTGCTGTCGTCCCTATACTTGAGATAGCGTTATTTGCGTCTCTGGTGATCTTTAGTGGTATATACTCTATACTCGCACCAAAATCATCATGAAATACCACATGCGCGCTTCCCGTACTATCAAGATCAGCAGATATTTCTTGGGAACTATCTACTTCACCATCAAGATCAATCTGGGCATCAGTCCAGGACGCAGCATTGTAGTTCTTGTAATAGACGTTATCATTGCCCGTCCCTCCGTTCATGAAAGCGATAAGATTGCCGTATGCATCTCTAAGTAATTTCCGTCCGTTCCCATACGCAGTCGCGGTCGGCGACGGCGCAGCAGCATCAATCACCACAGGATCAATAGTGAGCGGCCAGGAGGAATTCTCGAGTTTGTCTTTCGGTAGGATAATACTAAGCAACTTAACTCCATCACTCGTATTTAGTATTTGGTATCTAGTATTTGGCAATTTCTCTTTCTTGGCATCCTCGACGATTGGTGCGGGGATCGTGAATACTTCCTGCTGCAAATCGTTGTAGAGTGCGATGTCGCCTGTCGGGAGATCCTGGAGAACCGCTTCGCCTCTCCCTGCCTTTATCTGCTTGGCAACTTCCTTCTCTGATGTTGTCGCCCGATCAAGCTTGCCCATGTTGGTCTCGACAATGAAATCAAGCTTGGGACTCTCGCAACCATCGTCATTGCGAGTCTCGCCAAAGGCGGACGCGGCAATCCCATCCACCTTAGATTGCTTCGCTCCGCTCGCAATGACGGACGAAGGACAGAGGGCTTCCTTGGACTCAACGATGTAGTCTGCCTTCACCCGGTCATCTAGCATGGTATACCTGGCGGTAATCCCCTTCGAGATTTCCCAGGAGATGACATTCCCTTTCACCTTAGGTTTAACATAAACCAAATCATCTATCCCCTGACCGCTAGACGCTAGACGCTGAACGCTTGGGTAATACCTGACAAACCACCCCTCCTTACTTGTCACTTTGACCACAGGCAGTATCCCGTCTACTTCTTGCTGTCCGAAAGCAAACACAGTTCCACTTGGCAACGTCACACTCCAACGGTAAATTTCTTCATTAGCGGCTAGCGTATAGCTTCTAGCGTTTAGCCCAGTAGGGTCAAGATTTGAGTTTTGCTTGTCCTCCGAAGCTTCAGCAAAGGAGGAAGATGTAGATTTTCGTTTTGCGATTTGCGATTTGAGCTGTTCTAACGCCTTTGTGTTCTCAATGAGCGTCGTTTCTACCTTCGGCCCGACATCAGAAGCTAAGACCTGATGAATCGGCTCCCGATTCTTAAGTATCCACGCTCCATCAGCTATTTTCTCTTGCGTAGGAAGAGGCAAGGATTGGGATTGAGACTGATCCATCTGTTTTTTAAAGAGAAGGTTTTGCAGGAGTATTCCTGACAGTAAGGTTAAGACAAGAAGCAATGCAATAGCAGCCCGCCTGCGCCCAAAAGACCCTCTTTCCTTTCGCCTTTTTTCTCGCAAGGTGAGACCTTGTGAGGCTAACGGCTCTTCCTTATAAAAATCCCCAAACAGTTTTTCAATTGACATATTCTAAATAGCGTCAAGCGACTAGCGTTTAGCGCTTAGTTCGATCTTTTGAATCATGACTCGAAGCATTTTCAAAACCTCTTCTAAGAGAAGCAATGCATCTTCTCTTTTCTGCGTATCACCAAACCCCAGATCCCCAGATAACAGGAGCTGCGTTTCCAGTTCAAGTGCAGAACCATTGGCAACAGAGCAAAACTGGCTATACTCCTTAGATGAATGTCTTCCATACCCTTCGGCAATATTTGAGGGAATTGAGATAGCTGCCCGTCTCATTTGTGAAACAAGCCCAAATAGTTCTGATTTTGGAAACGATTCAGTCAGGAGAAATATCACTTTGACAAGCTGCATCGCCTTTTGCCAAACTATCAACTCTTTGTATGATTTTAAATACATAATCGCAACTATACCCTAGACGCTGAACGCTAGAAGCTATCTTGATTCCTAGACGCTTTACGCTAATCGCTAAACGCTTCTCATGGTGTCCCCGTTAACGGCCCAAATCTCACGGCTGAGGACTGATTGTAGACATTTCTGATTTGGACAGGGGTTAAAGGATAATTAAATATCTGCACATCGTCGATCTGGCCTTCAAAGGTTCCCTCTCCAGCGCTTCCCTGCTTTGAAACATTGAACGTAGCAGTAGGACTTGTGTTAAACGTCTCACTATACGTTGTATCTGTTCCTTTCAAGACACCATTAATGTAGAGCTTCGTGTTCGTACCATCAAACGTTCCAACTATATGAGTCCATGTACCTATTGGTGCCGGGTTATCTGTCAACAGAACTTCCCCAACATTACATGTCACTTCACTGCTTGGCACGAGGAACGATAATGTTGTTCCTGATCCAATGAAATAGAGTTCATACTGTGCGTCACCACATCCGGAATCAAAAATGCTCGATACATATCCACTGCCAGTTCTTTTAACCCACTGACTCGTTGAAAATCCTCCACCCTTTATTGACGTGATGTTGGCGGTAGAAGTAATACTGTCAGTATTTCCGTCAAAAAACAATGAATAGTTGTATTTCCCTGTAGCTCCATCTCCCCAGGCTGTACTACTCGTAGTACACGTCCCAACTCCTGTGTTGGTACCTGTACCACCAATGGTGATCGTTCCCGATAATCCATTCCCTGAGCTATCATTCACCGTACTCCCCTGGCACTCATCAAATTTCCAGTAAGCCACCGGCTTGCCGTGATTATAATTCCACGCAACTTGGGCGGGAGAAAGAGCATAATTGTAAAGCCTCACCTCATCTATCTTCCCGTTGAAGAAATTTGCCGGAGTCGTGTCAGAACCAATGAGCAAATTCGTCGCATTCACAGTCAACGTGTGTGATGTCGTCGCCCCCGAAACATCTTTTCCGTCAATATAGATCTTCCCTGTTGTCCCGTCCCACGTTGCAGCGATATAGTGCCAGGAGGTTGTATCTGAAATTGCCTGTGTCGATGTGACGATGATTCCTGTTCCCTGCATTGACAAGTTGACGAAATTAGATGCGTCAAGATGCAACGCATACGCAGATGTCCCTTTATTGACGATATGTTGCGCTGTCCCCAACCTATTTCTTTTAATCCAGGCCGAAATTGTCAGGTTTGACGTCTGGTCGAGCTTTCCATTATCCAGGACACTTACCCGCTGATTGAACCCGTCAAACAACAGAGCAGATCCTACCTTCCCATCTGTCCACTGAGGGGTATTCATGAGTTTCCCGTTACTATTATTACCTGTCGTATCATTCGCCATATCGCCTCGTCTCTCCTCAAACCGCCACTCAGCGACAGGCTGGCAGGCAAGAGTCGTAGTATCCCCCGGCACGCAGTAAATGACTTGTGCCGAGTTACTTGCAGTGACTCCGTCATACACACTTGTGCCGAATGAGCCAAGCACAAGTGATGAGCCATGGTTGAATTCCGTCTTTACCTCACTTGCCGTAAGCACAAAATTATATACCTTTGCCTCATCAATATAGCCATCAAACGCTGAACCAAAGCTTGAGATATTCAGATGAAACCCCGCATCCGATACCCTACTCCCGATGCCATCAGTCTTGGAAGAACAGATAATAGGCTTCCCGTTTACATACACATGTACATTATCTGACTCGGATGTACCGTCCCATGTCAGGAGTACATGCTGCCACTCTTTTGAAACAAGCGTATTATTTGGGGTCGTGCAGTTTAAATCGGTCGTAGAATAGTCGACCCGGAACCGTAGTGCCCAGTTGCTATTGATAAAAAGATGCCACCCGTTTGTCGGTGTGGATGTGGCGGATTTATCAAATACCCTTGCCGCACCACCTCCACCAAAAGTCCTTGGGTTAATCCACGCAGAAAGTGTGAATGATGGCATATCATCAAACCCGCTGCTTGCAACATCGACGCGGTCACTTGCTCCGTCAAAGTTGAGCGCTTTACCAAACTTCCCTAAAAGCGACCATCCGGATGTTGTGTTGGGAGGTTTGGATATGGCCATTAATTGTCCGTCTGCCGCCCCTCCCAGACTCCCCGAATTGCTTGCCACAGTGCCGTATCCGTCGTCAAATTTCCAGTATCCGAGTGCGCTCCCGACCGGTGAACCGACTCCCGGGTGCCCGCCGTTCATATCCTGGACGATTTGCGCTGTAGACCTCACGTAATTATAAAAACGTACCTCATCAATAGACCCGGAAAAGCCCAAATCTAAACCATCATTTCTATTTCCTATTTGCGCAACTTCTCCTACAAACGTAGGCGTCTGGGTCCTGGTAACCGACACCTCAAGGATCCCATTCACATATACTTTTAAATAATCATTGTCAAGCGATGCTGAAACATAGTACCACGTGTTCGGCTGGATAACTGTCGTTCCGCATACGCTCTGCTCATCCTTCAAGTTCAGTCGCACTTTATATGCGCCACAAGAGGTGTCACTGATATCCAAAGCGTAGCCAATGCTCCCACTGGTTCCCTTTGCAAAAATGGTACATTCGGTAAATGTACCACAATTACCTGTTCTATACACCCAAGCCCCTATGGTAAATTGGGTGATTTCAAATGCCGACTGATCGCCGATATCAACGTACGTCGCATTTGCCGCGCCAGATCTTGCACCATCGAAAGATAAGGCGCTGCCTACCTTTCCCCTTACCCAGCTTGGAGAATTAATAAGCGTACCGCTGTTACCATATCCACTTGAATCGACGGTTGTTATTCCCTGTTTCTCCTCAAACCGCCAGTACCCGACAGGCCCCGGGGCGAAGTTGTAAAGATTTGCGACTTCATCAGCTGAAAGTCCACGGTTATATATCCTCACCTCATCTATCACTCCATTAAAATAATTATTGATTGCTCCACTAGTTCCAATATGTAACGCCGTAGCATTATAAGTTACACTCCCAGTAACATTCCTTCTACTCACTTGGTTTCCATCTATATAAAGTACCATCACACTCCCATCATATGTTCCAACAACATGATGCCAAGTATTATCATGAAGATTGGTGCTCCCATTTGTTGATATTTGTGTTCCAGGCCCAATATCAAATTCAACAATACCAGTATTTAAAACCTCCATATCATAACCAAAATTTTTTGTAGTATTCGTTGAAAAAATCGTACCGGTCGCAGCCACAGAAGTACCCGTTTTTATCCAAGCACTAAGTGTAAAATTACTGGCGAGCTTGTAGACACTACTATTTGCCACAGCAACATAATCACCATTTCCATCAAGGGTTATCCCTGAGGCAAATTTTGCAGCGCTACTCGCAGTCGCACCACCAGTCCATGTTCCACTATTCCCGTTTCCAGAAGAATCAATTGCCGGACTAGCAGATTCATCCATCTTCCAATACCCGACTAAGCCATTTGAGAGATAGGACTGGTCCTGCGCACCAAGAACTGCAGCTGAACCTTTAAGAGATCCACGCGCAGAGTAATTTGTCTTGACCTGGCTACTGCTGAGTGCTGATCGATAGATTTTCACCTCGTCCAAAAACCCTTTATAGAGAACCTGATTGTCTGACTCAGAACCAAAGTACAACTCACGGCTGTTGACGCCGACATCACCTACCGAAGAAAGCGTTCCGGATCTTGTCGGATTTATATCACTCCCGTTTACATAGATTGTCGTGGTCGTTGTGCTCGTCTTGTCATAGGTAACAACAATGTAATACCACTTGTTCGCAACTATTGCAGAGGTACCTGTCATCGTATATTGGTTTGTCCCGTCTGCTGCGTAGAAAACAAGCGTTCCTGAACTGTCAACGGTGAGCATATATCCTGAGTTTGCTGCAGTCGTTGCTGCTTTTTTGGCAATAATCGTATCGGTGTCTGAAAGAGGTGTCCTCACCCAAAGACCGATACTAAATGTCGTTCCTGATGCAAATTCCACAATTGTATTGTCGCCTGCGTTGACATTCTGGCTGGTTCCGCTGAAAAAAAGGCATGAACCTGAAACGCACAGATTGGGCTGCTGCCATGTCGGGCCGAGAATCTGCGCCGGGAGATTTGGTGATGCAGAGCTTGATGCAACGGTACTTCCTGCTTCATCAAGCGCCCAGTATGCCACAGGTGACGGGCCGTTTTCCTCACTCCCAATAGAACCAATCGTGTAGCTTGTCGCAGCTCTCGGGAATCCCCCTAGCGAGAATCCGTTGTCAGCTCCCGGATTGCCGTAGTAGTAATATATGGTCTGTGCGCCGGCAGGAAATGACTCGAAGTTGACATGGACAACTGTTGAACTTGTCCCACAGCCTGAGACTATAAAATATTGGAGAAGATTTCCCGAGTTATCGGTAAACCGTAGGTCCCCGCAGTCTGACTGGAACTTCGCCGTATCTGACGTATCAATAGCAGCTGCACCTGTAAGATTAATATACACATTCTGCTCTGCAGAAGTATGGGCTGTTATCTCAATAGCTTTACGATATAGCCATGTATCATCAAACCATGCAGCCTCTCCGATCTTAGGGAAGATAATCTGGTAGGCAAAGATCCCGCCTCCAATCAGGAGCACCAATCCAAGGACAGTGTAGTAGTAAAGCTTCTTTGAGAGCCTCGCACGACGCAGCCAATAGGAAGGCAACATCCTTCTGACTGACCGGAAAAATCCGGTCGCCTGTCCTGGTGTCACGACTCGCTCCTGTTTTTTCTTAGGCTGCACGTGGACACCCCTTCTTGGGGTATCTTCGTACAATGATCCAAATAGTTTCTCAAGTGACATATTCTTATTAGCGTATAGCTTCTAGCGTTTAGTTAAGAAAACTAGACGCTAATACTCACGGTGTCCCCGTTAACGGACCGAAACGTATTGCCGAAGACTGGTTATACAAATTTCTTACCTGTACAGCAGTCAAAGGATAGTTAAAGATTTGTACGTCATCGACTTGCCCTTTATAAAATGCACTTCCGCCGAAATCCCGCGCTGTCGAAAGAGGGGTGTAACTTAGAGACGTGATAGCATTTGTCTGGCTGACAGAACCACTACTCATTCCATTGACATATACTCTAAGTGTTGTCCCGTCATATACACACATCACATGTGACCAAGAACTTAATGGCAGTGCTGTACCTGCGACGGCCGATGTTACCCAATTCCCGGCATTCCAAATCGAACAATTCGGCTGGCTACTCGCATCAGTCGTAAGCCTAAATTCACGGTTTTTCTCGATAATTGTCTTCGATGCGACGCCAGTTACAGGGTTAAACCATCCACCCCATGAAACTGTGGTGTATGTCGACTGACTAGGAGCAATCATGACTGTCCCCGAAGTAGATGCATAGTCATCCGTCCCGTCAAGCGTCAGCGCATAATTATATTTCCCAACAGCCGTCCCTGAAGCCCCTCCCCAGGCAGAGCTGCTCGTCGTGCACGTACCAATCGCAGTTGTCCCTGACCCCCCAATGGTGATCGTTTGGTCGATACCTGTGTTATAGAACTCATGAAGCGTACTCCCTTGGCACTCATCGAGATCATAGTAAGCAACCGGCTTGCCCCGATTGTAATTCCAAGCGACCTGAGCCGGAGAAAGCGCGTAATTGTAAATTTGTGCCTGATCGATTGATCCGGTGAATTTCTCCAAAGTATCGACTCCTCTGGCACCGATCAAAACAGTAGCTGACCTGTTAAAATCCCCTGTTGTCGTGTCCGCTGTCGTTCCTTCAAGTTTTCCGTCAACATAGATATAGATATTATCTGCGGTAACGTCTCTGACACCTACGAGATAATGCCACTTATTATCATGAATCTTTGTTGTACCTACTGCACTGATCTGACTTCCTCCCCCTGTTGTGGGATGTATGCAGAAATATGCATCCGCGTTCGTCGTTGATGCCCTATACCACAGCGCATAGGTACCGACAAACCCGCAGCCCTTACTAAGGATACTGTAGGTATTTGCACCAGAGGACTCAAGGAAGGAGCTTTTTATCCACGCAGCGAGTGTGAAGCTCTGTCCGCTTGTAAAACTGAACTGGCCATTTGTATTGACCGAGCTATCTGCGCCGTTGAAGTAGCCGGCTTTCCCTATTTTTCCTTGTACCCACCTCGTCCCTGTGCCTCTCCAGACGCCGTTACTCCCGCCACCGGTCATATCATTGGTAACGTTCCCATACCCTTCTTCGAATGTCCACTCGCCTGTTGGTGCGCAGGCTTGTATTGTATCTCCCGGCACACAGTAGGTCGCATTCGCAGAGTTACTCGCAACGCCGCTGCTATCCATACCAAAAGCCCCAAGGACAAGCGACTTGCCTTGATTCATATCCAGCTTCACTTCACTTGCGCTTAATTCGTAATTGTAAATCCTCACTTCGTCTAAGAGGCCTTTGTAAAAATTACTACTCACTGCAAATGATCCGAGGAGAAAATTGCTCCCGTATGTTCCGCTATACCCGTCCGTATTTGTCGTTGTCTTATCGAGTTTTCCATCAATATACATTTTCAGTGTCACATTGCTATTTTGGTCTACGCTAAAGGTATAGGCATAATGATGCCAGTTGACAACATCAATATTTGAAGTGCTATTGACTGTCTTTTGCGTTCCTGCAGAGTTCGCGTAGGACAATATCATCTTTGATCCGGCATTTGCAGTAACACCGACATACCAGTTGGCGACAGATCCTGCTGCTACTATCCCCTGTGTCGCAGCAGGGGCGGATCCTGGCTTTGCCCAAAATGAGACAGATTTTGTCTCAAGCTTATACTCACTCACATTCCCCAGCTGCACATAACTATTCCCGTCGAAGAAGAGTGCTTTGCCGAATTTGCTGTCATCGCTCCACGTCGCCCTGTAGAGACTGCCGTTTTTCCGAAGGAATCCCGAGTCACTCGCAACCGTGCCGTAGCCGTCATCAAACTGCCACCAGCCAATAGCGCTCCCGATAGGCGACCCAACAGACGGATGCGAGGCATTCATGTCAGACACTATCTGCTTTGTTGTCAGAGGAAAATTGTAGACTCTCACTTCATCGACTATCCCCGAGATACTCCGTCCAGTTCCCTGGTTTCCGCCTATTCGGAGCGTTGTTGCAGTATCACTAATCCCTGTACTGCCACTAATGCGCGTTTTATCTAATACCCCATTAATATAAATACTTTGCCACCCCGTCGTTGGATCAAACACAGCAGTGATGTAATACCACTTATTGGTGACAAGCGTTGTATTTGCCGTAAATGAATTTCCTCCGTTATATTGGAAAATAAGCGCACCTGCCGTAGTAACATCCACTCCATAAGTGTTATTTTTGTCCAAAAATGATGCAGTTCCACCTGTTGGGAGACTATCAAGCTTCGTCCAGAATGAAATAGAGACTGATGTTGGACTAAGGGACGCAGAATCCGCAACATCAATATAACTTGAATCACCCTGTTTTACCTTGATCGCCCCACCATATTTTCCTGCTACCCAACGAGGCGACCCAGAATTTGTTATCAGTGTACCTGTATTACCATAGCTACTCGTATCACTAGCAGTTACACCCTGATGCTCTTCAAACTGCCAATACCCGACAGGCCCCGGGGCGAAGTTGTAGAGATTTGCGACTTCGTCTGAAGATAGGGG
>JAUYMJ010000034.1 GCA_030698775.1 bacterium
CATTTGGTCTTTTGGTAGTCTTTCTTCTGCGTTCATATCCGAATAAAACGAAGTACTTACCGCACATTTTCACTCTTTTTCTTTTTCTTGCGGGGATGTTTCTAGGGTATGCCTACTGGCTTTTTGCACTGAGTAATGTGACACAGAACCAGCTGCAGTACGCGGATCGTATGGGAAATATCATGTTTCACTGGAACCCTTTACACTTTGCGCATATTCCTGCGATCAGTTCCCAGTACCGCGAGTACATGCATAGGCTCTTTTACTATAGCTCATACTTTTTGGGATTTTTCGGGATCCCGTTGGCTCTCACAGTATTTCTCAGAAGAGGCAGTCCGTATTTTGAAAAGCTGCAAAAAAAGAATGTACTTGCGGGAATCGCACTTGTGGGATTTATTGCCTGCATGCCGCTTCTCTTCTATCCGCCCGAGTGGGAGAGGTTTGCTGTTTTTCACGCGCCGGAATTTGTTGACGGTATTCTCTTCAAACTTTTGGGAAGTGTGCATTATAAGGATGTCATTTGGACCATCATGATGCTTCTTTCCTTTCCGTTTTGGGTGCTTTTCCTTCCCGATTGTCTCAAGCGGTTGCATCAGTTATTTCTTCGTAAGAGGCAACACATTTTTATCCGTGATTATTTTTTGGGAATAGGAATTGCTTTTTTGGGTTTTTTGTATATCATCTACAAAGTCCAAAGTATCTACGGATTCAATTTTTTTAGGGACTCGTTCGTATTTCTCTTTTACTTCTTCATAGCAATCATTTTTTTCACAAGCCGGTTTTTTTTCCGCCTGCGGCGTAACATACCCATAACCATATCCTCCTTCGGAATATTTTTTCTGTTTCTTTTTTTCACCCATCTCTTCTTCACCGTTCTGGCATTTGGCAGAGGAGATGAATACCTTCTTCCGTTTTACCCTTTATTCATCCTTTTTCTGGCGTGGAGTTTTGATATGAGGAAGCTCAGTAAGGCCGGTATGCTGACAGCACTTCTAGTGCTTGCATTAGTTTCTGTTATGTATGCCAGGCGGGACTACCAGCACGTCGGGATTATATGGGAGGAATACACGTCGCTTCTTGGAAGGGGTGTCGTAAATGTGAGAAACTCCGATGATTTCGCACTCGCCTGGAGGAGATACCATTTCCAGGAACCGAGTTTTCAGAAGATGCTGAAAAAAACGAACGGTGATAAGCGCTTGATCCCCCTGAAATCATGGGAGAGTATGGAGGAATACCAGAAGCAATCGAAAGAGCCGTATGTCAGCGTTGATCTTTGTGGAAATATCATCCATAGGAAGGGGGAGAAACTCATCAGGCGTTTTGAAGAGAAGAGTTTGTTTATGGATGATTCCTACTGCGTTGTCCTGTTTCCGCCGGGAACATTCTGAGGGCGGAGAGCCTCCTCATTGTTTGACGCATTACTTCTTGACGGACTATACTCAGAGAGATTGATGAGAAAAGGAGGTGATTTTTTATGATGGGATGGTACGGGAGTAGTATGATGGGTGGACTTGGCCTCTTTGGGTTTCTCACCTGGCTTTTCTTATTTATTGATTTGGTGCTTCTGGCGATATTTCTCTGGAAGAAAATCCAAAAGTAACGAGTACATTGGCAGTGAGTATAAAACGACGAAAGCTGTGGTCTTCGAAAGTCACCAAGGAGAGAGAGGCTATTTGTAGTGGCTTTTGATCTGGAAGAGGATGTAGAAACCGATCGCGCCGCCAATGAGAGCCCCGACGATATTGAACTGTACGAGGTTTGAGGCAAGTGAGATTAGCTGTGCCCAGAACAGAAATGTCCATCCCTGCAGAGAGCGTTTGAAAAGTCCTGGAATTGACATCACATCAAGCAGGACGACCGGAACAAGAAGCAAAATGCTGACCCACATCAACGGAACTTGGCTGACTACCTGTACGCCTCCCGTAGGAGCAAGCGTCGTCGCGAGGCCTCCGAGTCCGAAGAGGAGTAAGATAGCAGGGACAGTAATGATTGCCGAGAGAATTGCTAAGTACGGAGCGATTTTAACCAGAACCTCTTTGATGTTTGCTGGGAGCGCCGGAGCTTTTTTGCCGAAATACAGCTCGAGTGTGTCTTCAAGGGGTTTGAGCATTTTCTCCATTAAATGTATCGTATGGTGTTCTTGTTACTTTGTCAAGCAGCATATTTTTGATATGCTAGAGAGGATTGTACAGGAGGAGGTGAGAGCGATAAATAAAAATATTATTGTCGGAGTTATCGTAGTGCTCGTCCTTATTGTAGCGGGGTATTTCGTGTTGAATAAGAGCGCCTCGCAAATGCCCGGTGCCGCAACACAGCAGACGACAGGGGTTACCGCTGCGACAAATACGGTCACGATCCAAAACTTCGTCTATTCGCCTTCGACTATTACTGTGAAGGTGGGTGATAGTGTGACCTGGACCAACCGGGACAGTGTAGGCCATAGTGCAACAGCCGATGACGGAAGTTTTGACACAGGTGTATTGTCACAGGGCCAGACGGGGTCTGTGACATTTACCAAGGCCGGGACGTACACCTATTTTTGCAGTGTCCATCCGAACATGAAGGGAACAGTTATTGTGCAGTAACTTTTCTGACAGGGGGGAATGAAAGAAAAAGTAGCCTAGCGGCTGAGGAGGAGATGTGTTTGAGGTGTAAAGGAGGCCTAAAAGACGGTAGTGCTAGATTTGCGGGAAGTTCCCAAAAAAACCCGGGCGTGTCGTATAGTTTATCTTTTTCTCAACCTCCTCTTCGTCTTTTTCCTCATTCTCAGGGGTAGTTTTTTTGAGCGTGCCGTTTTCTACCGCGAGTTCCTTAAGCTTCTCCCGAAGCGAAAGGATCGTTTCGTCTTTTTCATCAAGCGCTTTTTCTGTCTGATGCAACTGCGCATCCTTTTCTCGAAACCTCAAAAATGTTGCGACTGATCCTATGCTGCTGAGAAACCAGGCAAGAAAAAGTCCGACCAGAAGCGATGCAAGAACAACGAGGTACAAAGGGATAGAAGGGAGAAGATACTTTCCTGCTTGCAGGGTCACACCAATTGTATTCTGCGTTGCAAGATACCCAAATCCGAGTCCGAAGAGAACTGCAGTAATCAAATATATCATGTTGCGAGTATGCGATGGAAAGAAGAAAATTCTTTGAAGATAACGTAAGATTTATGCAAGGGTTTTTATTCGTTTAGTATGGTGTAGAATAGGGTGTCTATGACACGGGAGGAGTTTGAGGTACTTGTCAAAAAAGCTATCGGGACATTGCCTGAGGAATTCAAAAGAGTCCTTAATAACGTTGCTGTCACGATTGAGGATGAGCCGAGTCCCCTGGAGCTTTCCAGGCTGCATGTCAGGGGAGCGATGACGCTTTTTGGGCTGTACCAGGGTGTGCCGCAGACAAAACGCGGCAGCAATTACTCATTTGTGTTACCCGATAAAATCACGATTTTTCAGGGTCCTATCGAACGCTTCGGTTGGAGTGAGGAGCAAATCAAAGAACATGTCCGCGATGTGGTGCTTCACGAAATCGGTCACCACTTCGGCCTATCTGATAAAGAGATACAAAAGGCAGGGAAATAGGTTTCTATAGCAACGCAATCAAAAAAGTGCTACAATACGGGCCAAACGAGGATATGGAGACAATTATCGCAAAACACGTCAATAAAAGACTTATCAGTATTGTCGGAGTCATCTTTTTTCTTATAGTTCTTTCCTCGCTCCCCGTCATCGGTGCGTGGACCACGGTGAGTGCCGGTAATGTCGGCGTCGTCACGCGTCTTGGCGCAGTCAACAGAGTCGAAAATCCCGGATTTGTGCTGAAAATTCCGCTAATTGAGGCAGTCTACAAGATGGAGACGAGGACCCAGCTTGAGCAGGTGGATGCACAATCAGCGTCAAAAGACTTGCAGCAGGTACAGGCAACAATCGCCCTCAATTTTCATCTTCGTGGGCAAAACGCCGTTGATGTCTACCAGAATATCGGTATTGAGTATAAAGAACGTATCATAGCTCCCGCCATGCAGGAAGCGTTTAAGGCGACAACTGCCAGGTACACGGCAAGTGATCTGATCGGGAAGCGGGAAGCGGTAAAAAATCTCGCGTATAAGGAGCTTAAGGGGAGGCTTGAGAAATACAATATCGTCGTTGATGATTTTAACATCGTCAATTTTAAATTCTCAGATGAGTTTAATCAGGCAATCGAGCAAAAAACCGTCGCACAGCAGAATAAAGAAAAGGCACAAATTGAGGCAGAAACGGCACTGATAAAAGCCAAAGGTCAGGTCAACGCGCAGCGTGCACTTCAGGAAGCAGGGACACTGAGTCCTGAATTTCTACGCTTCCATGCACAGGAGAAATGGAACGGGGTACTCCCGCCAAATGCAGTGCCTTTTTTTAACCTCAACCCCGGACAGTAAAGTCTTTCTATGTACTTTTGATCACAAAAGTACCAAAATTCGTTCGCTACGAAGTCGCGCTACATTGTCTCGTTCGTTAGTCGGGAGGGTTGTCCTCCCCCCTCCGCCACAAGAGCGGGATCCCCCCTGACAACTCACTCGACAATGTGTAACGCGCTTTGTTCTAACGCTCACAAGAAGCGAAGTTCTTTCTTTCTGCAATTGAAAGCAGTGCGTTAAGAATTCTGAAGCGAGCTTATCAGGGGGATTCCTCATCCGCCAACTGGCGGATTGAGGAGGGGGTGAAATCACCCGATCAAGCGAGCGGAAGAATTCAGCAACCTTTCACTTGCAGAGAGTTTGGGCGTCTTTTCGGAAAAGACGCAAAATAATTAAAGAATTTTTGGTACTTGAGTTTACCCTGAGGGACGAAGGGGAAAAAGTAGGAAGAAAAAAGTAGTTTTGACTTGAAAAAAATTTATTTCTCACTATAATGCAACTGCATATGGTGAAAGCAGGTGAGCGAGTCGGTATCAGGGTTGTTGCCTCAGCGGACCAATTGCGGTTTTCGTGGACGCCGGCAACTGTCCATACAGACACCGCCTCAGATACAACAAACGACGTTGTCCTCTCCGATGTTGCGAGGCCAACTCCTGTAGTACGTAGGCGTCTCTCTGTCCGGCCTCAGATGGAGGATAAAGAGGAACCCAAGTATCTTTCTGAGGCAGAAACAAAAGCGTTTTTCGGAAAATACGGCACAAAACTCGGCGACAGCCCGTATGAGACTGTAGAGCACAATAAGTTTGGTGTGACAAGTAGGGATGCAGAAGCTGTCGCTATTGAGAAGACAGCTGGTGCGCTTTGCCGGGACGCAGTGCCGAGGAGCATTGTTGAGCAATGGGTTATGGACGTTGCTATCGAATCAGGAACGTTCAGTACGCCAAAGGAGATGCTGGACTGGAGGATGCGAGGACTCACTGCATTCGGAGATTTTGCCGAACGCAATCTCAAGCTCGCTGTTTCTGATGTCCCGACCGATCCGTTTGTTGTTTCCCCGAGCCAATAGCTCCCCCGGCCAAAGGACAATCGATTCCTAACTCTTGACAGATAACTCCTATAGGTTTATAAGGAGAGCATGCTATTTTATTCTTTACAAACAGAGAGAGTATAGAGCCCCGACGCAGTCGGGGTTTTTTGTGGGCCCGCCTAAGCTTACCTGAAGCCTTTTCAGTACTATTCGTACACGGCTTCAAGAGCGCTTGAGCGGCGGACATAAGAAACTCTAGAAACTCTTCGCAATTTGCTCAATCGTTAAGAGTTTCTAATGAAGGGCGCCACATAGCAAATGCTATGCGGCATCCTCTACGATTGATAATTTTGCTAATAATAGCGGGAGAGGAGGTGAATAGAAATGTTGAAAGAAATGAAATCCGCCTTTGGCGGAAATATTAAAAAAGTTTTGGTAGGAACTGCAGCAGGAGCATTTATGCTCGGTGCAAGTATCGTCCCTGCATTTGCTACAAATATTGTCTCCAATGGCAGTTTTGAAACAGGAATATTGCAGGAGCCTTTCACAGAAGTGTATCCCGGGTGGGACAATATAGGTAGTTGGAAGGTTGTTTCAGGAAGCGTCGATTACATCGGCAGTTATTGGGAAGCATCAGACGGAGCAAGAAGCATAGACATGAGCGGACGGTATGAAGGTGCTATTAGTCAAGATCTTACAACAACTCCCGGAGCAATCTACAATGTGACTTTTGACATGGCGGGAAATACTGATGGAGGTCCAGTAGTCAAAGAAATGGATGTTGATACGGGTGGAACTCATGAAAATTTTACTTTTGATAATTCAGGTACAACAAAAGAGGACATGGGATGGACGAGCAAATCTTTTTCTTTTACGGCTAACTCATCGAGTACATCTCTAACATTTACCAGTAAGACACCCGGTTGGAGCGGTCCGGCGCTTGATAACGTAGTTGTTGAACAATATCTCCCGATACGTGAAGACGATTGTAAGAACGACGACTGGGAAGCGTTTGGAGTGTTTAAGAACCAGGGGGATTGTGTCTCATTTGTAGAGACAAATGGTAGAAATCTACCGGCAGGAGAATAGGGTATGGGGGTTATATCCTAAAAGAATTCCCCGGCAATATATATCGGGAAATGAAGGGCGCCGCAAATCTAAAGATATTGCGGCATCCTCTACTACTTGTAATTAAAGTAATAATATTTGGAGAGGAGGTGAGAAATAGATGAATATTAAACATTTTTTAATTGGAACTGCAGCCGGAGCATTGATGCTTGGTGCAAGTATCGTTCCGGCTTTTGCCGCAGGCGAGATTGGTGATGTTTTCAGCTCAGCTGATCCTGGTACAGTCGGACCGTCGATTTCAGGTGATCTTTATGGAAATACGTCAAATCCTTCCGGAAACGGAGAAGGAGTCTTGCCTTCATTTTCACCGGGTCCATGGAAATGTGGGAATCCATTAGATTGCGCAGGGCCGACAGATCCGGGTGGATCAATGGGAGAGTTTTTGGCACCTGTAGCATCAGGCGGTACAGCAAGCCCTGATTTTGCCAATGGAAACGATCCTGATATAGATTTTTCTCTACATTAGGTCGGTCTAGGAACATATTCGTTTAAAACGAAAGGAGGGAGGTGAAAAATATATGACAATTAAAAAATTAGCAATAGGAGCTGCAGCAACTGGAATACTTTTAGTTAGTGCAGTTCCGGCATTTGCAGCAACTTGTACTCCAACAGGATTTTTTCGTGACAGCATAAATTTGACTGCAGCACAGATAGGAGGAGATGTTACGGGAACGTTAGATGCTACGGGTTGTAATATCGGAGTATATTACGATTCCTCAACGACTCCAGGAGACGTGACTAGTGCCGAGATTTTCGGTGCGAATTATTATGGAGTAGTTGTAAATGGAGGTCCAGGTGATGTTTCTGTTGATGTTATCGGCAGCGATATTCACAACATCGGAGAAGTGCCATTTAATGGAGCACAACACGGTAATGCGATATATTACTATGGTATTGGCACTACTGGAACCGTAA
>JAUYMJ010000051.1 GCA_030698775.1 bacterium
GATTGAGAATTGTTGCCCTATACTCAAGACAATGCTCTCCCTGAAAAGCCTTAAGCATACCAGGCCTTTCTTCCTTGTCGGGTTCGGCCTTCTTATTGTTATCATTACAACACTCTCCATCCTTATCAATTCCCAACAAACGGAGATTCGGACAGTCATGACGCAAAACGAGACCGTCCAAAATCGTCTGGCATCAGTCTCGGCGCAGTTAAAAACACTCCAAAGCGAGGACCAGTACAAAATTAACCAGGACCTTAAAACAGAGATAGGAAACATCCAAAAAACCTACAAAAAAGCAGTAACGACGTATGAGAATCTACTAAAAGTAAAAGAGATTTCGAAAAACACCAAAGGATTTGATGCGCAGTTCGCAAAGGCATTAACACTCCTTGTTGACCGGAATTACAAAGATGCCGAGACGGAGCTTAGTGATCTGGGTAAAAAGATTCAGGATGAAACCGATAAAGTTTCCTCCACATTCAGCATTCCTGCCGATGTAAAGGTGAATAACGCTCCACCAAGCGGAGGCTTCGCCAGACAGCAGGTCAATGCAGATACAGGGTCGTATCTTGTCGATATCGTGTCTGCTGACCTTGGGTCAACACGTGTGATTGTTGATACCGCATCCGACAGCGACTGCGGAAACGGATGCCCTGTGTTGCCCCTGGGAGAGTACGTTTCGCGAAACGGCGGATTTGCGGGTGTTAACGGATCGTATTTCTGTCCTGAGGCGTATCCGAGTTGTGCCGGAAAGACAAACTCTTACGACACACTGCTGATGAATAAAAACAAACACTACTTTAACTCGGACAACAATAAATACAGTACGGTACCCGCAGTTATCTTTCTAAGCGGATCCATACGGTTCGTCGGGCAATCACTTGAATGGGGACGCGATACCGGTATTGACAGCATGATCGCAAACCAACCCCTCCTTCTCTCAGGAGGAAATATTGTCTTTGGAGGGGATGGAGATCCTAAGAAAGGAAGTAAGGGCTCACGGAGTTTTGTCGGAAACAAAGGAAGCACTATTTATATCGGAGTCGTCCACAACGCGACAGTCGCTGAAGTAGCCCACGTCCTTAAAACATTAGGTCTTGAAAATGCACTCAATCTCGACAGCGGAGGTTCAACGGCACTCTGGTATGGTGGATATAAAGCAGGCCCCGGGAGAAATATTCCCAATGCAATTGTGTTTGTAAGAAGATAATTATGCTGCAAGCTGAAGAGACACTCTTTGAGCCAAAGCAACGTTTTCAGCAACCAGAGCCCTATTCCAAAGTAAATCGTTGCCATTTGGTTTAAACTCTGTCCTCGTTCCTTCAGCCGAATACACAACTTCAACAGGTGTTAATAATTCAGGGTAATACCCATACCTATCAACATCAGCAAGAACACGTTCCAGTTTTGCAATTCCTCTCGCCGCGTAGCCTCCTCCAATCCCCTTACTTCCCCGCATGTTTAGGTCGTGAGCATGTCGCAACATGAGGATTGACTCCAGTATGTCTCCCATCGGCCACACTGCTTCCGCTCCTTTTAGATCTTCTCCGTCATGTTCGTGACGGTTGTAGTAATTATCACCACTATAACGCCTCTTACCGGGAGCAAGACCATTTCCCAGCTCAGGTTTCGCGCTTATAAAATATTGTGATAAATACCCAAGATATGAACTATCATCAGCTCCCATTGCTACTAGCGTTGCCAAATCTGTTTTCGAATGGTGTCCTTTTGGTACGGTATAGTCAACGGGAAATTGGACCCCGATAAACTCGTCGAGGTGTAAAAGTTTTCTACTGACGGACTCGGTAAATGCTTTGTCCGAGCGGAATAGTGGTAAAATCTTCCGGAGCCCTGCCTTGATTGCTATTGTGTTTGAGAGAGAAGCGGGACTATGCACCTCATCGCCTTCCCACATCGTTGACGCCTTAAATATCTCAGGACGTATTTTGACCAAATATTCTGCAATATTTTTAACCGTTTCTTGCTGTTCATCAGTTGGGACTAATACACCAAGCTCAACAGCTGTCCCTGTGGCATTCAGAAGGTCGCCCCATGAATCAGGCTGGTTCTGCGTCCACCAAGAACATGAGGAGCCATCTGTATTCATATGGATAGGGGGTGCATCGCCTGTTAAATATGTATGGTTTGTCCCTGCATAATATCCAACCTCCTGTGCGAAAGCTGAATTCCAAGGATTACCTGCAAACAAGTCAAGATTCCTGCCGATTGCGTCAGCGCATCGTGCTTTAATCTCTCCATCGAGTTCCTGATCAAGACCATATCGAGTTGAATTCAACAGATGAAGGTAGCCAAGTGATGTATCCCGTACCCATGCGTGGTCATAGTGTCCCGTTGCAACAGATTTACCTTTTGTTGCAGCTGGGAGTAGTCCGGTCGTTGGATGGATATGGTCAAGAATGACAGGAACGACAGACAGTCTTACATCGCGAAATTTTTCAGAGGAAGAGAGTACGTCAGGCTTCAAACCTGAACGTACTTCGCTCAACACTGCAGCTTCAACACTCATAGTCATTATGTAGCTTTTATTATTTTGCTATAGGATATAATTATACTCGCCCTGTGAAAAGGTACTGGACAAATATTGGACAATTTAGCCTCGGATTAATTGTATTCTTTCCTAAAAATTGCTACTATGGCAGTGATGAAGCTCACTTTCTTCGGGACTGGATCAAGTACCCCTACCCCTCACAAACCACTAAGGTCGTACGCAAGTTTCGGTATCGAGACAGGTGATGCGTTTTTGCTTTTTGATATCGGCCCCGGAACTGTTGCGAAAATGGTGCAACACAGAATCGATGTAATAAAAAAACCAACACATCTTTTCATCTCCCACTATCATCTGGACCATTGCCTTGATTACGTGACGCTCACAAAAGCGAGAGCGCTTGCAAAAAAGCTCAATGGGATTGAAACAGCACTTCATGTTTTCGGGCCTGAAGGGTTACATGAATTCAGCAACGATCTTTTCGGACACGTGAAAAAATGGGACTATATGGCCAATGAACTGAAGGCGTTTGATATCCTCAAACTGAAAGAAACGATGAACGGCCTGGTCACAGAAACAAATTCATGGAAAGTTACCTGCACACCAATCACGCATTACAATGGTGTATGCTACCGCCTTGACATAAACGGCACATCAATCGTTTATTCGGGTGATATGGGGTATGATGAGGCGATTGCAACGCTTGGAAAAGATGCCGATATTGCAATACTTGAATGCTCCTATCCTAGCAAAGAAGAAAATAAAGGACTGCACCTCTGCCCTGAAGAGATTGGAAAGCTGGCAAAAAAAGGGCGATTCAAATATGTCATCTTAACGCATTTGTATCCGGCATGCGAAGGGAGAGAAGAAGAAATGGTAAAAAAAATAAAAGATATTGCCCATTGTGAGGTAACAGTCGCGTATGATTTTTTCGAGATCTCAGTATGAACTCTGACCTACTCAAACAGGCTAAAGTAATCGCAATTGTCGGGCTATCGGACAAACCTGATAGGCCAAGTTATGATGTTGCGTCATATCTGCAGTCACAAGGGTTTCGGATCATCCCGATTAATCCGAAACTTAGCGAGGTTCTTGGAGAAAAAGCCTACCCCGACCTCCTGTCTGTACCGAAAAATATTGTGATTGACATCGTCGATATTTTTCGAAAATCAGAACTCGTGTTGCCTCATGTTGAGGAAGCCGTAAAAAGAGGGGATGCCAAAATGATCTGGATGCAGGAAGGGGTCATCAACCATGACGCGGCAGAACTGGCGGAAAAAAACGGGATGAGTGTCGTGATGAATTTTTGCCTTATGAAAACCCACAAGAAACAAACTATGTAGCCGGTTATTTTTTTGCACTGAGTTTCTTTGATTCTTCAATATCTTTATGTAACTGGGAAACCACATCATCAGTCATTTTTTGTATTTTTTCCTCAATCTTGTCTATCTTCTTATTGAGAAAACGCCATATTCCGGGATGATCGTTCATCGTCATTTGACGCAAAAAGATCTTTTTATCTTCCCTCGATAACTCTGAGAGCACTTTGTTAATAATTTCGTAATGGAGTGTATCGTTGGCCAAGTTGACAAGCTCTGATTTCTCTTCATCCTCAAGATCTAAATCCTGAAGCTTTAAGTGGATTGACTGTATACTCACTAGGTGGCTAAAAAAATAACGTTGCATATTTATGTAAGCGAAATAGGACCTAAAGGAATTGTATCATTCGGGTCATCTATGAAGAAATAAAGAACGGCACCTTTTGATGTACCATCTACTCTTTTCAGATATGACATTACCTCGGGCGAACCACCCAGACTCTTTCCCGTCCATTCTGCCGGTCCCGCATCTCCGATCACACATACCATCGCTTTCCCGTTTTGCGGATTTACAACAAGCATCTTCCTGAATTTGAAAAATTCTGAGTATTCCCGTACATTGTTGTGAAATCCCGGCGCAAGAAACGTTTGTACTGCGATATAATACTTCTCCCGATCGGCATCTTTTTGTGTCATTTCAGACCTGGACGAAGCAAAATACCTCCAGGCGCCAAGACCTGGAGCCATTCCTGACGAATAATATTTTGAGGCATCGTCGGGTCCGCCGGCTGGCGGATCAAAATGTGTCCCCATCGTGTCACCTGGATAACGAGCCAAATGCTGCTCTGCCCCAATGTAACCATACGACCGATTCAGCCGTTTGCCTTCAAGCTCAGCACGGATTGGAATTCCGAAACGGTTGGATAATACTTGCGTGATCCTATCCTCTTCCTCCGGTGCAAGTACCCGCACATCTCTTGGAACTATATTTGACAAATCATATACCAGAAAAACACCTTTATCTATTGGGTCCGGAGATAAAGGTTTTTCCAAAGATGCTGGGGCAGTAGATGAGACAACTACAGCCGGGTGATTAATGGTTAGTAAAAGGGCACCAACTGTCCCAACGGAAAAATTTCGGAGGTGATGCGACAACCAGTGGAATGCTTCACCATGTTTTTCAAGAATCTCTCTCTGAAGTTCTTTGTGCCGGTCCTGCCATTTATTTTTGAGATGCTCGTAGTGAGGTTTATAGTTACTTTGTGACATTAGTACTATCTTGACAAGAAACGACCGTCACGTCAAATCGAAATACTATTTTTTTGCAATTTTTTGCAGAATATTTGACTGTACCGAGGCAACCAGCATACCGGCAAGAAGCAAACCAAAAGCAAAAAACACGTAGGCTGATCGCCAGATAAGGTCAATATAAATATTTATTCCTGTTTTTGCTAAATAATCGTTCACATACACACCGAACAAGATGTCACCAAAGAGTGTGAGAATAAATCCGACGAAAAAGCAGAACCAGACATAAAACATTTTTCCTCCTTTATAACTGAGAGCCAGGAGGAGAACAAAGATAAAAAGTATTATCAAGATTAAATCAGCAACTCCATAAGCCGTTTGCACAGCAGTAACAAAAAATGAAGACGTCATGTCATAGGGAATATATATCTCAAAATAGAAAACAACTACCGAGAGGAGGAGAGCGAACAGCACAAAAAGCAGCTGTAGTCCTTTTCCAAGTGAAATAGTCTTCTTGCGAAGCTCTAAAAGTAGCCCTGTAAAAAAAAGCGGATAACCAAAAAGAATAAATCCGTCTGCGAGAGACGGGAATGGCGAGATCTCCCTGGTAGCATCATAATAGGAAAATATTGCTGCTCCGACAAGAAATGACAGAAACCCTGTGGTGAAAAACGCCAATGTTCGACCGGTGACACTTCGCATCCCGTACATTCTGATTGCATAGAAACCACAAATGACTGTCACCAGCTGGCCGACAAAAAGGAGTCCGTTTCTATAGAGAACATTTTGTTCACCTCCGTAATCTGAGATAGAGACAAACACGTCAACCATAAAAAGTAATGATAGTAAAATACCAAAAGGATACACTTTCTTTTTCATACTTTGTTTGGAACGTACACCTCTAAAATGTTTCGTATATGTGTCATCTTCACTTCTGCTTGTTTCGGTCCGAGAATATCAGTCAGCAAATCAGAGAGGGTCTTTAGGATTTCATCAGGTTTTTTTGAGGCAAAATATTCCTTATATAATTCTGCTGTACGCTCACCAAACTCGTGCTCTATCTCAACATATGCTATCTCACGTGCATCCTCAACCATGCCCATATATCTTGATCATAAACATGACGGTGTCATTTACGCAAGAGGAGAGTCTGAGGATATTATCCAAGCTCGGGATAATGGCATTTTTTGAAATGTTAGTCGAATAGGTTACCGCAGAGGTTATATAGTTTTGTCTTTATCCTCAACGTGAACTACTTCAAGCCCTTTCGCATCCGCCTCCCGTTTTGTCCTGCCTATCATACCTATCTCGAAATCATCATTCTTTTTTCCAGCCTCTTCAGCTGAAATATACGTCATTATTCCCGGATAATCTCCTGTAACTACCCAGCCGTTGATTTCAGGGATTTTTGTGACCTCAAAGTCTCCCGAAGGTGTCCCCGCCACCACTGGTCCGTGTTCTTTGAGTATCTTTATTGCCTGCTCTCGTACATCTTTTTGCGGACTCAGAGGCATGACACAAGTACCGTTTTTGAATAATACCCACCTCATTGAAGGATTCGTGACGACCTTTTTATAAACTTTTACAAAATCCATATTGACATCTCAAAAATTATGATACCATAGATACAGGATTGGAAGTTGGTCTATGGCAAAAAAGAAGCAAAATAAATTAACTAAATGGATTGTTCTTTTTCTTGCAGTTATAGCTGTGTTTGCTGTTTACAGTTTCTCAAAAAATAACGTCCCTCAATCCTCAACAGGCTACCTTGTCTATCAGGACCCGACGTATGACTTTACTATCGAATACCCGCAGGCGTGGAAAATCCGAAAAGACACGCAGGTTTTTGAAAACGGAGACGCAATCGCGTTTAGAATATCCGGGCCTACACAAAAGAAATATACAGAGCTTACCGACAGCGCGCAGCTGGCCGTCTCAAAACCTATCGCGATAGATACGGATCTTGCCACATGGATGAAAAGCTATTTTAGCCCTCAAGCAAAGTTCTCAAAGTTGCCGCTGAGCAACTATAACTTTGAAGCTGTTGAGGATTGTGGATATATGATGTGCATGCGATATTATTTTATAGAAATCGGAAGTCAAATCTATGGCGTAGCTCTCTACGCAGATGGGACAAGTGCCGAAAAAGCTTCACGTGAGAACTCGCTTCTCTACATGCTCAAATCGCTCAGGTTTAATCGCGCTGCAGACGGAATGATTTCAAGAGAAGACGCAGTCACTAAAGTCAAAGTGCTACCGGAAGTCATAGACTATCTCAAAAGAGTTCCGAGCGGTTTGGTTGCAGTAAATGGTGAGGAAGATAATTCATATTTAGTTCAAGTCTATGAATTTAAAAATGGGCACACAGCAACGTTTAACTGGTACAAAGTAGACAAAACTACCGGTACAGTTACCAAAGAATTTGACAATTGAAAAAATTCTATTCTATAGTGCTGTGTAGGCCGGTGTTACTTTCATGACTCTAGCAGAAGGTGGTAAAGAAGACACAAAAGAAACTGGACGCTTTTTGCACAATTTCCCAAAGCGTCCAAAGATAAAATGGTTGATTTTAGGTTTTGTGCTGCTTGTTGGGGTGATTCTAATCGCTGACTACCTGCGATACGAGATAAATCCCCGACCGCTCATCGGACAAGTCCTTGATCAAAGCAAAAATCCAATTGATGGCGCAGTTGTTGTTGCAAATAATAAAGCCGCGGTGACCAGGCCTGAAGGTACGTTTCGCATCCAGGCTAAAAAAAGTGATGAATTAACAGTTTCCGCCCACGGATATGAAACCGTCACCATAACAGCTGCAAATCCAGTTGCAACCCTTAGCCCACTTCCACCGGCTGTGGCGCGAGTGGTGGTTTTAGGACCTGATTTTAAGCCAGCTGCAAAAGCCTTGGTTGTACGACTTGATCCAAATACACAAGCACCAACTGCAGCGCTTATTACCGATGCGCAGGGTGCTGCTGTGTTTACGAGAGTTCCTGCTGGACAGGCAGCATTTATTGCTCTCCATCCTGATTTTGGCATGGGGTGGGCAGAAACAGCCATTGAAGCTAGCGGATTTGCCCGACCAATTATCCAGCTTGAAGATTTGAAAGTGGATAAACGACAAGCACAACAAGGATTAATAAGAAGGGCTTTTGCGCAAGAATCTCAGGATGTGGAACTGCGAAACCAGCTCTATTATAAATTTACCGATGTCAGAAACGTCGGCGAAAATCTCTTTGAAATTACTGAGAAAACGCGCACCATGGTAGCAGTAAGTTTGGATCCAGATAAGTTACGTACCTTCATTAACCAGATGGAAGAGCAAGCTCAGTCCAAATTGCCTGATGCAGAAACAGCACAACGCTTACAATCTCTCCTTGCGCAAGAAGGCTACGATTTTCCGGTCCAAGCTAAGCGAATTATCCCGCGTTGGGCAGATACGACGTATGAAGTTGATAAAGGAGTGATCTATACGTATGACCCAGTAACAGAAGCGCCGAAGATGACAGCCGATAGCGTGGATCAAGTCCAAAGCAATGTGTATCTGGTTGAGATACAACCTGCAACTACGGCACGCGCCATGGCTTTTTTACAGCGCGACTATGCAGCACGAATGGCAGATAGCAAACCAATCACCGTCACCAACTGGGCACATCTGCCAATTGCCGATGTTGCTGCAGCCATGGATGGCGGTACAGTATACTTTGACAGTCCACACCGTTCAGTTTGTTGCCTCGGCCGCAGTCAAGTTGACACGCGCGCAAGTAGTGCTACCGATGCTATCTCCTCAGCCATCTCCTCAACTGATGTGCCTGCAAGCTCTCTAGCACAAGCAAACAAATTTGGCGAAAGCCCAAGTGTCATCTTTGACCCTCTGGATAATTCCGTCAAAGTCGACCTTTCAAACTTACCACAAATCAAAGCCCAAAATCAGGGCTTAGCATTTTCCCAGGGAGGCAAAACTGTGAATATTTTGGATATTGAGCCGCCGTATCCAGATGATGCGCCGGCTGAGTTTATTAAGGGATTTTTCAACTCTGCAGGTGATGCCCTCGGAGACTATTTAGCCACACCGGATAGGTATAAAACCGCGTGGCAAAATTATCTACATGTCAGTACCAGTAACGCACGTAAAAATGCAAATATCACTCCGAGTCAGCTTTTCAACCAATTATCTTCCCAGATTGGGGCAAATAAAAGCTATCGCATGACGCTTCCCGGTTTTGCGGAAGA
>JAUYMJ010000057.1 GCA_030698775.1 bacterium
CGCTAAAGCTTCGGAGGGTGAAAGGGGTGAGAAGCATGGGAAATACAAAAAAAGCCGTCACAGCAGGGATCATAGGGACAGCTGTCGGTGTTGCAGCCGGAGCCGCAACGATGTACCTCTCCGATAAAAAAAATCGGGAGAAAACGATCAAGAAGGCAAAGGAGTTACAAAAACAGGCAGAAACGACAGTTGAAGGCCTTCAAAAAAAAGCGCAAAAATTGTCCGACAAAGTTGAAGAAGTGAAGGATCAGATTCTCGGGGAAGAAGAGATTAAAGAAGAGCTAAAAAAATAGCTCTTTTCTTATAATCCGATTTGCCTCTTGAGAGTCAGGAGAAGTTTTCCCCAAAATGACGATTTCTGGTAGCGTTTGTATGCTTCCTGTTTCTGAACATCGACTGATCCCGGCATTGGGGGATCTACCCATGCCGAGATGATGATCCACTCCTTTTTCTCATTTTGTTTCGCGATGATTGTTGTTTTGTAGTTGTCTTTCGTTTTGACATATTCTATAGTTCCCGGCTCTTTCCCGTTTTCATACGAGTTTGAATTTATAAAAGCGTCAAAAGCCTGTTCCTGTGGCAATCCCCTATCCCGCATTCTCTCAATTGCATGGTTGGTAAAGATGATCCCCCGGTAGTTTTGCGAATATTTCACACTGTAATAGTAGCATATACTAGCTCGCTTACCGTTTCAAAGAAATGTGTGGAGTTTGCTGTTGTATTTCCGGCTAATGCGTATTAGAATAGTTGCTATGCGAGTTTGTCCACACTGCAAATCCGAGTTACAGAAGAAACGATACAAAGGCATATCGGTTGAAGAGTGTCCTCATCACCACGGTATGTTTTTCGACCGGGGTGAGTTGGAGCTGGCCAGAAACAACGCCGATGAGGACCTGAGATGGTTGGATTTTGTACTTTTTACAGCAGATGAGCTTAAAAAATTGCAACATGACCAGGTTTCGTGTCCACGGTGCCACAGCGACATGGAAGCACTTCAATACGCGGGATCGTCGGTAATCATCAGCAAGTGCCCGGATTGTCAGGGTGTATGGCTTGATACGGGTGAGTTTGAGAAGATGCTCAACTACCTTCAAAGGATTGTTGCCGCCGAGTCGTCAAGTGAGCTTGCCGAGGACTGGAAGAGGCAGGCCATTGAGGTATTGGTTGGGCCGAAAAAAGAAAGTGAGGAGCTTAAAGATCTCATGGCAGTGACGCGTCTTCTTGAGGAGAGGTGGACGGCAGAGCATCCGACGATTGAGAAAATCCTTGAAGTTTACTACGAACTCACCCCGTTTAAATAATTCACCGTTCCATAGACTTTTCTTGTGATTGTGTTCTTTCTTTTTCAGGATTAGAATGAGGTGTAATGGTTGAAGTTCCTTTGGATGGTTCCCGGGCTCGAATAGCACATGTTTTTCCATTTGTGCATGATAGGGTGTCGAAAGAGACTAGCAGGGAGCTGCAATTGGCAATCGCTAAAACGAGTCATGAGGATGCAAGAGTCAGATTTGATACCAGTGTGCATAACAGTGTAGTCCTTCCGCTCACCGATGATCAAAGAAAAGTTGCAAGAGAAGAAAGTTATGAGCTTGCCGGGAAATTCTTCGCTGCTCAGGATGTGTATTGGGCTCTCCTAGAACCTCCGCGGTTTCAGATGCTTCGCCAAGGTATTTGGAGTCTCATTACACGCCCCTTTTAAACAGTTTTCGTGATGTGCTATAGTGCGGTCGGCACAGTATGGCAAACCAAACGCTTCGCTATTTTGCTTCCCTTCTTCGGGATTCGCATGAACTCAATGCAAAAGAAAAAGATATCCTGCTTCGCCGTTTGAAAAACCAGAAGCTTCGGAAAATCGGGAGAAAATACAAAGTGACTGCCGAGCGTATCAGGCAAATCGAAGAACATGCATTACAAAAATTTACCAAAAAAATCCTCCAGCTATTGCTCTTAGATTGATGGCTGTTTCAGTTTACGACGAAGTGCACAAAAAAGCTCATTTTTCAATGAGCTTTTAAGAAATTTAGTCAGAAAATTTAGACACGTCGTACATTTTTTGCACTCAGTCCTTTTTCTCCACTCACGACTTCAAAAGTGACGGTGTTACCTACCTGAATTTCATCAAAGGTCACGTCTACTAAGTCTTTTGAATGAAAAAATAGATCCTTCTCTTCGCCTTCGCGGCTGATGAATCCAAATCCTCTGTCAGTCTTTGTTTTTACTGTACCTGTCATTGGTTATCTCCTTTCTTAGTTACATTGTAGCAGAAATTGTTCTTGAAACAACCGGGAAATATATGATCCCATGGGAACTTGGGAAAATCAAGAAACTAGTGCCAGAAGGCGCGGCGGTTGGTGAAGACCATGCAGATGCCGGCGCGGTCTGCTGCTTCTATTGAGGCTTTATCGTTTATCGAGCCTCCCTGCTGCACAATTGTTTTGATTCCATGCTCCGTAGCGAGTTTGACGCTATCGTCAAACGGGAAGAAGCTGTCTGATGCTAGAACTGCTTCATCCGCAAATTTTCCGGCCTGGGACAGTGCGATTTTGACTGCTCTGACTCTTGATGTTTGTCCTGTTCCGATTCCCCTGGTCATCGGCAATTTCTTATCAACCACGATCACAGCATTTGATTTGATTCTTGTTATGAACTTCCATGCTGTTTGCATCTGTTCCCGTTGCTTTGCAGACGGTTTTTTCTTTGTGACTACCTTCCAGTCCTTGAATCCTGCTTCAACTTCGTCATCGCGGGTTTGGAGTATAAATCCTCCGTCAATCCACTTGGTATCCATTCGTCCCTTAGGTGTCTCTGGGATCTCACCGAATGTGTAGATACCCATACTTTTTCTTGTCTTACTAAGGAGTCCGAGTGCGTCTTTTCCAATCTCAGGGACTGCAACAATATCCATATTGCCTTTCGTCTCTTCCTTGAAAGATGCGATAATTTTTGCAGTCCTCAAATCCATCGGCTTGTTAAGAACAATCACACCACCAAATGCCGACTCGGGGTCAGCATCTATCGCCCTTTGTAACGCTTCTTTTGCGTTTTCTCCAAGTGCTATCCCGCATGGGTTGTTGTGTTTGATGACGACAGCCGCCGGCGATGTAAAAAGTCTCACTACTTCAAGCCCCGCATTGATGTCGGTGAGGTTTGTTAAGGAGAGGTCTCTCCCCCATTGTTTTTTGAGGCTTGCAAAAGGCGTAGCAGTATTTGGTGTCAGATACAGAGCAGCCTGCTGGTGAGCATTTTCCCCATATCTCAGGCTGATCGCCCTTCGGCCTGGGAGGGTTAACTCCTCGGGGAAAAGTTGGTCTGAAAAATGATGCGCGATTTGCGAGTCATAAAACGAGAGATGATAAAAAGCCTTGGCTGCCAGTTGCTGCCTCTCATATTCGGATAATGAATTCTTTTGCGTCTTCTCTGCTACCCATGCATAATCTGCAGGATCTACCAAAACGACGACATTTTTGAAGTTTTTGGCAGCAGCCCTGATCATCGTCGGGCCGCCGACATCAATATTCTCAACCGCATCGGAGACAGATACAGTTTTCTTGGCGATAGTTTGTTCAAATGGGTAGAGGTTGCAGACAACGATATCGATGTGCGGCACGTTAAGTTCGCTTGCTTCCTGAAGGTGTTTTTGATTTTTTCTGTCAAAAAGGATGCCTGATTCGATCCGGAAACTGATCGTTTTCATCCGTCCGTCAAATGATTCGGGATTGCCCGTGATTTTTTCAACATGGGTGACGCCGACTCCTGCACCTGTTAATTTTTTTGCCGTACCGCCTGTCGTGAGGATTTCAAACCCTGCCTTCTTGAGGGATGTTGCAAGTTCTACAATCCCTGTTTTGTCAAAAACGCTGAGCAGTGCAAAGTTTTTTCTGCTGCTTTTTTTCATCGGGGTTTTCGAAGCCTTACTATTTTCCGCTTGCCGACTTTTATAACCATTCCGTCTTTTATTGCAACTGGTTCTGTTGTGTCGATTATTTTTTCTCCGTTTACCTCAACACCGTTTTGTTGAAAAAGCCGTTTTGCCTCGGCTTTTGAAGAAGCGAGGTTGAGTGATACCAATAGGTCTTCATTGACGAATTCTTCATCAGTGTCGGTGAGCGTGACTTCAAGAACCTCTCTAGGCATTTCGCCCCGCTGCACATTTTTTTCAAACGCATCCTGCGCATTATCTGCATCGTTTTTTGTGTTGAGCATTGAGACAAGTGAATGTGCAAGTTTTTTCTTATACACCATCGGGTTTTCTCCGTCTGCAATTGCTTTTTTTATCGTATGCACCTCATTCATCGGGATCCGTGTCAGATATGCAAAACCTTTGATGATGACATCGTCAGGAAACGCCATAATTTTTGCGTATAGATCGGCCGGCGTATCGGTGATTGCGATCGCATTCCCTTCGGTTTTGCCAATTTTATTGCCCTGTGCATCTGCCAGGAGGGGTGTGGTCATGACATATTTTTCTTTCCCGAGGTAGTCTTTAACGAGTTGTCGTCCGACGAGCATATTAAATGTTTGGTCTGTCCCGCCTATTTCGAGATCCACTTCCATGGCGACTGAGTCGTACCCCTGGAGAAGCGGATAGACAAATTCACGTAGGTTCACTGGTTCGTTTTGCTTCATGCGTTCCTGGTAAAGATCCCGCTCAAGCATTTGTTGGAGCGTGAAGTGCCCTGCAATCTCAAGCATTTTCGGCAAATCAATTGTATTGAGCCAGTCACCGTTGTACTTAATCTCAACCGGGTTGTCCCCTTCAAAATTGACGATTTTTGAAGCCTGCATAACGTAATCTTTTGCATTTTGCCTCAGTTGGTCCCTTGTGAAAAACGTATCGCGGCTTTTGGTTTTGCCCGAAGGGTCACCTGCCTGTCCTGTCCCGTCGCCTATAAGGAAGATGACGTGGTGGCCCAGACGCTGCCAATCAGCCATTTTCATGAGACCTACCATGTGCCCTACGTGGAGTTTGTTCCCTGTCGGGTCAAAGCCCATGTAGAGCGTGAGTTTTTTACCGCTTTTGAGCACCTTTTCAAGTGCATCTTTCGTCGGATAGACCGTATCGACGCCTCTTGTAAGTAATTCCTCAACCTTATCCATGGTTTGAGTATAGCATAGAGGTTCTCCAAGGTGTACATGAAGCGGAGTGGACGCAAGATAGGTAGTTGTTGCTATCTATGTCTCCGTTCGCGATAGGCTTCTTCCGCAACAGATGCCCCTTTTTCACCAAAGGTAGTCGCAGTCAGCGTTCTCGCTTCGTGTACTTTCCGGCGCATCACTTCATCTCCAGATATTTCTGAAGGTTCTATCTCCGGCAGAATGGATTTGTCGTCTTCTTTTATAAGTCTGACAAACGCCTGTTGCGGGGAAAGGTCATTTAATCCATGTTCCGAACGAATAGAATATACTCCTGACTTTTCAGGTTTGCCATGCCAATTTCCTGCGTTTTGAAAGGGAGAGATTTGTGTCATAGGTATTCCTAAAAGTGCGCATCCTATCTTCTCTTCGATCCATTCCCACGTTTCTTGAGGTTGTAGGCTTACTGAAGTTACGTGTTGAACCGGCTCTCCTGGAAACATATCGCGAGTCAAACTCGCAGCAAGCATATTGTCTGTTGCATATAACGAAAGCATTTTTGATAGCCTGAAAGGATGGTTTGGATCCTGACGGCTCCTTCCATAAATGCGGGGAAAATGAGAAAAAAGCCATTGGCGTAGTGCTTCAATCGTGGCTTCTTGCTCCCTGATTCGGGAATAATTTGTTTCAAATATTTGCCCATGTTCACCCTCAAGTACCTCCGAATGGAGAAACACGCGAAGCTGTGGACGGAGTCTTGGATCAGGTAGCGGGATGGTAGTAAAATCGCGGTCGAGGCTCTCAATTCCTTTGCGCATGGTTTTTCTATTTTGGTCTACCGCATTTGTTAGTTCTTCCGGTGTGTGGGAAAAGTCCCCCTCTTGTTCAAAGTCGAGAACATCTGACACCCCAAAAGAAATAACAGGGCGAACTCCGATCTCAGTTAGGCCTAGCAGGAAGTCTCGCTCCTCGTCCAAAAAACGTCTCCAGCGCTTTTTGGGTTGTGTGTTTGATATCGGAAGTATTTCAAGATCCTGACGTTCTCCGTAAGGGATAGGACGTGTAACGAGTAGGTAGTTTAAGCAGGCAATTTGTTGTACGGCAAGGGGAATTTCTCCTTGTGATGCTTGGGAAACAACTATCTGCCTTATGAATTCAGAAATATTCACCGGCGGCAGTGGTGAGCTCCATAATGCCCGTTCAAGAAATGCAAGCGTAGCAGCTGCGCGGTGCGTGTCGGGGTGGTAGTCTATTGCCTCAGCGTGGTAAGTAACTAATGAGGGAAGAGTTTCCACAATATTTGCAATCTCATCAATCCTGCCAAGTCGTACTCCATTTTCTTCTGTAGTCCACTCTGCCTGCTGCCCAAACAATACATCTGCCTGGTTTAGTAGCTGTTGGGTGTTTGTCCGATCATGAGCGATAGATATCTCTAACATATTATAGGCTTGGCCATTATACGTTGCTTGCCTTGTTTCGTCAAGAAAGTTATAATAAAACAGTGTATGTTTGACTACCGACCGCGTCGGCGTCGTTCCCCTTCGGGACTCTTCAGTCTTTTCACCCTAAGCCGCCTTACAAAATATCTATTTTTTGCGGCTGTTGCAGGGGTGTTATTTGTTCCGCTCATCTTCCTTTGGTATAGCCGTGACTTACCGACTCCCGGAAAAATCGTCGTCTCAAAATATGCGGACGCGACGAGGATTTACGACCGTAAAGGTGTCCTCTTGTACTCGGTGTATCAGGACCAGAACAGGACGTATGTCCCCCTCTCAGATATCCCCAAGTACCTTCGGGACGGGACGATATCCATTGAAGACAAGGACTTTTACAAAAACAGCGGTCTTTCACCTGTTGGTATGGTGAGGGCAATTTCCAATATGCTGACACTGCGTCGAGGTTTAGCCAGCGGATCGACAATCACGCAACAGCTTGTCAAAAACACTTTACTCACTTCAGAACAAACGCTCCCCCGAAAAGTCAAAGAGATGGTGCTCGCGATTCAGGTTGATAATAAGTTTAGCAAAGACCAAATCCTTGAGATGTATATGAATAACATCTCCTACGGGGCAGCTGCTGTCGGTGTTGAGGCTGCCTCTGAAACGTACTTCGGGAAGAAAGTAAAAGAATTAGATTTGGCAGAATCTGCATTTTTGGCAGGGTTGCCGCAAAGCCCCACACGCTACTCGCCTTTCTCTGGGACAGGGGATAAACCATATATCGGCAGGACTGAGGCGGTACTTCGCCAGATGAGGGAAAACAAGTACATCACAAGAACCCAGGAGAAGCAAGCGCTCACCGAAATTAAAAACCACAAATTCTCCCGAAACGAGACGCAGATCAAGGCACCTCATTTTGTGATGTATATAAAACAGCAACTCGAAAAACAATTCGGTGAGCAATACGTCATGACAGGAGGACTCCAGGTAACGACAACGTTGGATTATGAGCAGCAGAAAGAGGCTGAAGAGATCGTGAAGGAAGAAGTTGAAAAGATAAAAAAGTATGATGCCACAAATGCAGGAGCGCTTATTACCAATCCGAAAACGGGTGAGGTACTCGCTATGGTCGGAAGTAAAGATTATTATGACGACGAAGATGGTGGCGCATTTAACGTCGTGACACAGGCAAAGAGGCAGCCGGGGTCATCTCTCAAGCCGGTTGTCTACGCGACAGGTTTTGAGAAAGGATACACTCCCGCGACAGTCCTTATGGACGTGAAAACCGAGTTCCCGACAGATGACCCAAGTAAGCCATACTGGCCGGTAAATTATGACGGAAAATTCCATGGACCTGTGCAGGTGCGTTTTACCCTTGGAAACTCTTTCAATCTCCCGGCTGTCAAGATGCTAGCACTCGTTGGGATAAAAGATGCGATGCAGAAGGGATACGAGATGGGAATCACCAACTGGGAGCCAACAGATGAAAATCTGCAAAGTGTCGGGTTATCGCTGGTTCTCGGAGGCCGGGAGACGACACTGTATGATGAGGTGACAGCGTATGGTGTGTTTGCAAATAAAGGCCTTCGTCAGGACCTGACATCTATTTTGAAAGTAACGGATCCGAAAGGGAAAAAACTCTTCGAGTACAAGAAGCGTGACGGCCAGAAAGTCCTCTCAGAGGAGGTGGCGTTTCTCATCTCGCATATTCTCCTTGACAACAACGCGCGAACTGAAGAATTCGGGCCGAATTCCTATCTTCGTATCCCAGGACGTACGGTTGCCGTAAAAACAGGGACGACAGATGAAAAACGTGACAACTGGACCGTCGGGTACACACCCTCAGTGGTGGTCGGAGTGTGGGTCGGCAACAATGACAACTCACCTATGAACCCCAAAATTGCATCCGGTGTGACAGGTGCGTCCCCGATATGGCACCGCCTGATGACATTTGCCCTCAAGGGGAAACCGGATGAAGAATTTGAAATGCCTTCAAACGTCACCGCTGTCCAGGTAGACAGCCTTTTCGGAGGGACGCCGTTTGGTGGCCAGGCGACGCGGACAGAATATTTTGTAAAAGGCACGGAGCCGACGACAAACTCTCCTATTTACCAGCGTGATTTTTATGTCATCAAAGAAGACGACCCTGTTTCAAAAGACGGCAGAAACAGGTGGCAGGAAGGCATAGATACGTGGATGAATGAGGCCCACAAGGACGATACGAAATGGCATCCTCCGGATGATGTGAAAAACCCGAAGCCCAACAATGATCCAACGGCAACACCTGGTAGCCCTACAGAGACACCTACACCTACACCTACACCTACACCGTAATGTATCGTTGTAGATTGTGCTCAATAAGCAGTCGTTTCCGGGATTGGAACAAAGGAGATAGTTGCAAGTGGCTCGAGAGGCGTTCCTGGTAACGGCGTCGAATCGCTACGTATTATTTCACGAGGAGGTTTAGATGCTGGTTGTTCCTCATGTAAGGAACCATTACCCTCTCCGTTCTCCATGCTTCCCCATGGCTTACCGTCACGGCGCAGGAGGCGAAAGCATGCAAGGCTTGGTCCAGCAACAGAGGGATATTCTATTGCAAATATGTCATCGCCGATTGGTCTCCCACATACCTCAGATGATTCGTCAATTTTTGCAGCTGACGAGTGACCATCTGCAGTAGGAGAGGTTCGTGCACGATTTCTTGCTAGTAATACATTTAATAACCTGGGCCGTTCGATATGCATAGAGTGTAATATACTATAGGTTTTGAATATTGTCAAGAGTGTTCATTTCTTCTTCATGTTTTGTAACGATGAGATGATGTTTTTTCGGATCTCCCCTACGATTTCGTTTGAGAGGTTTTGGGTATCGCTCTGGTAGACGATGTGGAAGGTTCTTCTCGTCTGGTATTTATCAAGAAGCGTCACATCCTTTATCGTCGTACTTTGCTTTTTTATTGTCTCAATGATTTGACCTGTTGAGATATCATCATCTATTTCAAGCGCGATATCCTCAACTACCGGCGGGTATTTACTAAGCGGGGTATATTTCTTCTTTAATGATGCATACGCGAGAAGCACTTCAAACTCCAATTCAAAATCGACGATATCATCATCAAGCTCCTCAATTGTGCCAACTTTGTCCTTTCCTATATAAACATCTGCCCCGAGGCTTTGTGAGGCGAGTTTAAAAGAAAATGAAAAGCCGAGGTCTACTCCAAGCTGTTCGACGTATCCTTTGACTTCGTAGAAGGAGAGGTCGTCTTTTTTTACAATTCCTGCCAACATCCGTTTTTCTTTGGGAAGGCCATTCCCATTTTTCTCATAGATATTTGCGATTTCAAAAATACTGATTTTTTTGTAGGCTTTGTTCTCACGAAGCACCTGCAAAAGGCTTGGGACAAGTGTTTTTCTCATATAGACATGCTCCTCATCAAGGGGATTTTTCAGGATCACTGCCTCATTGAGCGGTCCTTCGAGAAGTTCCTCAGAAACCATCGAATAGGTATAGACCTCGGTAAATCCCCAGTATTTCAGCGCGTGCTTGATGCGCTGTTCCCAGAAGAAAGGGTCAGATTTTTGCTGCAGGGTTTCTTCGGAGATGTCGGGTGGCAGGATACTTGGGAGGTTGTGATAGCCGTACACACGTGCGATTTCTTCAATGAGGTCCTCCGGAATATGCATCTCGGATGCCCTCCAGCTAGGCGGAATAGCGATGATGACACCCTTTTTTTCTTCAACTGAGAAACCAAGTGAAGTAAGAATGGCAATATCGGTTTTCAGGGGGATTTTTACTCCAATCACCGAATTTATTTTTTCCTCAGACACAGTAATTTTTTTTGGTGTTTGTTTTTTCGGATAGATATCAATCAATTCTGAAACGACGCGTCCGTTTGCAAACTCCGAAAAGCACTTGATCCCGTATAAGAGTGCGTCGTAGCTTAGTTCCTGATCGACTTCTTTTTCATTCAGCTGCGCAGCTTCACTCCTTATCGCAAGCGACATCGATGTTTTCCGCATCCTGATCGGGTCATTATTGTCGATGAAAAAAAGGATACGTGTCGTTTTGTCCGTGACAACGCTGTTTTCAAGACCCATGATGCCAAGAAGGTCAACGATACGGCCGCTTCCGTCTTCTGCCACGATGTCCCCTCCCTGGAGAAGGTGGGTTTTTCCGTCAAGAGTTTTCACCTCTTCACCCTTTTTTGACGCGCGGATGACCAATTTATCTGTTTTCAACCTGTCGAAATCAAAGACGTGTGTTGGGTGACCTATTGTCCGCATAACGTAGTTTGTGACATCAATAAGGTTATTCAAGCTCCTTATATCGCTTGTCTCGAGGCGCTCTGTTACTTTCTTAGGGGAAGGTTGCACCTTCACCTCCATGACAACTGCGCAGATGCGGTAAACGAGTTCCGGGTCATTAGTAATTGTCAATGCGACCTCACTTTTTATCTCAGGTTTTTGCAATGTTGGCGGTATAAACGTTGCTTTTATGCCAAATTGCGGCAATACTGCTGCAGCCTCTCTCGCGAGCCCGACGACTGACATGAGATCTGGCCTATTCGTCGTTACTTCGATATCATAGACATAGTCGTCCCCATATTTTTCAAGACGTTCAATTGAAACGCTTGTGAGTGACAGGTTTTTTGCAATCTCCTGCGGTTTGGCATCTGTTTTCAGGTATTCCCGCAGCCATGAATCAAGCACTTTTATGTTCATAATGAGCGTTTAGCGACTAGCGGTTAGCTTCCATTTTCACTATGCGCTTGACGCTAAGCCCTAGATGCTTCTCTAGAATTGTTCCAAAAATTCTAGATTATTTGAATACAAAAGCCTGAGATCATCAATCTCAATCCCCTCTTTCATCATGAGGACTCGCTCGACTCCCCACCCGAACGCGAATCCTGTGTATTTCTTGGGATCAAGTCCGCCGTATCTGAGCACATTCGGATGCACCATCCCTGCCCCACCCATCTCAAGCCATCCTGCTTTACAAAGCCTGCAGACCTCGCCATCTCCCAATTTGCCTGTTCCGCGGCAGACACCGCATGACACATCCACTTCAAATGAGGGTTCGGTAAATTGAAAATGGTAGGGACGGATTCTGGAAACTCTCTCTTTCCCAAAATACGATTTTACGAAGTAATCAAGTGTGCCCTTCAGATGCGTGATTGCGATATTTTCACCGACGACGAGTCCCTCAAATTGGTGGAACATTTGTGTGTGGGAGACGTCAGACTGCCTGCGGTAGCATTTGGCAATGTTTAACATTTTGATTGGCAATGTGCCTTTTTCCATCTCCCTTACCTGTCCTGACGAAGTATGCGGCGTCAGGATGACCGGCCCTTTTTTGGGGTCCGGTTCCTGCCTGATAAAAAACGTTTCCCAATCGTCCCGAGCAGGATGGTTTTCAGGGAAATT
>JAUYMJ010000074.1 GCA_030698775.1 bacterium
TCCTGACAGGCCGTCTGCTCCCGATATAGACCTTGATTTTGCCGACAACAGGCGGGATGAGGTGATTGAGTATGTGACCCAAAAATACGGCAACACAAAAGTTGCACAGATTATCACATTTGGCACCATGGAGGCCCGGGGATCCGTCCGTGATGCCGGACGCGCACTTGGGATGCCCTACGTCGGTCCAGACAGGATCTCAAAAATGATCCCACCCGGCTGGCAGGGCCATGCGATGACAATTGAAACGGCCCTTTCGCAAAGTCTAGACTTAAAGCATGCCTATGATACTGAGCCGGAAACAAAAAAGCTCTTGGATATTGCCAAAAAATTAGAAGGTGTGGCCAGACATGCATCAGTCCACGCGGCAGGGGTCGTGATAGCCGATAAAGACCTTACAGAATACACTCCCCTACAAAGAGAAACAAACGGGGATAAGATTATCACACAATACGACATGTACACGGTCGGCGAGGACGGGGTCGGTCTCTTAAAAATGGACTTTCTTGGTCTTCGTAACCTCACGATCATCCAGGAATCTCTCCGCTTTATTAAGGAAATTCAGGGAAAAGATATTGATTTTGCATCCACTCCGATAGATGACCAGAAAACCTTTTCGCTTCTCTCGTCGGGAGAAACAACCGGTATTTTCCAGCTTGAATCTGCAGGGATGAGACGATATATTAAGGAACTTCGGCCAACGACAATTTTTGACCTGCAGGCAATGGTAGCTTTGTACAGGCCTGGACCGATGGCAAATATTCCCGAGTTTATACAAAGAAAACATAACCCAAAACAGATCACCTATCCAGACCCGAGGCTTGTTGAGATCCTTAAGGAATCCTACGGGATACTCACCTACCAGGACGATGTGCTCCTCACATCAATCGCTCTGGCAGGCTACTCCTGGCTGGAAGCGGACAAACTGCGTAAGGCGGTCGGTAAAAAAATTCCGGCAGAGATGAAAAAACAAAGGGAAATGTTTGTGAAAGGATGTGTAAAAAATGGCTTATCATCAGAAAAAGCAGAAGAGCTCTTCGACCTTATGGCCCCTTTTGCCGGTTACGGATTTAACAAAGCACACGCTGCCTGCTATGCTACGATTGCATACCGCACTGCCTACCTCAAGGCCCACTTCCCTGTCGAATTCATGACCGCGCTCCTTACCGCAGAATCAAGGGGAAGCTCAGGCCCGATCAAAAATGAAAAGATAGCTCAGGCAGTATCAGAATGTAAAAGGCTTGGCGTCAGCGTCCTTCCGCCAGATATCAACAAGTCAGACAATGAATTCTCAATTGAGAATAAAATCTCTGTCCGCTTCGGGCTCTCGGCGATAAAAAATGTGGGGGAAGCCGCAATCAGGGTCATACTCTCTGCGAGGTCAAAAAGTCCGTTCACTTCCCTGCAGGACTTCTGCGACAGAGTTGACCTTTCAACAGTAAACAAAAAAACCCTTGAGAGCCTGGTGAAGGCTGGAGCTTTGGACAGCTACGGAAACAGGGCATCACTCCTCATCGCTATCCCCGAAGTAGTTTCCAAAGCAAACCAGACAAAAAAACAAGCACTCGAAGGACAAGGAAGCCTCTTCGGGGATCTTGTCGTTGAAGAAAAATCGGCTTTTGTCGGGCAGGAAGTTGATGATTTCACACTTGAAGAAAAACTGGGGTTTGAAAAAGAATTGCTGGGTTTTTATTTGACATCACACCCACACATGGACACGCTTCAGCAGATCCGTTTAGTAACGAGCCACGAGATTGAGCTTCTGGAGGAAGAAGAGGAGGGGACAATTGTGAAAGTAGGTGGTATAGTAGAGATGGCAAAGAAAATATTTACGAGGAAGTCAAATGCTGAAATGGCATTTGTCCAGATAAGCGATGAGAAAGGTATCGGGATAGAATGTGTGGTGTTCCCGAAGGTATTTGAGCAGTTTAAAAATCTCTTGATTCAAGACACGGTGATAATCATAGAAGGAAAACTCAATGTTAAAGACGACCGTCCAGTAATCATAGCAGACAAAATTATTCCGGCAAAAAAATTACACACTTGACTATGCAATATCCGGCAGCGCTTCCAACATTCCATGAAGGAGAAGTCACACTCTCCCCTCTTACGACTCAGGACACCGAGCCAGTTTTTAAGCTGGTAATGAAAAACCGAATGTATCTCCGGAACTGGTTAAATTGGGTCGACCAGAACAATGCAATCGACCAAACAGAAAAATTCGTCCGCAAATCACTTCAACAGCATACAGATCATACCGGTATGACCTACACCATCTGGACAAACAACATCATGATCGGAGTAATCTCTTTCAACTGGATTGATGGTTTGAATAAAAAAGCACAAATAGGCTATTGGATAGATGAGGAATTTCAAGGGAAAGGATTTACCACTACTGCCTGCCGTGTATTGGTCCGTTTCGGATTTGAGACATTACAGCTCCATAGAATGGAGCTTATTATCGCATCAGGAAACGACAAGAGCAGTGCTGTCGCAAAAAGGATAGGATTCCAAAAAGAAGCGACACTTACCCAGGCTGAATGGCTGAACGACCATTTTACCGATCAGGAAATATACCGGCTGCTCGCTGATGAATGGCACGGCTGAACTGTCTTCTGACTTGACGAATTGCACAGATCAACGTAAAATATAATCCGGAGGACACAAAGCGGTGTGGGGCTCCGCTTTTTTGGTTATGGCAGCATTTGCACCAGAGGCAATCTTTCATATCGGGTCGTTTCCCGTAACGAACACAATTATCAATACACTCCTTGTCGACGCTGGCTTAGTCGGTACGGCATATTACATAAAAACTCACATCAAGAAAGTCCCGGGAATTTTCCAGAACACCCTTGAGATAGTAATGCAGTCTTTCTACGAGACGACTACGGTAGTGTCAGGAAAAAATGCTGCTAAAATCTTTCCCTATTTCATGACATTCTTTCTTTTCATTCTCTTTGCCAACTGGAGTAATCTCATCCCGGGGATCGGGACATTTGGATTCATTGAGCAAGGCGAACACGGAAAGACCGAAATTATCCCATTCATAAGGGGTGCAACAAGTGATGCAAACACGACATTTGCACTTGCACTCTTTTCTCTTCTTGCAACACACATCCTTGCGATACGTGCTGTTGGTATCGGAGAATACTTAAGCAGGTACTTCTCACTCAACCCGATCATGCTTTTTGTCGGCATTTTGGAGATTGTCTCAGAATTTACCAAGGTAGTCTCGCTTTCTTTCCGGCTTTTTGGTAATATATTTGCGGGAGAAGTCGTTATGCATACGGTATCTTCTCTTTTTGCATTTTTGGCGCCGGTTCCGTTTCTTTTGCTTGAGATTATTGTCGGCTTGGTACAGGCACTCGTTTTTGCTATGCTAACAATGGTGTTTATGAGTGTTCTGATGACACCACACCACCAAGAACACTAGTGTTCTTAATTTATCATTTACCATTTTCCATCTGACATTCGCGAAAGGAATTAAATGGAAAATGAAAAATGGAAAATTTTGTAAGGAGGTGATTATAGAATGGAAATTACATTACACGGAGGAATAATTGTTGCTCTTGGAGGTTTTGGTCCGGCACTCGGTGTGGGTCTTATCGGTTATAAAGCTCTTGAAGCAATCGGTCGGAACCCCGAAGCGTCCGGAAAAGTACTCCCTGCTATGTTGCTGGGAATGGCGTTCGCTGAAGCTATCGCTATTTACTCACTTATCCTGGCCTTTACAGGATAACGCGAAAGATGCGAATCTTTCTTTCGCGAATATTCGCGAATTATTACCGGTTATTTGTGAGTATTCGTGAAATCGTATGGAAATCTTAGATAAATTTGGAATAGACCCTGTACTTTTAGTAGCACAGTTTATCAATTTCGGAATTATACTCTATGTGCTCAAAAAGTTCCTGTACAAACCTGTCATGATGATGCTTAAAACCCGTCGTGACGAGATCCAAAAAGGACTTACCGACGCGGAGAAAGCCGCAAAATTGCTTGAAGAAGCATCGGAAAAGGAAAAAAAGCTGTTACGAAATGCCCAGCAGGAAGCAAAAAAGCTTCTTAGTGACGCGAGGGTACAAGCAAATGATATCCTGGATGCAGCAAAACAAGATACGTTGAAAATTGTAAA
>JAUYMJ010000080.1 GCA_030698775.1 bacterium
AGCTTTAGCGGAGGAGGAAGCGAAGGAGGACGACATTTCTGATGTTCATATTTCTAAAACTCCCTCCGTTGCCTAAGCTTTGGAGGGATAGTACTCACTCATTATACAGGATCACGTAAGAAAAACAAAAAAGGAGTATGGTACATCCTTACTTACTGAAGTATGCCGTTTTGGTCCCTCTTATACGCTTCAACCGTATGGACGGGAAACTGCACTCCAATTTGTGTTGTGGCGTCTCCTACTATCCTTCGTATATTTTCTTCAGCTGACAGACTATTCGTTACCCGACAAATAACAAGCATATCCGGCCCTACATGGTTTATGGGGTCTTTCTGGCTAACGAAAGGCTGCACCCAGGCAGATACGGGTTCCCTCTGATTTGGGTTTGCTGCAGGGTTTGCAAAAAGCACTACTTCTCCAGTATGTCCAAAAAGCCCCCTTCTCCTCTGCTTTCTTGAGGGCGAAAGGTTGGCAAACGAACCTTCCGCAACCCGTATCACGGGTAAAGGATTCTCGCCTGGTGTAGTCGGTTTGGGGAGGGAAACGGGCCCTAGGATGGCTGCTGTGTTTAATCCTTCGGTTTTTCCCGCTTCAAAAAATGCGAGGGTTCTTTCAATCGGATCCGGCCTGCGCCTGAGTTTCGCATAAGCACTCACGCCTATACCACGAAGTGTATCTTTCATGTAGAGGTATCATACTATAATGAAGGAAAAAACTCAACTATAGGATTAGTGTCTCTTATGTATTTTTTGCAAATGCTACAATCTGCTCATACGTTTTATTTGAGAAAAGATGAAGCGCATTATGTCCGATGACATCGACGACTATCGTTTCTCCATCAGGTAATGAACTACTCCCTGACGGGACAAGCTCATCAATCTCTGCACGAAGAGATAAAATATCTTCCTTTCGCTGAACTGACATACCCTCAATCTCAGTAGCAAGCATACTTCCCGGAAATAGCTCTCGTCCCGAACGGAAAGGGGAGAGGAAGTAGGCGAACGGAGCCCCGCCAAATGGTGTTGCGATGCTGATAAACCGTCTGACATGCCGCCATCCGTCTTCGTTTTGTAAATACAAAAGTGCTGTGATTCCGCCATTACTGATTCCAACCAACGTAATGTTCGTGAGCTGCCGTTTTTCAATATACTCACGTAATTCTTTCGCACTTTGCGCAAACGTGCCTTTTTGGAGCGGAAGGTTATGCAGAAAGACGTTAAAACCTTTTTTCTCAAGGTAAGAAACCATCCTTCTATGTAGCGGATTCGTCGAAAACCACCGCTCCACAAGGACAATCGTTGGTTTATGGGGATCAATACTTTCTTTTCTTCGTGGTAGAAAATTCTCTACCCAGCCGAAGAGGGGATAGAAGAGGAGAAGGAGAAGCTCAAAAAGAATTTCAAAAATAAATGCGATAACTCTCACTCTCTTATCCTAGCAAAGAAACACCAAGCAACCTAAGACTCAAAAAATTTCTTTCCTTTTAATTTCTCGGGGAGAAAACCTTTATCGCCTCTGGGTCCGACATACTCATCAGACCACTTGTAATCTTTGGCGTATCCAAGCTCTTTCATCAGCTTTGTCGGGGCGTTGCGAAGATGTAGCGGGACAGGTTCATTTGGGAAATCATACACTGCTTGCTTGGCATGACCAAGTGCATTGACGACTGCCCGTGATTTCTTGGCTGTCGCGAGATAAAGACAAATATGTGCGAGGATGAGTTGTGCCTCCGGCATGCCGATTTTGTTGACTGCTTCAAACCCGGCATTTGCCTGGATGAGGGCACCACGGTCTGCCAAGCCGATGTCTTCTGATGCGAAAATAATCATGCGACGTGCAATAAATTTCGGGTCTTCACCGTTTTCCAGCATCCGGGCCATATAGTAAAGCGCGGCATCAGGGTCTGACCCGCGCATGGATTTGATAAATGCCGAGATAATGTTGTAATGTTCATCTGCTTTTTTATCGTACAGTCCTGCAGACCGCGTCTGAAAAATTTCTTTAATAATGTCACTATCAATTTTCTTTTTTTCAAAGTTAAGGACCGCCATCTCCAAAGCATTGAGCATGATCCTTGCATCCCCACCTGAAAGACGTAGTAACAACTCTTTTGCATCAGGGCGGATTGATTTTTTGTATTCCCCGTATCCTTTCTGTGTTTCTTTCAGAGCCCTGTCAATAATTTTTTCAAGATCATCTTTCTCTAAACTCTGTAGGACAAACACTTTGCTGCGGGAGAGTAACGCACTGATTATCTCAAAAGACGGATTCTCAGTCGTCGCACCGATAAGCGTAATCAAACCGCTTTCAACATGGGGAAGCAATGCATCCTGCTGCGCTTTGTTCCACCTGTGGATTTCGTCAATAAAAAGAATCGTTTTTTTCTGGAGCAGGGGGGATGATTTCGCCTCCTCAATAACTTTTTGCAAATCCGCCTTCCCTGCAGAGACACCTGAGAGCGTATGAAACTCGGCATTCGTTTCCCGGGCGATGATGGATGCGAGGGTTGTTTTTCCTGATCCTGGCGGTCCCCAAAGGATCATTGAGGATAATTGATCCTGTTCAATCATCCGCCTGATTATTTTTCCCTCACCGACGAGGTGCTCTTGCCCAAAAAATTCATCAAGTGTTGTCGGCCGTAAACGGTAGGCGAGGTTCATAAAAATATTGTACACCTCTTATGGAAAAAATGCGAAAAGAATGCATATGATACGATAGGGTCATGGTACATCTTGTGGTGAGGTATGCGGGAGGATTTGAAAAAGTAAAAGGGCTTATAGGGAGCGATGTTGCAGAAGCAATTCTCATTAAAACCCGTTTTGGGATCCACACGTTCGGGCTTCAATTTCCTATCGATATTATTGTGCTAGATAAGCATGGCATCGTACAGGTAATAAAGCATTCGTTTCATCCAAACGGGATATTTCTTTGGCCGATAAAATACGATAGGGTACTTGAACTACCCGAAGGAATGATTAGAGAAAAGGGGATTAAGAAGGGAGAAAAAATCACGATAACTCTTAAACAGTCTGCGATCGTCTCTTAAGCCACCATTTCTTCAAAATACCGTAAGTGGCAGTTGAAATAAGATAACCTACGGAAGCGATGAAAGCATTGAGAAATGCATGGTCGTCTTTGATCAAGAGCATAAAGATGAGGATGAGAAGATATGTTGAGGCTGCAATAAAGCTTGAACGTGTCTTACTCAGCTCCCACGCCTTGTCAGCCTCAACGCGTCTGTTTCTGGCTTTAATACCATCTATTTCAGCCTTGAGTGCTTCTATCTCTGTAGCCGGCTTTTGCATCTTCAGCCTTATTATAGCAATAAATCCACAGCGGTAGGAGACTTGCAATATAGCTTATAGTATAGTATACTCTCCCTTCATGTTTAGCATACTTGCAACATTTCTCCCACTCTTTTTCCAGGCTCAAACACTCATGCAGGCACCGAAAGAGCGTGTCCTTGTCACGCGTGAAATATCACTCTCCGAGAGGTACCCAAACAGGTCAGTCAATGAGGTTTTTAAAGACAATATCCTCCTCAACCTCGCGTACATGCGTGGGGTCGTCAACCCAAGCAGGGACGTCGACTGGGATACAGTGAAGAAACCGTTTACTTATTCTTTGACGCTTCACCCGGGCGAGGTCTTTGCGTACCATGATGACGTCCTCCCATCGTATACGTCCCAGGCACTCAAAACAACAAACGCACATTTCAATAGTGCTGAGGGGTTCAAGTCTGACGGCTACCTAGTCGGGGATGGGGTATGCCATTTGGCATCACTTATCTACTGGGCTGCAAAAGATGCGCATCTTGAAAGCCTTGCGCCGACAAACCACAATTTTGCAAAT
>JAUYMJ010000097.1 GCA_030698775.1 bacterium
CTTGCCTCGTCATCTCCTAGGCGAAAAAAGCTTTTGGAAAGTATCGGGATTACGTTTACCGTTGTACCAAGTAACATTGACGAGAAGCCGAATCCGCGACTTGGTGCAGCGGCCCAGGCCAAAAGGCTATCGTTTCAGAAAGGATCTTTTGTTGCGGAAAAACACAAAGGCAAGGATATCGTGGTTATCTCTGCGGATACAATCGTCCTTTGTGATGGTGAACAAATGGGAAAGCCTGAGGACCATAACGACGCAATGAGAATGCTTAAAAAACTTTCGGGAAAAAAGCAAGCCGTTGTGACTGGATTTACAGTCTTTGATTGCATGAGCGGAAGATATATAACAAAATCGGTACAAACACTCCTCTGGACCAGAAAGTTATCGGATGAGGAAATCGCGTCATATTTGAAAAAGGAAAATGTGTTTGATAAGGCGGGAGCCTACGCAATACAGGGGATAGGAGAGTTATTATTTGAGTGGGTAGAAGGGGATTACAGCAACGTCCTCGGTCTTCCGTTGACACCGCTTTATAAAGAATTGAAGAAGTTTGGTGTTTCTCTTCTATGACAACAATACGTACCAGGCTTGATCCGACCGATGAGAGGTTACGGACAGTGTGCAAGGATATTTCTTTGAGAGAACTTAGACTGAAAAAAAATCAGCAAGTGATTGATGCGCTTCTGGAATTTGTGTACGCGAGAAATAACAAAGGAGAAAAGCATAACAGAAAAAAGCCGACGATCATTGGTCTCTCGGCTAACCAGGTAGGAGTGATGGAGCGAATCTGTATCGTTGATCTCGCAGTCAGAAGAAATAACTATAGCGATGTGCATGTTCTCATTAACCCGCACATACTTTGGAAATCGAAGACAACGAACCTTCGTAAAGAAGGGTGTGTCAATTTGCCAAATGTTTGGGGATACGTAGCGCGTAGCCAGAAGATTGACGTATCGTATGTGGATCGGTGGGGAAATGCCTATACGGTGCGGGCAGTCGGATGGGCGGCGACGCTTATCCAGCACGAAGTTGACCATTTGAACGGCTATCTGTTTATTGACCGTTTGTCCGATCCGAAAAAAGCACTTCTTGTAAGGGATGAAGATTTAGTTGCGTATAAAAAAGACCCGAAGAACTGGAATACGTTTACAGATGTTTCACGACTTTGCCGGAGTCTTTGAAGATGCTGAGCCGAGCAGTTTTCGGTAGACGTAAGCATATGCAAGCATTGTGAGAGGGATGGTAATAAAAAGACCGATCACAAGGGCAAGAGCTCCGACGATATTGATAAGTCCAAGGACAAGGCCAAGGAGAAATAGATTCCACTTCACACCTTTTGTAATTTCACCGCTTTTTTTAAGTGCCTCAAGCGGTCCCATATTCTTATCAACGATCAGATAGCTATAGAAATGGTATTTGATACCAAAAATTATCCCTGGGACGATAAGCAGAATAAATCCGACCCCAACGAGTACCGCATAAATAATCGAAGCGATGATGAACTTAAAAAGCTGCGGATAGCCGTTAAAAAGATCGGCGACCTCAGGATTTTTCTTATCAAAAATTTTAAGCGCGATTTTTATACTTCCGAGGCTGACAAGCATCGTGAGCACCCAAAATGCGATGCTGAGGAGGCCTGAAAGTATTGGGATTTGTTGCCTGAGGTTTTCGACAAAATAATTTGGGATAAAGTTTACGAGCGCAGTGACGATAAGGATCACCACAAAGAAGGGGAGGTGGGCTTTTGTCGTTTCCCATCCATAGGAAATGACTTCGCCAATTGTAAACTTTTTCATCTATATTGAGCGTAGAGGGAAATATTCCTCTTGTCAAGAGGTCGTGCTTTGATGCAGTGAGAGTGTACCGGGAGAGGGACTCGAACCCACACAGCCTTTACGGCCAGTAGTTTTTGAGACTACCGCGTATACCATTCCGCCATCCCGGCAACATCGGCGGGCAATTCCGCCACTTGTCCGTGCTCAGTTTTGCCCTTTTGCCTGCCTAGCGGCAGACAGGCATTTTGACTTTTGAGCTCATCGTATTATATACTTGTAGCCATGACGATTCAACAAATCTATGATTTGGCCCTTGAAATGGGGATGAAGGCAGACCCGCGCGGGATTGAACGAGTAAAAAAACTCCTCAAGCAGAGGAAAAAAGACTTTGAAGAGCTTCCTGAGAAAAAAAAGAAGCTTTTTGACAAAGAAGATTTGGTAAATCCTTATTCCGATTCGAGGCTTCTTCTCGGCGATTCGAAAACTCAGGTCAAGCGTGTCCTTGCCGGTATCGATATGGAATCAGGCGAGGTAGTCTTGGCAGATAGGTTAGGGGAGAAAGGGAAGAAGATTGACCTTATTATCACGCACCACCCTGCAGGACATTCACTCGCAAGTTTGCACGAAGTGATGGAGCTCCAAGTTGAGACGTTTGCTGATGCTGGCGTTCCTGTCAACGTCGCTCATGCACTTTTTCAGGAGCGGATGGGATATGTCAAAAGGAGGTTTGGGCCCATAAATCATGCCCAGGCTGTTGATGTTGCAAGGATTCTTGAAATTCCCTTCTTGGCCCTTCACACGATTTGGGACAATATGGGAGACCATTTTATGAAGCAAACGTTAGGCGGCAAGTTCTACGATACGGTTGGGGAAGTATTTGAAACGATTAACTCTATCCCTGAATATATTGAGGCGGCAAAAGCAAAATCCGGTCCGGCGATTATCGTCGGGTCTGAAAAAAGCAGGGCGGGCAAAGTGGTTATTAATTTTACGGGTGGAACGAACCCTTCCAAAGAGCTCTACGTTGAATTGGCAAAAGCAGGTGTCGGGACACTTGTTGAGATGCACGTGCCGGAGGAGGCGATGACTGAGCTCAAGAAATTACATATTAACGTGATCGACTGTGGCCACATGGCAGCTGATTCGATAGGCGCAAACCTATTTTTTGATCAGCTTGAAAAACGGGGGGTTGAAGTGGTTCCTGTCTCGGGGTTGGTGAGAATTAAAAGGACAAAAAAGAGCGTCTAGCGTAATAGCGTCTAGCGTTTAGTTATGAGTCGAATAGATCTCATTTGTAACTAGACGCTATACGCTAATTTACTATACGCTAAAAAACTATGATTTCAGTGAACGATTTACGTGCAGGTACGACATATGAGGAAAACGGGCAGTTGCTGCAGGTTTTGTCGTTTGAGCACATCAAAGTGGGGCGGGGAAGTGCGAACATCAAGGTCAAAGTAAGAAATATCAGGAGTGGTTCGACAATGGAGAGAAGTTATATCAACACTGCAAAAGTCCAGGACGTTGCGGTGAACAAACGAGAGATGCAATTTCTTTACAAGGATGACGACAGCTGCTATTTCATGCACCCCCAGACATATGAGCAGGTCGCGATACCGGTAGCGCTTCTTCCTGAGCACCAATTCCTCAAAGAAGGGGAGAGTTTCTCGGTGAGTTTTCTGAACCAGGAACCGCTTTCTGTGCTCCTTCCACCAAAAATGGTGTTTAAGGTTGTTGAGACTGGTCCTGCGATCAAAGGAAATTCTGCGACAAATGTCTTTAAGGACGCGGTTTTGGAGAACAACATTAAAACGAAAGTTCCCCTATTCATCAACACCGGTGATACAATACGTGTTGACACCAGGACAGGAAGCTACACCGAAAAGGCGAACTAATGAAGCACTCCATCATCGATGCTTTGCGGGTTAAACCGTTTGCGTACCTCATGTCTGCTGAGCTTTTTACACAGCTTGGCTCAAATATCTTCAATTTTTATTTAATCTTTGCAGTATTTTCACTCACGAAATCCAATACAGCCGTTGCTGCGATTGTTCTCTCTTTTACCATCCCGGCTCTCATTTTTGGTATTCCGGCAGGTGTGTATGTGGATAGATGGGATAAAAAATGGGTACTGTTTCTCTCAAACTTTTCCCGCGCGTTACTCCTTATCGCTCTTGCATTCATGCATGAGAATGTCATTGCAATATTTTTTTTCTCATTCTTCATTGCGATATTTGCGCAGTTTTTTATCCCTGCTGAGTCACCACTTATTCCGACGATAGTTTCACCAAAGCTCCTTCTTTCGGCGAATGCGCTTTTCGGGCTAGGTATTTATGGATCGATGCTTATTGCATTTATTCTTTCTGGACCGATTATCCTGGTATTCGGACGGATGCAAACACTCCTTTTTCTTGCTGCACTTTTTTTCGTGAGTTGTATTTTTCTTTGGCTCATAAAAGTACCTGGTGCAAAAAGAGAGCGCAGGATAGGAAACAGCCAAAAGATGACCCGGGCAATGATTGATGAGCTCAGGGATGTCGTTAGGTTACTTTCAAATACCAAGGAAGTCCACCATGCGCTTTTCCTTCTTGCGCTTTCTCAAGTCCTCATCTTGCTTATTGCTTCACTTGCACCAGGATATGCAACGTCGGTACTCAAAGTATCGGTTGAGCAGTTTCCGCTCCTCTTCATTGCTCCGGCAGCGTGTGGTGTATTCATTGGAGCTATTCTTGTAAGTTTTTTGGGGAAAGTCAGGAAAGACAAAATCATAACGATTGGGTTATTCCTTTCGGGAATTGTGATGGTGATTCTGCCGTACGGATCAAAAATTGCCTCAAGAGATATTATCATTGCGCTGAATTTATATCTTCCTCACATTGTTGAAATCACAACATTTCATCTGGTTACGGTCATCGCATTCCTTCTCGGGTTCTCAAATGCATTTGTCTTTGTACCGGCAAATACTATTTTGCTGGAAAATACGTCTGATCAAATCCGGGGGAAAGTGTATGGGGTATTGAATGCAATAGTTGGTGGCTTTTCTCTTTTGCCACTCGTTGCTGCTGGGGGACTGTCGGATCTGTTCGGTGTGACGACGGTAATTATAGGAATTGGTGTCTGTCTTTTCTTGCTTGGGGTGCTACGCGTCGTTTTTCGGATTTAGGCTATGTTTTTTTATTTTCTCTTTTTGTTATTGGGTTTACTAGCGTTTTTGTTCACGACATATGTTCTTGCGAAAGACGATATGCTATTTGTGAGAAAAAACGTATCGCTTGACGAACTTTTTACCCTCACGTTTTTGTCGGTCGGAGTTGGCCTATTCTTCTCACGAATTTTCTTTGTCATTTTCAATTTCAAGGCAGTCTATCTTAATCCGTTGGTGTTTCTTCTTGTTTTCTACTATCCCGGTTTGTCATTCCCGGGTGGCCTTCTCGCTGGTTCGGCTTTCGTCCTCCTCTATGCCCGGGGAAAGAAGATGCCGCTGTCACACGTCGTCGATTTTTTGGGGTTGGGGCTTTTGTGTGCAGTGCCCTTTGGTTATATCGCGACGCTTTTTCTTGAGAGATTCAGCCCGTTTCAGCACCTCTTCCTTCCAATACTCATTTGGCTTCTTTTTGGACTCGCAGTCGGGTTATTACTTCCCCGGGTACTCAGTAGGGAGCTCAAATCCGGTACACTCGGCGCCTCATCGATACTGGTCGTATCATTTATCAATTTTTTGACGAGTATCCTCGATAGTATTAACGCAGGGGTTTTTTCAGTGTCTTCAGCAGACATCATTTCGCTCGTCACGTTTTTATTTTCTCTTGTGTTTTTTATCAAACAGGAATATATTCTCGCCAAAGTGAAAAAGTAATATGCAGACCCAGAATTTCCCCATTCTTTATGAGGACGAGTCGATGCTTGTTATCGATAAGCCTTCAGGTGTGACGGTGAATAGGTCGGAGACGACGAAAGACAACACTATTCAGGATTGGGCAGAGAAACATATTGGTATAGAGCGAAACGGCGATTCCCAGAGGGTTGGAGCTTATCTTGGGGACACAGAAGCAACCGGCGAGTATAGTCCCCGTAAGGATTTTTTTGTACGGGGTGGGGTGGTCCATAGGCTGGACAAAGAAACATCAGGCGTTCTGGTTCTCGCAAAAACACCTGAATCCTTCGAGCGGCTGCAACGTGAATTTAAGGAAAGGGTTGTTGAAAAAACATATATTGCGCTCGCTCACGGCAGGGTAGCCCCACCGATAGGAGAAATCCGTGCACCTGTTGGAAGGTTGCCATGGAACAGGAAGCAGTTTGGTATTGTTGCAGGAGGGAGGGAATCGGTAACGAAATACAAGACAATTTCAAATTTTCGTCCAAAGGACGATCAGCCTTTGGCCGACAAGCATGAAGTATACACGCTTCTTGAATTATATCCGCAAACGGGCAGGACCCACCAAATCAGAGTCCATCTTAAGCACATCGGCCATCCTATCTTTGCAGATTTTCTTTACGCGGGCAGAAAAACTGCACGAAGCGACCGGCATGTTTTTTCAAGAGTTTTTCTTCATGCACATTCATTATCGCTTGTACATCCTGTGACAGAGAAACACATGACATTTACTTCTCCTACTCCACAGGATATACAGGTATTTTTGGACCGACTCGAGAAAGTTGAATAATTTGATGCTTTAGGATAGGATATTAGATAAGAAAGTGTCCGCCTAAGCTTACTTTGTGCCTTTTCATCCGCCATTTGGCAAAACGGCATAAAGAGCGCTTTCGCGGCGGACTTAAGAAACTCTGGAACTCGGTCGCCTCAGGCGACCTCTTTAGAGTTTCTGAAGGTGGTGAGTAAAATGGCTGGACAAGGATTTTTTAAAGGAGAAAAGAAAAAGCAGAAAAAGGATAAACAAAAGGCGTCGGCTTCGTTTATTTCGAATAAGCCAATTTTTACCCTTCCGGAGGTTATTTCGAAGAAAGATAAGTCGTACTGACCCCGTTTGACTTCGTGGTGATGAGAGAAAGAGTGACTGAAGATACTGGAAAGCGGAGCTTCCGTCTTCTCTGGGTTTTTTTAGGAATTGTTTTCTTATTGGTTTTCGTCTCGCTTTCCCTAAAGATATTTCAGGTTGTCAGGAAAAGCACATTTGATGGAAGACACAGGTTCGTTGTGTTACTCATATCAAACGAGAGGAGTGAGGTTATCTCACTTGAACCGGGAGTAAACGTTTTCCGTTTGGTATTGTCGTCAAAGACAACAAAGAAAGATCTTGCGGCAAAGTTTTCGTTACCGATTGACGGTGTTGTGGAGACCGAGCACTCTTTTTCAAAGGGCGACCACGTCGCAAGTATTCTTTTGCAGATTGTCCTTGATCCAAGAACTACGTATGACTCCGTCACCTTTTTTGATATCTTCAGGATGTACCTGAGCACGTTTCGACTGCCGAAACGTGAAATCCTGTCAGCGCTTCTGACGACATCGTCGACCAAAGAATTTCCGGTAAGCCTGAAAAAGTACTTCGTTGATAAAGGTATTGTGGGTGAAAAACAGGTCATCGCAGTTGAGAATGGGGCAGGGGTGAGTGGGCTTGCCCAGAAATTTGAGCAAACGATAGAGCTACTTGGAGCAAATGTCGTATCGGTGACAACAGCGCGCGAGACGCAGCAGCCAACATACATTTTTTACTCGGGAAAAAAAACATACACCGTGCATCGTCTCGAACGCCTCCTTCACCAGCAAGCGGAGGAGGGGAACACAGGTGTAGCAGACATTCTGGTAATTCTCGGAAGACGTAGCCTAACGGATGACTTTTTTGCTACACTACGGACATGATCTTTTTTGTTATTCTGCTTCTTGCAATTATCTCTGTCGGATTGTCGGTTCTGTCACTTCGGAATCTAAAGAAAGTGCACGAGCTTCATGAGGCCAAAGAGGATTTAAAGACACACAGGGTTGTTTTTCAGAAAGACTCCTCCATTCCATCCTCAGAGTAAGTTGCATCGTCGCTGTCGTCTTCCTCAATACTTGTTGGTTTTGCAGCATTTTTTTCCGTCCGTTTATGGTTGGTATTTTGCAGGACGAAGCGGGTTTTATCACTTGTCGCAAACGACGGTTGGTTTTTAAACCGGGTTGCCCGTTTCGTTTCTTTCATAAAAACCGCAACCTTATGGCTGTTCACCGTTTTTACATACGCTTCATATTTATTCCCCCCGTTGAAAAACTTAATCAACCGTTTACTTAAGTCATCGGGCAGCATACCGATATAGCGTTTCTCATTATCGAGGACAAAGATCTTCATCCGTTTCACCTGTAACAGGAGAAATTCGCCACAAAGGAGTTTTCCGAGTACTTTCTGGTCGGCAACATTGATGAGGTCAACCACTTTCGTTTTTCCTGGCTCCTCGATAAAAATATTATTCATTGGAATAAATACCTGGCCGGATGAGAGATTCTTCACATCAACCAGACTGAGCCGTTTCAGATTTTTGAGAGCGATAGGGTTCTGGGAGTCAAGGCCAAGCACTTTTTGGTACGCACTTTTTGCGTGCTTGAGATTACCAAGACTCGTATACGCGAAGCCGAGCCTATTTAACGTATCGATATCATCCGGTTCATCCTTGAGGATCTGCTGGTTGAGATCAATGGCCTTTTGCCAATCTCCTTGGAGAGCTGTCTGGATTGCTTGGGATTTGATTGAAATCATTGTGGGGGTTGCAGTCACGAAGATACAATTTGAATGCAGATATTCTACCGTCCTTTGTTGCAAAAGTCAATGGGGAAAGGGTATAATTACGCGTACCACGAGTACCAAAAGTACCACGAGTATCATATGAGCGGTCACTCAAAATGGTCAACTATTAAACGTCAAAAAGGCGCTGCCGATCAGAAACGCGGCCTTCTTTTTACCAAATTATCAAACTCAATTACCCTTGCAGTGAAGCAGGGTGGAGGGATAGGGGATCCCGCATTAAATTTTCGGCTTCGGCTTGCAATTGATGCGGCGCGGGTCTCCAATATGCCCAAAGAGAATATCGAACGGGCAATTTCCCGGGCAGCCGGTGCAGCTGCAGACCAGATGCAAGAGGTAGTGTATGAGGGGTTTGGTCCCGGAGGATTTAGTGTGATTGTCGTTGCCGTCACAGACAATAAGCTTCGAACGAATTCTGAAATCCGTAACATTTTTGACAAACACGGGGGAAGTTTCGGGGTTCCAGGCTCTGTGGGGTATCAGTTTTCCCAGGCGGGGTGTATCATTGCCAAAAAAGATGGCAAAAGCCTGGATGATTTTTTTCTCCTCGCTGCAGATTGCGGGGCAGAGGATGTTGAGGAAATCGGTGAGGAAGTCGTCATCTATACCAAGCATGACCAGCTCGCAAAAGTACGTGAAGCGCTCCAAAGTGAGGGTGTACACATCCAAGAGGCAAAACTTATTCGCAAGCCCACGATGCTATCACACATTATTGATTCGGGTATTGCAAATAAAGCACTCTCTTTTACATCGCTTCTTGAAGAACATCAGGATGTACAGGAAGTCTTCACAAATTTTGATATCCCTGATTCACTCATAAAAGCATAAAGCAGAGGTAAGCCACTTTTAATGAAACGATTATTTTCAAAAATACGGCTTCGTCTTTCACACCGGGAAGCTCCCCGCAAAATCCACCAGCAGAAAAAAACTATCACGATCGTTTTTGATAAAAGACAAAAGTTTGTTATCGGTGTTTTTCTCCTGTCGTTTATACTTTTTATCAGCGAGTTTTATCATCTTCGTTTTTCAAAATCGGGGCTTGTCATATCACTCATCCTTTCTTTTGTGAGTGATTTACTGCTTTATTGGGCAGTCAGGAAGGATATCCCGAAAAAAATCGGGGTAGGTACCTACACGATTTTTATACTTCCTTTCTTTTATACGCTCGCATTTACACTCTTTTATTTTCTTATCCCGTCGCGTATTCTTTCACGGATTATCCTCACCGTCCTGTATGGGGTAGGGCTCTACTCGCTATATCTCTGCCAAAATATATTTACAGTCGGTGCAACGAGGACAATCCAACTTCTCTCAGGGGCAAGGATTGTATCGTTTGTCTTAACGCTTTTATCTTTCTTTTTTTTGATGAACATTCTTTTCACCTTTCATTTTCCGATATATGTCATTGCACCATTTATCTTTCTTATTACGTTTCTTCTTATGTTCCAGTCGATCTGGACGTATGTCCTGCAATCTGAGTCCGCCGGGCTTTTACCGTTATGGACGTTTATGTTGTCGGTTTGTGTACTTGAGGTTGCCGTCATGATCTGGTTTTGGCCAAGTACCCCAACAATTAGTGCATTATTTTTATCAGGCCTTTTTTATACGATTGTTGGATTATCACATGTTTGGTTTGATAGGCGATTGTTCCGTGGGGTGCTGTGGGAATATGTTTGGGTAAGCGCGGTTGTATTTTTTATCCTCATTCTTTCAACTTCGTGGGGGAAGTGACCTCGCCAAAGGCGAGGAATTTCCAAGTTCAGATGACAAATTTCAAATGAGAAACAATGGGATATTTATTGGAAATTGGATAGTATAAATTTAGAAATTGGTATGTATTCCCTGAGGGTAGGGAAGAGGGGGCGGGGTGGATCTAGGGCTAATTGGCAGTTAATGAAATAGTTTGATATAGTTATTTAAAATTATAGGATATTATTGAGGCTGAATGTGGATAAGTTTGTTTGTTTTCACGGGTTTTTAAGGCGAATTTTCACAGACATCTGGCCTTAGAAGGATCGGCAGCTATCCGCTTCAGTGAATGTGTCTAAAGCATGAGATATAGCTGTCACTACGCGTGATGTCGAAGAAAGACGGCATACTACTCCCCGCTAGGGGTAACCAGCACGATGTATTGAAAAAAATACGAATATCTAATTAAACAAATATTGAGGCTAAATAATAACGCTTAGATTGATATATCAGTCTAAATAAATGCTCATTCAGCAGTTGCTCTTCTTACAATATCCGAAGCTAAAATAATGAATTTAGATTGATAAATCAATCTAAATGGGAGCACCCTACGATGGCCAGGGAGGGGTCTGTCCATTGGTTGACGCATGTATTGACCTTACAACAGACTATTATTCGCTAAAGTGTCTTGTCTCATGTCACGCGTTACAAGGGAGTCGGGCATTCACTCCCTGAAGGATTAGACGGAACGTAAACCAGATTCTGCTCAGAGCGTGATTTTTAGTATCTGTGGTCGCTCGGGAAGCTAGATCTCTTATGTCGCACAATAATACTTTTACGACGTAAGGCAATCTGAAAGCCTTCGGGGGGAGCTTCCAAAATGTACCTCTTTTTTGGTATGTAACTACGTTTTTTTAATTTTTACCTGATGCGTGATGCTTACTCCTTGTCTTTTGTTGCTCTATAAATTTTTTCCCCACTCCCCTACTATGGGTTACTTTCTATCTGTGAAATCACCGTCTTTGCTTCAATTGAGGCTGATTTACATGAAAAGGGTCTTCTTCGCCAAAAATATCCCTAGGGAAGGACTTCTTTAAAAGCTTTTTTGCTTTTGCCAGCGGGCATATTTAAAGATGAGTAAGTAGTCGGCTTTTGTAATTCAAGGGCCTTCTAGGGCATTCTGTGACGTCGTATTTAGCCTTGTTTTTTTCTCTGTGATTTAGATTATTTAGGAAGGATACGATGAAAAAATTGATGTATTATGGGATCTGAATTTCTACAAGTACACAGTAGATTATTTTGCGTTGTTGTCATTTGCTCTGAACATATTTCCCAAGAGATTGCGGCTAATGCGGCAACGCAAGTCTGTACGGCGGTTGAGGCGATTTTGGCTCAGAGTATATTTGTTCGTTGCTGTCAATGCTGTCAAGGAGTAAGGTGAAACGGTAAAAGATTGCATTTGTCCATCCGAATCCCAGCTGTTGGGTGTAAGCATAGGTACCTGACCGTTCACCGGTGACGCCATTTATTTTTTCATGAAACGTGTTGTATTTCCGGAAAAGCGCTGCATGTGTTGCAATGTATTTTTTCATGATACGGGCAGCATCGGTGACGTTTCCATACTTAAGGAGTCCAATAACTGTTAGGTACTCCATAGGTGGCCAGGAGTTAGGATAGTCCCACTGTTTTGGTCGTAAAAGGCTTTGCACGGCGATTCCGTATGCACTGGGGAGGTCAGCAACCTGTATCGTAGGCGCCAAGGAGTTGTCGTCTGTAATTGTTAGTCCATATTTTGTCTCGAAGTGAGAAAGGTTTTTGGTTATTTTCTGCGCCTGCTCCTCGGTTGCAAGCCCTGCCCATAACGGGGTAAATCCTGCAAGTGAGCGGAATTCGCTGCGTTTTTCGTGGACGTAGTCGTAGTCGAAAAAAAATCCCTGCTTTTCATCCCACATATACTCATTGATGCTCTCCCGTCGTTTACTCGCAATCTCATGCCACTTTTTTTGTTCATGAGTTTTGCCAAGTAGCGACGCAATTTTGGCAAAATCACGCTCATATTTATAGAGATACACGTTTAAGTCGACGGGAAAAAACTGGTCAGCTCTGTTGTAGAAACGCGAGGTGAAATCCCACCCCGATTCGATCTCTGAAGAGTGTGCATACCCGATATCCCTGTCTCCGTACCTGTTTAGAGACCACCCCGGAACGCTATGAAAGTGTACCCTGTCGCTATCTACCCAGACTGTTTCATACTCTTTTTTTGCAATTTCAAACGCGTTCTTCAGCCAGATTTTATGTTTTTTCAAGCCTGTTATTCTTTTTAGAAATTTATTTTTTTTCAAATATGCATAGTAGTAGCCGTTATAAGTATCAAGCACCATTGACGATAAAAATGGGGGTTGTGACCTGCCCATTGCCGCGAGAGAGTTAAAATTTGGTATGACTCCGTACGCGTTAAAAAGGTAGATAAAATTTTCGATCATCTCTTTCATCAGCCATTCTCGTTTTGTTCTAATAAGCCCTCGGAACATGAAAAACGAGTCCCAATAAAAGATATAAGAAAA
>JAUYMJ010000098.1 GCA_030698775.1 bacterium
TGCGCATTATGAAAATAGATACTATCAAATACTCACTAGGAAGAAAAAAGGCACGTTTATCCGGGCAAATTACTCTGAAAGGTGGAAAAACACACGAAATCTATTTCGAGGTTGATACGGAATATAAGAGTCTTATTGCAAAAGACGCGAGTCCGTTTCTGGCGGCTTCTCTTGCAATCGCCATGAAGAAACACGAAGATCTCGAAATTGATGGGGATCTTTCAACAAAGCTTATGGCAAATACGTCCAGAATTATGAAAATAATTCAAAGTTGGGGTTTCGGTTACAGCACTATCTCAATACATGCAAAAAGCCTTAAAATAGATCTGGAAAAATCTCAGAATATTGGATGTTTTTTTTCAGGAGGTGTAGATTCTTTTTACACGTTCCTTAGAAACAAACACAAAATAGACAGTCTTATTTTTGTACACGGTTTTGATATAAGTGTTAAGGACAAACGTCTCTACAGAAAAGTAGAAAAGAATATAGAAAAAATAGCACGTAAGGAAAAAGTCAGACTTGTTAAAGTAAAAACAAACATAAGGGAAATGTTCGAACAGTATTTCGATTGGGATATGTCACATGCGTTTGCATTGGCCAGCGTGTCTCTTTTCCTGAGTCAGGGTTTCAAGGAAATATATATGTCATGCGGACAAGTAGATGACAACGCTGCTCATCAGTACATGAGTCCAGAGATTGATGCTCTCTGGTCAACTGAAAATATGAAAATTCATCATTTTGGTTGTGATGCCGGAAAAATCAGTAAGCTTCGATTCCTATCCGGTTTTCCGGTCGTGATGCAAAATCTTAGGGTTTGCTGGGTTAATAAAGGAAATGCATATAATTGCGGGGGGTGTGAAAAATGTTTGAGGAATATGCTTGCCTTATATGTGGTAGATTCGCTTGAGAAGTGTACGACATTCAAGGCAGGAATAAACCTTTCGAAATTAGAGAGTATTCGGGCAAATAAGTACGTTTTACAATATTTTATTGCGGCACACAAAGCACTTAGAAAGAAGAATAATCAATCGGATATTACGTTGGCACTAGAAAAATGTATAAGAAACAATCAATTCCCCAGCCTCAAGCAAAGAACGTTCAGAGATATAAGAGGTTTTATTAGATTTATTGACAACAGGTATAACAGTAACAGGTTATACTGGTATTTTACCAAGGCAAACGTGATTTGATTTGGCAACATAGTCACTTATGAAGCAACTGATAAACAAAATACTTATTTTTTTACTTGTACTATTGAGTGGACTACTTCTACTTTTAGTTATTAAAGGAGATCTTGACGGTTCTCATCTTGTATACCAGAGTGCTATTAACCCAAAAGTTGGGGGGCCGTTTGAGTCAACGAACAGCACGTCACGGTATCTTCTGACCCAGGCGATCGTTGAAAACCGTACGTTTTTCCTGACAAAAGACCAGGCGAGGGCGTCAGCTCCGGACGTCGTGTACCATCAGGAAAAATTTTTCAGTATTTTTACACCCGGCGTTTCGTTTCTCGCTATACCCTTCTATATGCTGGGAAAGGTATTCGGAGTTCCGCAGCTCGTCGGATTTCTTAGTGTGACAGTGTTTGCAGTGCTGAATGCGTTCCTGGTTGCTGTTGTGGCAAAACGGCTCGGGGCACCAAAGTACCCAGCGTTACTCTCAGGACTGATATTCCTTTTTGCAACAAACGGACTCTCCTACTCACTCACCATGACGCAGCACCACATGACGGTTACTGTATTGCTTCTGGCAATCCTCCTTACTCTTTCAAAAAAATCATTTGTACATGCGCTTACATTTGGTGTTTTGTGTGGTGTAGGGTTGCTGGTTGATATCCCTAATGTCTTTTTTCTTCTTCCTGTCGGCATAGTCTATCTCATCCAGCATATCGGCATAGAAACCGTCGCATCGAAAATCAAAGTCTCGTTCAATACGGTTGTATTCGCCGTACTTATCGGCATTTTTCCGTTTCTTGCCTTGTTTGCCTGGTACAACGTAGAAACAGCCGGATCACCGACACGCATTGCCCAGTCAATCGGGCAAACAAGGTTTTTTGACAGCGCAGAGGAGAAGAAGTTAAAGAGGGTTGATGAAAATACAAAAACGCTTACACAGGCAGAGCTGGTTCCCTTTAAGACAAGAAATGAGCTGAACAGCCTCTACATCCTCTTTTTAAGCAACGAGCGCGCATGGATATTTTACAGCCCGGTCGTTCTTCTGGGCTTTGTCGGCCTTTTCCTCGCGTATAGGAGAAACGAAACAAGGACAGCTGCATTTCTCCTAGTCAGTGTGATAGCAATGAACGTCACGGTCTATGCAATGTTTGGTGATCCCTGGGGAGGCTGGTCGTTTGGGCCTCGCTACCTTATTCCATCAGCTGCGCTTGCATCCAGTGGGATCGGTTATGTGCTCTGGAGGCTGAGAAAAAATATAGTGTTTATGACTGGATTTATCTTGGTACTTCTCTACAGTATTGCTGTGAGCCTGCTCGGTGCGTTGACGACGAATGCTATTCCGCCTAAGGTTGAAGCGATTAATCTTCCCGATCCGATCCCCTATACCTTCGACTATAACCTTAAATTGCTTGATGTAAGTCAGCTCAGCTCACTGGTTTACAATTCGTTTTTTGCGAACGTATCAGGTGGAGGAAACTATTTTCTTATAGTCTTTGCTATAGCAGTACTACTCTTTGCCGTTCCGCTTACCGGCATGTATTTCTTACGAGAGGAGAAGAAATAATATGAAAGCACCAAGGCTGAGCATCTCTGTTTCTTTTTCAAAATCCACCCTATCATCGATCGGCCAATTTTTTACGGATAATGCATTGCTTGTCATTACGTTTGTTCTTTCGATTGCCTCGGTGCTCGCATTTTTAATCTATCTGAGTAATGGCTTAGGGCTCTCCTATAACGATGCGAGGTCACATCTTGATATAGGCAGGCGTGTCGTTGAGGGATTGAAGCCCGGTCTCGCCCAGCTCGGATCAGTCTGGCTCCCTCTTCCCCATCTTCTCATGGTGCCGACGATCTGGAGTGATTTTATGTGGCATACCGGTCTGGCAGGTGCTATCCAGTCGATGGTTTCATTCGTCGTGACGGGTGTCATAGTCTATGTATTCCTTCGGAAATTAGGCGTCTCGGTTCTCGCGTCCTATTTCGGTGTATTTCTTTTCGCAAGTAACCTTAACATTCTTTACTTACAGTCAACCGCGATGACGGAGTTACTTCTCATCGCTTCCATGACAGCGGGAGTGTATAAGTTTGTCCGGTGGTTCCAGACCGACAACATAACTGATCTGATAATGTCCTCGTTTTTTATCATGCTTGCAACCTTGAACAGGTATGACGGGTGGTTTTTGCTGATGATGGCAGGATTTATCTTGGGGGTGATAGTTTGGAAGAAACGCGGTTTTAAAGCAGCTGAGGGGACGGCGCTCTTCTTCTTAACTCTCGGCGGGATCGGCATTGTGTTTTGGGTTCTTTGGAATCTGGCGATTTTTAAAGACCCTTTGTATTTTGCATTTGGTCCATACTCCGCACATGCACAGCAACTCCAGCTCTCAGATGCAGGCGTTCTCGCGTCAAAGCACGATCTCCCTTTGTCGAGTCTCATCTATTTTTATGCGTTGGCATATAACTCGGTTGTGATTCCTCTTCTTCTATCATTTGCTGGCGCAGCCGTGTTTCTTTTCGATAGGGGCATTAAGGGAACGGTGAGGATTGCGAGCCTTACGCTTTTTGCACCCCTAGTATTTAATGTCCTTGCACTCTACCTCGGGTTTTCTGTGCTTTTCGTACAGGGACTCTCAGGTAACACCTGGTTTAATGTCCGCTACGGTGCAATGATGATGCCGACAGTTGCAATTTTTGTTGCTTACCTTGCATACCGGCTGAAAAAACTCGGGTATGTACTCATGTTTATTATTGCGATAGGATCACTTTTCGCATTTATCAGCCAGGACGCTGTCACGATTGATGATGCGAGGGTTGGGTCAAGCCAGAAAAACGTTTCAGAAGTCGCAGGGTGGCTGAACCAAAACGCAAAAGACAAAGAAGGCTTTATCCTGATTTCGGCTGCGTCACACGATGCCATCATTTTTTCATCCGGACTTCCGATGAGCAGGTTTATCCATGAAGGTACCGGGAAATACTGGGAATCTGCGACAGCCTCACCTGACCGATGGGCGAGATGGATTGTCATGCGTACAAACGACCTGAATGACCAGACGTTTAAACTCGTCAAACAAAGTGGTGCGCTTGATACATACATCCTTGTCGACCACTATCCTTTTGCTGATATTTATGAGATCAAGCCTGAATATATGGATTTCTTGCAGACGAAGCCCGTTATAACAAACAATAAATAAGCTATACTACAACACTATGAAACGATTCTTCTTTTTCCTTAGCATTACCACCGTGATTGGGCTTATGTTTTTACTGCCGAAAGAACAGGCGGCGACTTCCTCCTCCAAGCTTTGGTCAGTGCAGGCTGTTGATACGATGAAATACTCCCGTGACCCGAGCCGGGAGAAACTGAATGACCCGAGTTATGACTTAGTGATCGCCAAACAGGTCCAGGACGTCGCAAGAATTGGTGCAACACATATCGCGATCGCGACCCCCTATGATGAAGAATTTCTTCCGATTATGAAGAGGTGGGTCCAGGCAGCCAGGAGAAACCAATTAAAAGTCTGGTTTCGTGGCAATCTCTCAGGCTGGGAGAAATGGTTTGGGTATTCGAAGATCACAAGAGAAGAGCACATCGCAAAGACTAAAGCATTTATCCTCAACCACCCCGAGCTTTTTGAAGACGGCGATATCTTCATGGGGTGCCCGGAGTGTGAGAACGGTGGCCCTGGTGACCCGAGGCAAACTGGTGATGTTGCTGCGTATAGGCGGTTTCTCATACAGGAGCACGCGTCAATGCGAGATGCATTCCGTCAGATCGGGAAAAACGTCACGGTTGACTACAATTCTATGAACGGCGATGTTGCGAGGCTCGTTATGGACCGTGACACGACGAGTGAGCTTGGGGGAACTGTCGTGATTGACCACTATGTGAGGACACCTGAGCAGCTAGTCCGTGATGTTCAGGAGATAGCGAGGGATTCCGGGGGTAGTGTCATTTTGGGAGAGTTTGGTGTCCCAATTTTAGACATAAATGGGCAGATGACTGAGGATGAGCAGGCAAACTGGGTGTCTGATGCCCTGAAGCTACTCGTTTCGGTCCCCGAGCTCAAAGGGATCAACTACTGGGTAAACCTCGGAGGGTCAACGTCGCTTTACAATCAGGACGGATCCCCCCGGAAAGTAGTCGGTACGCTCACGGCCTACTTTAACCCCAAAATACTTTCCATACGCATTGTAGACCCTCTTGGCGATGAAATCGGCAATGCGACGGTGAGCACGCTCAATAGGTCATTTGCCAAGGATCAATCGGTCCTGTCTGTCCCAGTGGCCGAGCAGGATCAGCGGGCGACCGTGAGGGCGGATGGCTATGACACAAAATATGTCACGTTCTCCCCAGCAGGTAGTGATTTGCGGGTTGTACTTGACCCAAAGAAAGAAAACCTGCTCTATACCCTAAGAAGGCTCCTCAAGTACATCATCAGGATATAGCCCATTTCACCCTATAATAGTTGACAATGGTGAAATGTTGCTCTATAATTTACTTATAGTTATTAACTAGAGGCCATTTATTAGGTACTAGTGACTAGTTCCTAGCTACTAGTTCCTGATTTATAGTTTTATGAAACGTCTTACAATAGTAACAATCGTTCTCACACTCTTCTACCTCATTTTCTCAACAGCCCAGGCTATGGCCGTGTCTGTCTCTGATTTTCCCGCATGTTCAAATCCCCAGGGCACGCTCGTCGTGGGTTATGACTCAGGCGTCCATGGTATTGTCGGGAGCACATCGGAATACAAAGGAAGCGACAAGGTCTATCAGGTCGACGCCAGTAAGACAACCCAGTGCTTCTGCCCATCTGACGGTACGACCGGGATACAAACTGACTGGTTTAAGGCCGGCAACCTCTCCCAAGACGAGGTCAAAACCTACGAGCACGACGGATGGACCTACATCCCGACAGGTAAGATCTGGGGGCTCTCAGATGAGCCATATCTGGCAAAAAACCATGACTATACATGCAAAGGCACATCAAACGGTACGTCAAATGGGGTCGTGGAGGCCGCCAGTGCCGTTTTGGGACTCGCAAGCACAGGCAACACTATCACCCTACTTTCTATCGCGAGTACAGGGCTTGTAGCATTTTTTCTCAGTTTCCTCCTCCGTAAATCAAAATAACCTCTATGAAAACGTTTCTCAGCCGTTTGTTTCTGTTTGTGGGACTTTTGTGCATTGTGTTTCTTGTCATCCTTCTCTACCAAAGGTACCGTCCAAACCCGCTTGCTTTTGCGAAGACATCAGGTACGATGGTCCTCGCAGAGTCGACGGCTGCACACGGGCTACCCGTACGCCTGAAAATTCCAAACGTTGCGATAGATCTCTCTGTTTACCCCGCAACTGTACACAATACGACGTGGGAGACGACCGACAAAGGTGTTTCGTATTTGGAGAGCTCTGCCCTTCCCGGAAGTACAGGGAATGCAATTTTTTACGGACATAACTGGCCGAATCTTCTCGGGCCGCTGAAAAACACAAATGTCGGTGATACCATAAAAGTATCATTTGCGGATGGGTCGGTTGTTGCGTATACGGTCGAGTTTATTACGATTGTGAAGCCTGAGCAGACGAAAATCCTTGATAACTCTGAGGATAGCAGGTTGACCATCTATACATGTACTGGGTTTCTTGACCAAAAACGCTTCGTTGTCACCGCTGTCAAAAACTAAAAACCCCACCCTTGGGATTTTGTATACCTTCGGGCAGGGTTTTTTGTTTAACTCTGCAAAACTACACCAATTACTCAGGCTGATTGCAGCAGTTTTGTTCTTGGCAACATCCCGGCGATGTCGTCAGGAAATTGTCACCAGTATGCACACGGACTTTCGTCGTGTTTTTCGCATTTCCGGTTGTGATACCTACCGAACCATCGGTGTTTTTATTGGCCTTGTTTTTGCCAGTTTTTGCCTTTGACGAAACAGCGTTTACGACATCTGAATCGTTCGATTGGACTGCAACAAGTGAATTGACCGATGTAACTTCAATTTTGTTGTAGGATTTTGCTCCATTTCCACTGATTAAATCGCTTCCGCCAGCATTGCATCCACAGCAGGTTGCGATATCTGCGAAATTACCACCTGTCACTGTTTTGACAGTGGTGTTGTTTTTCGCATTGCCTGTGTCGATTGAAACATCACCGCCGGTGTTTGCGTTGGCTTTGTTTCCTCCTGTGCTTGCTTCCGAGGAGACGGCATTTACGACATTTGAGCTGTTGGATTGTGAAACAACAGTTGAGTTTGAGCTAGATTCAATGATTTTGTTCGTTGAATCAAAGCCGTTTCCACTGATTTCGTTATCTGCTGCGTACGCCATCGGAGATGCGACAGATACTAAAATTGCAGCTGAAGCGACGAATGTGCTGATTTTTTGTATGTTCATTTTTCATTTCACCCCCTTTCTCCAGTATTTAGTAGCTGGTAGCTAGTATCTAGCGGTTATTTTGCTAAATACTAAATACAAAATACTAGATACACGTTACAGCTCGCAGCTGATTTCCGCCTCCGCATCACACGTGTCTGTCCCTGATTTTCCATCGGCTTTGTCAGTTCCCAGGTCTCCGATGAGCGTATCGTTGCCGTTGCCACCTGTGAGGGTGTCGTTGTCATCGTTGCCGTGGATCATGTCCCTGCCGTTTTCTCCGTCTATCTTGTCAAGTCCCATACCGCCATTTATGGTGTCATTATCATTTCCTCCTGTGATAGTGTCATTGCCGTCTTGTCCTTCGATGTGGTCGACTCCGTTTTCGCCTCGTAGAGTGTCGTTGCCCGAGCCTCCTTCGATGTAGTCGTTGTTATTGCCTCCTGCTATAAAATCGTTTCCCTCATTGCCGAAAATAAAGTCATTTCCGACCTCACCGCGCAGTTCGTCATTTCCCGCTCCTCCGACTATGCAGTCGTTCCCTAGTGACGCCAAAACGCGGTCATTGCCTTCAAAGGTTATAATTACGTCATTTTTCAGTGTGCCCTTGATGAAATCATTGCCTGATGTCCCGAAGATCGGGAATTTTCCGGGAGGCAGGAGCGCTTCACATTCTGCCGGAATATCTGTACCGATGCCGATAGTGAGGTTAAAAACCACTTCGGCGTTTTGGAATTCATTTCCGGCTGATTCCTGAAACGTCACAATAAAGTCGTATGCTTTACTTCCACCAGGACCTATTGTGCTTAGCGGTATTCCTTCAGGATCAAGTGAATCCGTAAAAAACTGTGCTAGTGTATCGTTATATAAGACTGTTGCGCCGTCTTTGATTTGGACGTCTAAGACTGTTGGGAAACTTGGTGCCCCCGAAGTTTTGACTCCTTTTATTGCAACCGGCCGTGCTGATGCTGCGTTGTTGGTCACGGTGATTGTTTTTTCTTCAGACTGCCCGGGTGCCATGTTTGAGACAGTAAACATCGGCCCTGTGTCTCCTGTTCCCGCTCCCTCCCATGATACAGTCAGGTCACCGACAGCATAGGCATGCTTCGGCGAAAGTAAATTTTCAATGAGCTGTGTTTGTGACACTAGCACAGCTACGATAAGGGTGAGTGAGAGTAGTCGTAGTGTTTTGTAAGAAAGTAATTTCATATTCTTTTATACTCGTATACTCGTATACTCGTTTACAAGGATACTCCTTGCACAAGGAGTATCCTTGTCAGGCTCATAGACTGTTTGTCGTACCAACTGTTGGCGTGCTATCAATTTGCCAATCGGAGGCGCTATCCGTATCGAAACCGTTTGGAATTCTTGCTGCAGATTGACTTGCTCCTGGAGCAGGGACAGGTGTTGGGAATATAAACGTGTCATCCCCGTAACTGACTTTATCAATTTCCGTCGCACTAGCGTCTTTAAGGATTATGCGATCACCGTCGTCTGCAAGACCATTGCCAATATTTCCAGTCCCTAATGTGATCTTAACTGCTGATCCGGGTACAGATAGACTCGAACTATTAGGAACAACAACTGCGAATCCTCCGGGAGGTATAGGGGAAACAGTTGGAAATACATCAGAAAGATTATTATCTTCAATACTCCACCCGCTCACATCGACACTTGAACCTGTTGGGTTGATCAACTCTACCCACTCTATACTAGCTCCTCCATGACTTGAAAATTCGTTAATTTTAAGAGCTGCTGATGTTAGCGGTGGAAATTCGGCTGCGGCGGCGAAGGTGTTGGAGAGTGACGATGCAGTATCCGAAAAAAAAGCCTGGGTAATTTGTACGAAGAGGAGAGATACTGCAAGAAAATACATCACAAAAATTGCAGCAAGGCGCTTGTTTTTTAAGAACTCCAATATTATGTCGTTGTATATTGCGGGCAGCATACTTAATATTAATTGTCATCCTGAACTCGTTTCAGGATCCAGAATATAAATCATATAGATGCTGAATCTAGTTCAGCATGACAGAGAACAATCTCTTAGTTTTATTCAGTGCTATTTTGTACTCTGGACAAAACGCGTTTCTCAACTTCTTTCTCAATTTCTTTTTTGATATTCCAAAGTTCCGATAATATAAAAAGTGCTGCCGGAAGAATAATGAGTAGTCCGAAACCGACTGGGGTTTTGATAAAGCCGATCACCCGTCCAACGTATGGGACCTGAAAGAATACTTTTCCCAGAACATCCCCCGACAGTACGGAAGCAGTATCCGCAGTGTTATTGGCATCGCCTTTGGTTTTGTACAGTATAGGAGTCTCCTTGCTAGGAATCTCCTGCTTAGGAGACTCCTTGACGACAGATATGATGCGGTGCGTGACTGTCTGGCCTTTGGAGTTTTTGAATGAGATAACATCGCCCTTCTGGTAGCCTCCTGACTTTTGCGAGTAGACGATGCTCCCGACCGGGACAGTTGGCTCCATGCTCCCCGATACAACGACAAATGATTTGTACCCTCTTATGAGGTCCGTTTGTGAGGTGAGGAGCGTCAGGATGACAAGCGGGAGGACCACAAAAAGGAGAATCTTGAGCTTGATACCCAAAATGTTGATTGCGTGTTTTGTTACTGGGTGCTGACTGATTTTATGTATCATATATTAACTTATGATACACATGCCAAATGAGCAATGTGTATAGTTCGAGTTGTAAAGTTTTATTTTGTTTCTCATATTTTTTCGTTTTGTAACCTGCCTGCCGGCAGGTTTTAGTTTTGAGTTTTTATCCTTGGTGCTGGTGGTGGGAACACACATTGCCCCACCACCAGCGAAAACTAACTTATTAAGCCACTATTGGGCTACATTTTGATTCATCGTCACACCAAGTGTCATATTCACTGAATCACCTTGGTGTTGATTCTCCGCAAGAGTCCCGCTAAACTCACCCGCAATGCGAAGCGTGTGATCGTTGGCTTGCGTTCCTCCAAAGGCAACGTTATCGGCATCTACTGCACCATCAACGTTTTGATTCTCAAGATCATCAAGATCTATAATTCCGTTACTGTTAAGATCGATGACCGATGCGAGCAGATCAACAGTTGGCGTGCCATCACCATCATGATCCCAGAGAAGAGACGTAATCTCTAAAACTCTGTCCATGGGTACTGCGGAAACAGTACCAGGTCCGCTAACTGCTTCGGTCACTGCGTTACTAAACTGCAGCTCTATATGATCAGCATCAACAGTACCTGAGTTTTTGATTTTAAGATCACCGGTAAAAGGATCTCCAGGAGCTGATGCCAAACCCCACGTTCCAGAAACATCATCAAGATCTGTTTGATCGGTGTCTGAAAGCAGCATATCCATATTTCCAGAACTGAAAATATTGTCGCTACTTGTTCCTTGATCACTAAAAAATGCGAAGGTTGCTCCGCCTACCATTGCAAGCGAAGTAACAATCGACATAGCACTAATTAAAATTTTTTTATTTATCATTTTTATTCACCGTCCTTCTTCTCAAAGATTTGTTTTAAAAAGAGTACAGAGAGCTCACTCTTCTTCCCGCCTTTTAGTCTTTCTTCAGACTTCCACCTTCGCTAAAGCTTCGGCGGACAAGTCGGAACGGCAGGCCTCCCTTCTGTTTTTTATTTAATCATTGCGTCATTGCGAGGATCCCGATATAACATCTGGGACGAAGCAATCTATTTTATGAGATTGCCACGCTTCGCTCGCAATGACAGAAATTTTTCAAAGAAAATCCCCCTTACATCCGGAATACGGATTGCAAGAGGGTTGCTGTTGCGTTTGTAAATTGACAATATGATGGACGGATATTTTTCATGGGCAAGCTAAGAAAAATATCACTTACGGCAATGTACTTGGGCAGGAGTACGTTTGTCGCAAGCTTCCGTTGGCGGTAGGCTTTGTGATAACTGTATTGTAATAGTACGGTAAGTGGAAAATGCGTGTCAATACGACGAAAGAGGATTTACTATATCCAAACTATGGCAGATTATTTTCACAAAAAAAATGAAGCTAAAATATTAATTTATCCTAGATTAAGAGGCTAATTTCACGAGATCCAACTTTTCACGAACGTCAAACGGGTAATTAGACTCTGGGATATCTTTTATGAGGTCTACAAATACCGGTTTTAACAGCCGGAAAAACCACTCATCAGGTACGTCATCAAACTTTTCGGCACCCGGGTATGTGGCAATCCTCCCCTCATATGGAAGAAAAAGTACATCAGATTTACCTATTTCTAGCTGTGTTTTTACCTCATCCTTCGGAATTTTATCAAATGAAGCTTTTTTGATTGCCTCGGCAAGTGCTTTGAGGTCGAGCGTGAAGCGCAATCTGTATTGTCTCTGAATGCTCTTTACGCGTATCTGTGCCTCCACAAGTGAATCTGTTAGTACAGAAAGACCTTCCAATACATTATTATCTCCTGCTTTTTTTGCAGCTTCCCGTACAAAAAGCATTGTCCGGAGCATTTCTTCGGGAGTGAGTGAGCCGTCTTCTTCGAAGACGTTTTGAAACATAGCTCTGAAACTGTCCCGTTGATGCACATACACATTTCCGACCTTGGTGTTATGAGGATTCCCTTGGACCTCCCTAAGAAATTTTGCGATACCCATATATTGACCGGTTCCCGGGACAAATGGTGCATCTGATTTATAGAATTCGGGTGTCGCTTCCGAGACGGTAATTTTCGTCCCTGTTTTCGGGTGGATGTATGACTGCCGGTGTGCGGGGATAGTAGGCGAAGTGACGTGTGCCAAGAGGGTCCTTGCGTAGAGTGGAAAATGAAGTGTGGGTGGTCCGACCGGGACATACAATCCCTCAGGCGAAGTGCCCTGTGGAAGCGCATTGCATTGCTCA